>CANHVO010000024.1 GCA_947463915.1 Planctomycetaceae bacterium
AGCGAATTTCCGGGGGCAATTTGTTTGGGGTGGTGTTCATGCCACTTTTATAGCGCTTCAAAAAAATACTGCAATTACCGCTAACCCAAAAAATGTCAGTCTCGGAGCGAAGGGCGACATTGTCGCTCGTCGCTCCGCGACGATTGCGTACGCGGCCCGGATTCTAGAACGTCATTGAGACGACATAGTTCTCGCTCCAAGCCTATATAAATTTCCAAGATGCTCTAGAACGGATCATATTCCGGAAAACACCTTATTCGGTTGTTTCTAGCCGCGAACCGTTACGTCCGATGGGACAAGCCCATCGGGGCGTACACCAAGCGGCTCGAGGCCGTTGTGAGCATTTGGCCGCACCAATCGCAACCCAGCCCGACGCCACATGCTGAATACGACCAGTAACGAACATGTAAAGCCAAGAAAAAACGCCTGGGACTCCAGCCACCATCGCCCAAAGCTATACGAGGTTCCTATTATCATCTGGAAAACCAGCACCAGCGGAAGCGTACCTAAAACGATCAATACTCCAAGTATTGCAAAACCCATTTTGCGGTTCCAACTTGTCATTGAAATGAGCAAGGAACAGAGCATGAGCGCTGTGCACAGCAAAATGTGCATGGCTGCGTGGAATACAATCACCACAACGGTTCTTAGATCCCAATCCTCGGGAATGCGAAAAGTGAACATTTTGAAAACCAACACCAAGATAGCGATGGCGAAAGTTAGCTTAAAGAGAAACAGCAAGTCAAAACTCTTGTCAGCAGGCTTCTCGTCCGAATTAGACTCTAGCGTCAAGTTGAGACCACTTAGCCATCGAACACACGTACCAACGCCGATCGTCACTAAATTGCCGACAAGTGCGTAAGCCAAGATTGGTATTCTGAGCATTTCTGAATCATTAAGTTCTCCGATTTCCGCAAGATAAATTCCTAGGTAAAGCAGCATCGAACAAACAACTGCGGTAAGGATGGACCAGGCCCACCGGACGACATAAAACGCCCGACAAAACGAGGTGTAGACACCTACAATGACGACTTCCGACGCCAGCACGCCAACCAGAAAATACTCCAAGCACATTGGCGTGGATAGTAGCCGATCATAGACCCAAAATTCGCTTGGAAGTGTCAGGTTGCCCCATATGAATAGCGTCGCCACGACGACATTGCAGACCAAGAAGTTCCTCTTCGCGTTGATCTGTGTCGGCATTTTGATTTAACTCGAGCCAAAAACTCACATCAACGTTTCTTCTTCTTATTGCCACGCTCAGGTGGCGGAGAAGAAGGACGCTTGGGTTTGTCGCCGTCCGTAGAATTTGTCTCGGCCTTCTTCCCGAACCAATTCGGGAACAAGTCGGCAAGCGTTTCGGGTGGCTTCGTCGCCTTCATCTTGGGCCGATCGCTATTGGAGGACGATGTTGCAGCACGCTGTGGTTGTTGTTGCGTTCCCGACTTTGCCAAGGTCGAGAGAATCTCATTCACAACATTGTCTGGTAGATTCCCGCCACCATCTCCGCCGACGCCACTGCCAGAACCACCGCTCGACTTCGGCGTAAATTTCTTGATCAAAAACCGTTCGATCAGAGACCAGGTCGAGGACGTAATAAAGTAGATACATAGACCGGCCGGAACCTTGAAGAATAGCACCCCCATCATGATCGTCATGACCATCATCATTTGTTGAGCTACCCGAGTTTGCTCGTCCGTTGCCTTGGGCATCAGCACCTTTTGCTGGATGATGAACAACGTAATCGTGACGATGGGCAGGATGTTGAGATAAGGGCCAAACCACCCCGAGCCACGACCGGCGATCAATTCCGGCATCCACGAATGCCAGTCCAAGAACATGTCTGGTCCAGCCAGATTCGAGCACCAGTCCGAACCTGCGAACAAGGATTGCTGGCGAAGCCCAACGTCGACGGAGACGCATCGATACAATCCGATAACGATTGGCAGCTGGATCAACGCGGGCAAGCAGCCTGCAAACTGGTTGATCCCCGCCTTCTTCATCAGCATTTGTTGAGCGGCCATCATCTTGCGAGGATCGTCTTTGAGCGCTTCTTTGAGCTTGGCCAATTGAGGCTGCACCGTTTGCATCTTCTGTGCATTGAGCGCCATCATGCGGCTCACTGGAAACATGCAGGAACGCACCAACACGGTCAGCATGATGATGGCAACACCGAAGTTGCTGGTCAGCCAAAAGAAGAAATGCAATATGTAACCAAGGCGTTTGGCGAAGAAGCCAAAAATATGCCAACCGTATTCAATCGCTTCGTTAAGCTTGTAAGCCGAAAGGAGTTCAGGATCCTTGGGGCCGGCGAAAATCTGATACGCTTGTTTCCATTCTCCTTTGGGAGCGATCTTGGCAGAATCGGATTCAAACCAGAATCCGATGTTCGCCGCTTGCTGTTTGGACGAAGGCAATTTATTTGCGTCAGAATAGTCTGTATTTAGAACAACCGCTTTGGCCCGCTTTAAGTTTTGCATCGATGTCGGTTCACTCGGGCTGGCCAACATGGCTGCGGTGAAGGTTTGCGTGTCCAAGCCTATGTAGTTAACGTTTCTTTTGGCAGCACCGTGTGCGGGTCCAAACAGCAGCATCTCCGGATCGGCTGGAAAACTGATCGCGTTGGAAACAATGGTTCGAGTGGTGTGCAGCGAGTGGCTCTGTAGTCCGTCGCTGACGATCACGTCGCGGGCGCCGGCAGCACTAAAAAAGAAAGGGGATATTTTCGTAGGGTACCACCAGCCCTCGAGGGAAATACCGTTTAGACCTTCTTGACGAATTGCCACCATATGCATCTCGTCATCAAGGTTTCGCACGATAACGGTGAGTTCCAAGTGATGTGCCCGCGTACTCGGATCGTTTTGCCCTGGAACCGGCTTTGCCGGCAACAATCGATACTGCTTGACCAATTCCAAATTGGCTTTGCTTCCAGCCAGTTTCAAGTACGATCGAAGCGGCATTGAGAATTCGATTCCCATCCCTTCTTCCATATCGAGCATCTTATGGCTCCATCGCCCTTTGATGGTATTCTCAAGACCGAGAATCGAGTGCTCCCCCTCTTCGATTGAGATTTGGTCGATTGCGGCAATTGTGGTAGCACAGGATGCAACGGGATCGTTCCCTTTGACTTGATCGTCTTTAAAGTCATCCTCTGCCCGCAATTCGTCTAACGGTTTTTCCATCAATGTGCAGGTAAACGTCAATTCGGTTCCCGATGGCGCCGCAGCCATCACCGGTGCATCATTTTGTTTTGGCTTTCCGTCTGCGACAGTCTCGTCGCTAGCTGGTTTCTCTGCCGCAGCTTCTGTTGCGACCGGTTTGACGTCACCAGCTCCTGGTCGCAATATCTTGAGTTCGATGGTCTTTCCAGCTTGTTTGCTGAGTCGTTTGTCCCATTTGTAGACGGAGGGAAATCCGCTGAGGGAATCCCAGCCTATGATTTGGTCCCCTGGCTTTAGTCCGACCAAGTTTGGATTCTCGACGCACTTTGCGCTCGCAGCAGGTGAGCCTTTGGGAACAACATGGATATCGAGCGATGATGGAGATTCGGTTAACGCCAAGTATCCGAGGTAACCTTCGCGTTCTTTGGATTGAAGCGATCGGTACTCGAATTTCCCGGGAGTCTTTTGAGCCACAAGTTCGATACGTTCGATGGCGGCTCCTTGGTTATCGAAAACGACGAGGAGTTGGTAGTTGTCCTTTGGGTCGTAACTTCCGAGAGCGATTCGTTCTCGCGGAGCTTGCTCGGGCAAAACGAATCCAGGCTCTTCAGCAGCCAATCGCTTAGCAGCTTCCTGCGTTTCGGCTTTCTTTTTCTCTTTAGCGGTCTTCGCCAGCTCCTGTTGTTTTTCCTGCTCCAGTTTGGCGATTTCTCGCTGTCGCTGCATACTGTTGAACAGCAGGAACATCGAAATACAAATAAGCAGCCATGCAAATAGTTTTCTGTCCACTAACAAGTCGCTCGTTAAAAATAGTTGGAATGCGATTCGAAACTTTGATCGATTTCAAGGTTTCGTTTTCGGGCATCTGGGAAGTCGCTTTAAGTCCCGAATTGTCAGCATCTTAGAGCTTTTTGCTAGTGCAATTGAGCGGACGACTGGAACGAATGACGCCGAGAGTGCCTGAAATTTAACTCCCCTTCTCCTCCTCGGGAGGAGAAGGGGTTGGGGGATGAGGAGGTGTGCCTGGTTTGAGAACTCCGTGGGATTGGACTGCAGGTTTTGCTGACACCCGAACTCCGATTTAGAGCAGCAGACTGAATTCCCCCTACGCGAAGCGCGAGCGAGGGCCAATTCCGCCGATCCCTCGCTTATTTTTCGGATTACGATCTGTACCCAACAACCTCCTCATCCCCCGGCCCCTTCTCCTCCAGTGAAGGAGAAGGGGAGAAAAAATCTCGCCTCGGAAATCTCAAAATCGATAAGCAGGATTCTTCGAGTCGAAGTCTTTTTCGGTTAGGCCAACGTTGAATTTCAGATCGAGATACGAGTATTCCTCCAGCAATTCTGCGG
This sequence comes from Planctomycetaceae bacterium, assembly GCA_947463915.1. GTDB lineage: Bacteria > Planctomycetota > Planctomycetia > Pirellulales > Pirellulaceae > JBKCUI01. The sequence continues at coordinate 4,512 of CANHVO010000024.1, forward strand.
GGCCATTCGGCTTCTTTGGCCACCCAAAACTGGCGTATTTCAAGGGAATCAGCTGCTCTTCGTCGATGTAAATTTGCGCCAAATTGAATTCGAACTCAACGGTTTTGCCATCGACAATAGCTGTCGGCGATTCATGCACGATTTCCATCAAGCGACATTTTCGACCATCGATTTCGGCATTTTCAATGGTTCGAACCGTTGCTGGCCCCATTTGCCGATCCCGTTCCCCTCTTTCGATTAGCTTTCGCAGCAGCTTCTCGATGCCGATCTCCGTAATGGGATATCGGTTACCGATCATGGCCAACCGGCTCTCAGGCATTAAGTCGACAGAAACCATTCCTAACAGCCCAGCTTCGTGCGCCGTCAATTTGTTATCATTTCGTCCCTGGACCCAAATCACTTCCCGTCCTGCTTGAGACTTTGGCTCTAGGGATTTCAGATAGGCTGAGACGGGTCGCGATTGCCCAGTCTCATCGGTCGCCATCCCATACTTGAGCTTAAGAGCCATCTTGCATTCTGGAGTGAGCTTTCCACCAACTTTCTCACGCTTGACCAAAACGGCAGTGTAGTCTTGATGCTTTTCAAGGTGATTTTGCAAGGCTTTTCTCGCAAAATCCAATAGTGGATCGAGCTCATGAGGCACCGCGGCCGCCTCGCTTTCCGCGGGAGCCGTCAGCACCTCTGGCGCTTTGACTAGAGTTTCTGCAGGGGCGAGCGAAACACTTCGCCAAACCAGATAAACCGAAATAGACGCGACAGCCAGCAGGATCGCCAGCGTAACTAGTCGTGCAGCCCAAACTCGGTGCCCTTGTCGAGCCACGGTTGCACCTCTTGTTTGGAAATGGTTCTGGCCAATTGAAAGCCTCGACTCGTTAACGAAAAGTCACGATGAATGTGATGCATCACGAGCCCTTTTTCGCAAAGCACTCGGAACCCTTCGAGGAAAAGGACAGTCACCTCAGGATTTTGAGGATCGCGAAAGGCAATTGTCTGAGATTCGTCCAATTCGATATAAACCGCCAACATTCGTGACGGGGCCTCAAAAGCCGCATTCACCGCTTTGAGTTCGATCACTCCACGATCGCGGGCGGCCACAAGAATCGCCTTAGACTCAGGCGACAACTGATCTGCCTCAACGGGCTTTGCGGTGCTTAAATCCACCATGGCATTACTACAAAGCTGCGAAAGAGCCACTAAGACCGGTGCGCCCGCACCAAGTGCATCCCAACTACCCGTCAGGTAATTGTCCAATGGCTGCAGTTTTGCAACGCTTCGAATTGGCTTCGTGAAGTCTTGATCCATGTCCATTTAGGTATCGAAGTCGGTTGATTACGGATTGTCTGCGGTGACAAATAGTCGCATAATCCTACGCGTTCCTGTTTTAGAAAACAGTGTATTGACAATCTAAATTCATAAGTACAGTTCGAAATTCCTTCTGGAGAGAGTTCAAATGGCCCTGGTTCCGCTTCGCAAAGTCCTCGATCACGCCGCAGAAAACGGGTATGGGGTTGCTGCTTTTAACGTCAACAATATGGAGCAGATCCAGTCCATCATGGAAGCGGCTCATGAAACCAACTCCCCTGTGATCATCCAGGCTTCCCGCGGTGCGCGAACTTACTCGCAGGACGCGTATCTTCGCCATTTGATGTTGGCTGCAGTAGAGCTGTATCCAAATATTCCAATCGTCATGCACCAAGACCACGGCAATTCGCCTGCGACATGCCTATCGGCTATCGAAAACGGATTCACCTCGGTGATGATGGACGGTTCTCTCAAAGAAGATGGAAAAACGCCTGCTCCTTACGAGTACAACGTTGCTGTCACCAAAGAAGTCGTAAAGCTCGCGCATGCTCGCAATGTTTCCGTCGAAGGTGAATTGGGCTGCTTGGGCTCGCTCGAAACCGGCGGTGGCGAAGCAGAAGACGGCCACGGGGCCGAAGGCGTTTTGAGCCACGATCAGTTGCTAACCGACCCAGAAGAAGCTGCGCGCTTCGTTGCGGAAACCAATGTGGATGCGCTTGCGGTAGCGATCGGCACAAGCCACGGCGCTTACAAGTTCACACGCAAGCCGGACGGCGAAGTCTTGGCGATGTCAAGAATCGAAGCCATTCACAAGTTGATCCCAAACACGCACTTGGTCATGCACGGCAGCAGCAGCGTTCCGCAAGAACTGCAAGACATCATCAACCAGTTCGGCGGGAAGATGAAACAAACTTGGGGGGTGCCAGTCGAAGAAATCCAACGCGGTATCAAGAGCGGCGTACGAAAGATCAACGTCGATACCGACTGTCGCATGGCGATCACCGGCGCCGTCCGCAAGGTCTTGTGGGAAAACCCAGACAAGTTTGACCCACGCGATTACTTGAAGCCAGCCCGAACCGCGATGAAGCAAGTCTGCATGGACCGAATGATTTCGTTCGGCCAAGCAGGCAATGCAAGCAAGATCAAGTAACACGCCAATCGTTTGTATTTTTCCCCCTCGTCCCGCGATAGCGGAGAGGGGGCAAAACAGCCGGGCCCTAGTTGGTGTACCGGCTTTAGCCGGCCAAGCTCCTGCTTCAGCCGGCTAAAGCCGGTACACCAACTAGGGCCAAAGTTCGTAATCCTCTCCCTCAAAAGGAACTTCGACTCATGCGTAGATTTCAAATCTGGTGCCGCCTTTCTCTTTCACTCATTCTTGGATTTGGGTTGCTGATCGGAGTGGTGGTCTCCCAAGAGTTCGCAGGTGCAGGCAAGGTGACGAAGGTTCATGGTGGATTCAAATTTACAGAGGGACCAGCAACCAATGGGAAGCACCTCTACTTCACCGACATACCAAACGATCGGATCATGCGAACGGATCTCAAGGGCAACCTCGAGATTTTCATGGAGGCCTGCGGCCATTGCAATGGATTGATGTTCGATGGCAATGGCAAACTCATCGGTTGCCGAATGGACGGTGAGCTCATCGCGATTGACATCGATACCAAAAAGGTGAAGTCGCTGTCGTCAAAATACAAAGACGTCCGTTTCAATGCCTGCAACGATTTGGTAATCGATAAGATCGGCGGCATCTATTTCACCGATCCCCGATACAGTGCCCCCGAACCGTGGCCACAAGTCAAAGAAGCGTTTTACTACCGCTCAAACAAAGGGGAAGTCACGCGTTTGGGAGACGATATCTCAGCACCAAACGGTATTATCCTGTCGCCCGACGAATCGATACTTTATGTTGTGCCGAGCATGCAGAAGCAAGTGTTTGCGTACACAGTCAAGTCGCCTGGCGTCATCGAGAGCAAACGTGTCCTCTATGAAATCAAGCAACCTGCGATGAAGGAAAATTCGGGCGGAGACGGACTGTCGATCGATGTGCAGGGGAATCTCTATGTGACCACCGACTTGGGAATTCAAATCGTATCGCCTCAGGGAAAACTGCTTGGCATCGTTTCTATTCCAGAACAACCGGCCAACTGTTCCTTTGGCGGCAAAGAGATGAAAACCTTGTTTGCGACTTCCAGGACTGGACTATACTCCGTCGAAATGCCCATTGCAGGACATGTGTTTTCAGGCAAAGTCGAGTAGTTTTGAACCATTCTGGGCCTGCCCAAGCCTCCAAGGTCACTCTCGGCAGGTGTGACTCGTTACTAGGGAGGGTGAGGCTACTGCCGAACCATGACGTCGCTGTCTCGGCTGGAGCCTCGCCCTCCCTATGCAATCCCATCCATTCCCTTTTGAGCCCACAAATGTCCTTCCTAAACGCGTTCATTCTCAAGTCAACGCCTGTTGCATTGTTGCTGCTCTGTCTAGGCTGCTCCTTCGCGGAGCAAAACAGTCCTGCTTTCGCAACTGAGAAGCTTGAGGTTGGTTCGGTCGCTCCCAAACTCAATATCGAACATTGGATACAGGATGGAAAAGGAAAACTCCCAAAGGTAACCGGCTTTGAACCTGGTAAGGTTTACGTCGTCGAGTTTTGGGCCACAACCTGCGGCCCCTGCGTTCAAAGCATGCCGCATCTCGCCGCAATACAGACCAAGTACGCGGACAAAGGGCTTCAGATTGTTAGCATCAGCAGTGAGCCACTGTCAGTAGTCAAAGACTTCCTCAAGAGAGAGATTGCTGACGAAACAGGCGAGCGCAAAAAAGTCAGTGAAGTAACCAGCGTCTATTGCTTGACTACCGACCCAGATGGTTCGAGCGAAAAGGACTACATGTTAGCCGCCGAACAAGATGGTATACCATGTGCGTTTATTGTCGGGAAAGACGCAAAGATCGAATGGATCGGCCATCCCATGGAAATGGAAGGGATCCTAGAGGAGGTCATCACTGACAAATGGAATCGGGAGAAATACGTTGCGGAACAAAAACTGATCGCAGAGATCCAACGGGTCGTTGGAGGACTTACGCGTCAAAAGAAGTATCCACAAGCGTTGGCCGCGATCGATGGTTACATTGCGAAGGTAGAAGACCCACGGCTGAAGTTCGGTCTCTACAAGTCCAAGATCGATGTGCTCGTACGAACAGGAGCTAGCGAAAAAGATTTGATGAAGTCATATGAGGAGTTGTTTGCCAGTTGCGTAGACGAACCGCTGTTTGTTCAAGATGTGGCGTGGTCTGCATACGAGTATTTCGTCGAAGAAAAGCTGAAGAGCAAGGCTATCATCAACATGTCGATTGCTGCTGTGGAGAAGGCATCGTCTAAGGTAGAGGGGATGAACAAAGCAAATCTCTTCGACACAATCAGCCGTATGCATTTTGCAGCTGGTGAGTTGGAGCCTGCGATTGCGGCTCAAAAGCAAGCCGTCCAATTCACGGATGGTAGTGACCAAGGGACGTTTAAGGAGTTCCTGACGGAGCTTCAGGCTGAAGCCCAAAAAGCGAAAAAGTAATGTCGATCACACAAACGCCAATTCCCATTGCGGTTTTGATATCGGGTGGTGGCACCACTCTCAAGAATCTGATCGAGCTTCGAGACCGAGGTGAGCTCGCGGTGGACTTCCGATTGGTCGTGAGTTCAAAGAAGGACGCTGGTGGGCTCGCGTTTGCGGAGGCCGCATCGATTCCTTGCTTGATTGCTCCCAAACGAAAATCGCTGACGGCTGACGAGCATTCAGAAAGTATCTTCGGCCCGATTCGCCGATCTGGTGCGAAGCTTGTTGTCATGGGAGGCTACCTCCAACACGTCTTGATCCCATCAGACTTCGAGAACCGTGTCATCAATATCCATCCTTCGCTCATTCCTTCCTTTTCGGGAAAAGGGATGTACGGTTTGAGAGTGCATCAAGCAGCCATTGACTTTGGGGTCAAAGTTTCTGGATGTACGGTACATTTCGTCGACAATGAGTACGATCACGGCCCCATTATTTTGCAGCGAACCTGTGACGTTCTCGAATCCGATTCAGCGGAATCGCTTCAAAAACGAGTTTTTGAGCTAGAGTGTTTAGCTTTGCCAGCTGCAATTCGCGGATTGAGCAATCGGCTGAATACCTAGAACGCTACCTTCGCAAGAGCGAAGGGCGACATTATCGCTCGTCGCTCCGCGACGATTGCGTACACGCGAAGATGCTCTTGGAACTCGCCGATCACCTTAACGGAGCTCAATACCACTCTGCCGCTTCAAAAAGGGGAAATCGATCCTCTTTCGTATCTTCGCCCCTCTTTTTGAGAATGCGCTGCGGGATTTCGGTTCGCCCCTTCTTCCGATAGGAAGACAGAATCCCCCCCTAAAAACTAGGGATCTCCTGCACAAACTTCATCATTCTTCCAGTTGCGGTTTACCCTTGCACGAAGCTATACTTGATTAACCGTGCGGTAAAATTTGCAGCACTGGAACCTAACTCTTCCCAGCACTCCCCCCTCCTCAAATCCCTTTTTTCGTTGGAAACTTCGCGCACGTGCGAATGGAAAACGACGATGGCGATCCTTTTCAACGCCCCTACCAATATGACCGGTCAAAATGATGATGCAGCTCGCCCTAGCGGCGAGACGCGCGCCAGACCTCACTTCAAACGAGAGGAGAATTTATCCATCTCGGAAGAGCTGTTTAAAGAGCAGCGCAACTCTGGCGCGACCCCACTGCCTACCGATAAGCGTGAGTCGCTCGATTTCGCAACACTTCAGCAAATGCCCCATGAGGAGCTTTTGGCGATAGCGGCTGTAGAAAAGATCGTTGACGCTGAGCATCTTGACCGACAAGAACTCGTTTTTCAAGTTCTCAAGGCCCGAATGCTCTCGTCGGGGATTCTATATGGTGAGGGGACCTTGGAAATCCTCTCGGACGGTTTCGGGTTCCTCAGGTCCTCGAGTCACCACTATGTTTCTTGTCCTGATGATATTTACATTTCGCCATCGCAAATTCGTCGCTTTAGCCTAACCACCGGCATGACCATTTCTGGTCAAGTGCGACCGCCGAAAGAAAACGAACGCTACTTTGCGCTGCTGCGAGTCGAAGCCATCAATCATCGCAATCCGAATGTGGTGCGTTCGCGCAAACCATTCGATTCCCTGACTCCGCTCCATCCAAAAGTTCGCATTGTGTTGGAAACGACGCCAGACATCGTCGAAACCAGGGTCATCGATCTCATTGCTCCACTCGGGTTCGGGCAACGCGGACTGATTGTTTCACCTCCGAGATCGGGCAAGACCATCTTATTGCAGAAGATGGCCAAGGCTGTTCTGCAGAACTACCCGGCTGCATACGTGATCATGCTGTTGATCGACGAGCGACCAGAGGAAGTCACGGACATGATGCGGGAGGTGCGAGGGCCAAAGTGTGAAGTCATCAGCAGCACGTTTGATGAACCTGCGTCAAGGCACATTCAAGTCAGCCAGATGGTTCTCGAAAAAGCCAAGCGATTGGTCGAAGACGGCATCGACGTCATCGTCTTCTTGGACTCAATCACGAGATTAGCCCGCGCTTGGAATGGGGAATGCGTACAGTCCGGAAAGTTGCTGACTGGTGGCCTCGATTCCAATGCAATGCAGAAGCCGAAGTCCTTTTTTGGGGCTGCAAGAAAAATGGAAGAAGGTGGCTCGCTGACCATCATTGCCACAGCTTTGGTGGGCACTGGCAGCAAGATGGACGACGTCATCTTCGAAGAGTTCAAAGGGACCGGCAACCTCGAGATCGTCTTGGATCGCTCGATGGTAGATCGGCGAATTTGGCCGGCCATCAACATCAATCAATCAGGGACACGCCGCGAAGAGGCACTTCTCGATCCAGGCGAGTACCAACGAATTTCGACGTTGCGAAAAACGCTGGCAGAAGTCAATCCTCCTGATGCGATGGAAATGCTGGTGCAGAAGCTGACCAAAACGAAATCGAACACCGAGTTCCTGCTGGGAATCCGTCCTGCGTAAGCTTTGCTACCGTGGGTCACTCTTGCCGAGAGTGACCGTACGCTGCATGATTAGGCGAACGGCAGAATGAAAACAAATTTAGCACGACGCGCAAGTTTTGAAGTTGCACAAATTAGGCCTGAAAGGCCGACATATCCCTAGCCGTGGCTGATAAGCCACGGTGCGAAGACCAATCGAGAGACGAGCCCCGAAGGGGCGACACAGAATCGTAGTGTGTCGGCCCTTCGGGCCTTGAAATCCTCGGAATTCGCAAGTCCGGTGCCTCACGGCACCGGCAGAGGATGTATCGAGCCTTCGGCCCTCAATACAAATAATCGCCATTCGCGACTCCCCAACGATTCCAACATCCCACAGGGAAATCATGCCAATAGAAGTACAGCCCAGCCCTTCCGCGACTCCGAACCCCGGTGCTCCATCCGTGATCGTTATTGTCGTCTCCGAATACAACGACAATATTACGGGCAAACTCTGCAAAGCGGCCGTACAAACATTGTTGGACAATGGCATCAAGGACGAGGACATCCACGTTGTCAAGGTTCCAGGCGCATGGGAGTTAACCTTCGCAACTCAGTTAGTGATCAAGAAGCCGTCCTGCAGAGGAGTGATCACTTTGGGGGCGGTAATCAAAGGCGAAACCACGCACGACCAGCATCTCAATCGAGCCGTCAGCATGGGGCTGATGCAATTGTCTTTGGAACACCACAAGCCGGTAGCTTTGGGGTTGCTGACGGTCAATTCCTTGGAGCAAGCGATTCAAAGAAGCGGAGGAAACGTGGGCAACAAAGGCGAGGAAGCCGCCAGTGCATTGCTCGCATGTCTCAAATTAGCCAACACAATTCAATGGTAGGCATCTGGGAACAAGTCTTGAAGTGAAATTGACAATGAACCGAACGGCGCTGGTCATTACTCACATCTCGTTTCAATCTAGCTACGCTTCATCGTTTCAGAGACAAGTCGAAAGTCTTCGTTGTCGACGTCTTTAAGCAACTTCTCTGCCTTGCTCAAAAAGATGCTTTTTTGGATAGTGGCAAAGAATCCCGGCAGCGTGTACGCAATCGTCGCGGAGCGACGAGCGACAATGTCGCCCGTCGCTCCGCGAAGGTAGCGTGTGGCAAGACGGCAATTTGTCATGCCCTAACAAAGAAACGAGCCGACGGTGCGTTTTCAGAGCCCAATTCAGGCTCTATTTTGTCGACATGTTTTTGAAAACACGCACTTTCTCTTCTGGCATGATTTCGATGACGCCAGATATCGGAACCCATACAGGGGATTCCAATAACTGTTTTCGAATCTCACCAGCATACTTGTCACAGACTACGTGTGGCAATCGGATCGTCAGAAAATCGACTGTTTCGGGTTCCGGCAGAATCAGATAGTCCGCCGTCGACTCCGAGGAAACGGCCAAGGTCCGAATTTTGGCCTCCATGGTATCGCCCGCAACAGTATCCCACTCGGCAGGCGCGTATCGACTCATTGAAAAGTCTGTCACAAAATCACCGAGCTTTAAGTCACTTCCATCAAAATTCATGTCAAAGGTCATGATATTGCGCAGACTCATGGCCGTCATTTCTGCGCAATAGGAAACCCCGTAGCGCACTTGTTTCATGTTGCTCGCTTTTGCGTCCGCAACCATCGCTTGGATCACCAGCTTGTGTCCATTCATGGGGCTTGTTGCGCCCGGCGCATGTAAGGCAAGCCCGCTGTGCGCTTGGAGCAAGACGAAGAAACCGAGCAAGACGAAAAGAACCAACTCGATTCTCTTAGAAGTTCGCATCGCAAGCAGTCTTCCGAAGTAAAGGATAGCGATAAGTACGATCCCTAACGACGAAGGCATCGAGACAAATGGATTCAGCCCCGCACCTTTGAACACAAGCATCGCGGTCGGCGAAACAGCAATCCAAATCAAACAAATTTGTCTAGAAAGGGTTAGCTCAAAGAACTCCTTTTTCGAATCCAATTCGACAGTTCCCTTCGGGCGAATCAGTTGTCGTACCCCAAGACTAATTGCCAGCAACAATCCCAGGACGAGGAAGAGCTTGTTGCCAACATGGTCAGCTGCAAACTCGATATGCATCTTTGCTTGACTGAGCGGAAGCTTGGCTTGCGCATCAATATTCCATACAACGTAGTAATAATGAAGGTACTTGTAGTTTACGATCAAAAACCATCCACCGACAAGCAACGCGACCGAGGCACTCAAAACCAGTCGACCGCCGAAGCGAGCGCGTTGTGTTGATTTCATTAGATCGAGCAAAACACAAGGCCCAAGCGCAATGCCAAGATAGACAGGCGCAGTGGCGCGAAACAAAATCGCAATCCCGGCTACGGCCCCCAGAATAGCAAAGTGGCTGATGCGATTGGTGGCTGATGCGATCAAATACCAGACGCAGGTGACTCCAAACATCAACATCAGACTTAAGTCCATCCGAAAATCGGACAGTCCACCATTCAATTGGTAGTAGCACTTCAGCGAAAGTACAGGGAGAATCAGGCAGGCAGATAACAGGACGGTTGCATGCAATACACGTCTCAACAAGTAATAGAGTGAAACACTCAGCAACGCCAACTCAACGATTTGAATCCAAACACCAATGTCGCGCTGCGGTTTGGCAAGGGGGCCGATCACGGCGGAAACGATCGACGGGAAGTATACCGTAGTTCCGTTCATGCTATCTCGCAACGCAGGCAAGAGGCCCACGTTCTTCGATTGGGCCATCGTTTCAGCCATGGCCTGATTGTACGACAAGGAATCGTAAAACGGTGCTTTGTGGCTGTAAAGAGTGTGATTCAATGAGCATGCATACAAGCCCAGGAACATGCAAGCCATTGCAATCGCCGCACACGCGATCGTATCCTCTAATTGCCAGGTTTGTGTTTGTGGCGACTTGTCGACGGCTACTTCGCTCATCAAGCTGCGCGTCCATACTTAGCAGCCAGGCTCATATGACTTGGCACATAAGAGGTATCGACTCCCATTTCCGAAGTCACTTGAGATGCGACGCGAATGCTGTTGTTCACGCTTCGTTCATCCGGATATACGTGCGGCATAGCCGCGACGTACAAATTCGGAATCGGCGACTTAAAATCTGGGATGTCGCGATGGAATCCGATTTCAACTTTAGGTGCTGCGTACTTGGCACGAAACACCCAAGATTTTTTGGTGTGCTTTTTTACTTCCGTCTTGAACAACCGCTCCAGTTGGGTCGATTGACGTTCGATAAGAGTTTCGTCACTCATCGATGCCATAGGGTGATTCCATTCGTGATACCGAGAAAGGTAGACGAGATGCTGGCCACCGTAATTGGAGGACGGTACAAGATTCGTTTGCTCAATAACACCGCCGAAATCGTAGTCTGGATCAGCAACGTTTAGCCAGTAGACAGGAGAGAGCTTCTTATCAAGCGAAAGAACGGTGCAAGTTGCAGCGATGTACTTGATCCTATCAAGCGACTTGGCGTATTGCGGTGCATCGGATTTCAACCATTCGGCTAGGATCGGTGTCGGCACAGTTGCAAGTACTCGATCGGCCTTGAAAGCCCCAGCTGTGGTTTCAACGCCGACAACTGCTCCATCCTCATCAAACAAGAATCGCTTGGTTGGAACACCGAGTTGAATCTTCACACCGAGCGACTTGATCTCGCTGACCAGCCGATCGACCAAAATCTGAAGACTTCCTCGCAGATAGCCCAGCTTTTCTTGTGATCCGTCTCGAGAACGAGCCCGTTGACGCAATCGACCAGCCATCCATGCCAACGGTACTCGCGAGGCCGACTCCCCGAACTTGATTTCGAGCATAGGCCGCCAAATCGATTCTGTAGCGGCTTTGCCCGCCCATTTGTTGAACCAATGCAGCGACGAAACGTCCTCAGCTTCAGCGTATCCCTTTGCATAAACGAGCATGGCGGAGCTCGCTGCGAACCGAAGTCGATCCACCATTGGAATCGCAGAGAACTTGAGCAAATCAGAAACGCCATTGAAGTCATGGATTTCACCGTTGCGAAGCATGCCCATTGTCGTTGGGAGAAAGCTCACCTGATCGGCTAGACCAAGCTCTTTCAGCAGCCAATTGATTTCGGCGTCGTGCGTGAAAAAATGGTGATAATAGTACTCGAGTCGCGCACCGTCACCAGCGTCGAATGTCGAGAGCAAACCGCCCGGTATCGTCGAGGCCTCCAAGATCGTTACGTCATGGCCCGCTTTGGCTAGCAAGTATGCCGAAACCAATCCAGTTGCTCCAGCTCCAATAACAGCTACTTTCATTTCACGACCTCCACAAGATGAGTCACTTCCAGGATGCTAGCCGCCGACGTCTTCGGTTGACGATTGGCAAGGTCTTGGAAAGAGTATCCAAACCGAGTTAGCAGAAATAGACCAGTTAAAGTCACCGGCAAATACTGGCACAGGTGGATGACAACCGAGTAGACTGTCGCGTTTTCTGTGCTCAATCCAAAAACGCTAAACGCGGCAACCGTCCCAAGTTGAAAGATGCCGACATAACCCGGGGCAGATGGAATCAGCACACCCAAATTGACCACAGCCAGCGTAAACAAAGCCAGCTCGATACTAGCTGGAAAATCAAAGGCAAAGAGACCAAGGTAAAACATGGCAGCTTCTGTCAACCAGACAGCCAAACTCATGCCTAAGATACGAGCAAAACGCCAGTCAAATCGCACGAACTCCAGCGATTCTAGGATAGACTCCACAACCGACATCGCTTTCTCCGAAAGAGCGTTTGGCAATCGCCCTGCTGCTATCTTAACGATCCGACGAAATGCCTGCGGCCAAACTCGCATTAAGAGAATCGTGGAAGCGACGCAAACAAAAAGAAGAGTGGCTAGTGCGGCAGCTTCTGAAATGCGAGAAGCGGATGCTTGTTGTGCTGGTGCAAACGACAATGAAAAAGACAGAAACGCCAACAAGGTTAAACCGTCCATGACCCGCTCGGCGCCAATGGAGGAGAGCAAAGTGATGTTTTTGATTGAGCTGATTCGGCCCATAAGAAAGGCGCGAACAAACTCGCCCAACCGAAAAGGCAAAAGGTTGTTTGCCATGTATCCTATCAATACGACCCCTGTCGTGGTCGAAACCGGAATCTTTTTGACGGGTTGCAGCATCCACATCCAGCGAACACCCCGCAGGATGTGTCCAAGCATGTATACCGCAATCAATAACGGAATATACCCCAGATGGAGTCGATTCGCCGAATCGCGAAGTAATCCCCAATCTACTTTTGCGGCCACATAGGCGATGGCCAACGCACTCATGCCGATGGCGATCGCCATCGAAAAGCCTTTTCGGTCCATGTCATCAATCCTCTACGAAGCCTTGCGTATCGAATCAGAATTGACCGAAAGCGGCCGTAGATGATTCGGTCCCTCTTTACCCATCGCCGCGGGATAGATACCGACTGTGTCGCTTTCAATCCAAAGCGGCCGGCCCTTGACTTCCTCATAGATCCGTCCGATGTACTCACCGATGATGCCAACGCACACCAACTGTACCCCACCTAAAAACAAGACTGAAATGACAATCGTTGCGAAACCAGGAGCTGGGGCGAGACCGATCGACGCGAACCAATCTCCCATCCACCTTTGTAACAACGTAAAGGCCGCACCAAAAAACGCGATGCTCGATACGGCCAACCCCAAATAAGTTGCCAACCGGAGTGGAATCGTGGAAAACGAAAGTACACCATCCGACGCCAATTGCAGTAGTTTCTTGAATGTGTATTGCGGTACACCAGCGGCTCTTGCATGTCTTTCGTATTCAATTCCAATTTGTCGAAACCCAGCCCAAGCTCGCATCCCTCGGATGAATCGATTCTGTTCTGGCATTTCTCGGAGCACAGAAACAACCTTTTGATCCATGATGCAAAAGTCCCCGGAATCAAGGGGGATCGTCGTTTGGGACAAAAGAGACAGGCCTCGGTAGAACAGGTAGTAGCACATTCGCTTGTACCAGACCTCCTTGCGCTTTCGCCTTACCGCATAAACAACTTCATAGCCCTCTCGCCATTTGTCGATGAATCGGTAGAGCTCTTCTGGTGGATCCTGGAGGTCGGCGTCAATTACAAATACTGCGTCTCCTTTCGCATGTGCGAGGCCTGCAGAGACTGCTTTCTGATGTCCAAAATTCCGAGCAAATCGAACCAGTTTCCAACGGCTATCGCTTCGAGCAATCTCTTCTAGCCTCGTCCAAGTTGAGTCGCGCGAGCCATCATCCACGCAAATGGCTTCCCAAGGCTCATTCCATTGATCGGCGGCAGCAACCAGTCTCGACGCAAGTTGCGACAGAACAGCTTCCTCGTTGAAGCATGGGATCACTATCGAAATCATTCCCAAATCCTTTCAGGCTTAAGTTGCGTCCATTGCAACGTAGTTCATACTTCTGATAAATTAGTGAGTTCAAGCAAGCAGGACAAGATCAGTCATCGATGCTTCTTGATTGCTATCTATCGCCTTGAAATGTTTGGAGGCCGTGCTCGTAGCGGAAATCGTAGAACTTCCCGGAGTTCGAGGCACTTCAGGAACTCTAACGAGATTCCACTACCCTGCGACAACGACCTCGCCTCCGAGCCCAGCGTCAAAAGCGTTGGGCTTGGAGGGCAACGCTGCGAAGCAATTTGTAGCGAAACTCGTCAAGAGTTTCGGTCGTTTAGGCCATGCCGCCGAAAGTCTTGACGACTTTCGCTACGCATAAGCCTGTTTTATCAGCGAAAATCAAGGCCGCCTCTGTGGACCAAATATAGATTCAACGTGAGCGGCATTGACCTTCGTCGGGATGAGGCGATAAGTTGCCCGTCAATTGATTTCTTTTTGTGAGAGAACAGTGGCCATTGTGCCACCTAACTACGGCTGGCTTTCGTTGACATGCAAAAATCCGATGACAAGACTATGCCAGGCCGAATCTTTATTGATGGAACATACTCGCTTTGCAGCGGGAAGAACTCTGGAATTGAACGCGTTGTTCGAAGCCTTGTTCGAGAGTCTGCAAATGCCGATGGAGTAGCCCAAGTAGCAACAGTATTTTCGTATGACAATCGTTTTTTTCGCTTGGATGCAAAACAGATCCAAAGGTTGTCTGAGTGCGCATCTTTCCAGCGGAGCGCGTTAGCTCAAATGCCCGCTGCATACCGATGGTTAGCGAATTGCGTTTGCTGGCTTTTGCCATTCCTTTCTGTACGCAAGTGTCTTCTGCCCGATGCTGGGCATCTCGGTTTGTTTAAATTGGCTCACTCGTTTTTTGAAAAACGAGCGAGAAAAAACGCCGCTAGCGATGCGAGGGAAATCCAATTTGGCCCTGGTGACATTCTCTTGCTGCCCGACGCCTATTGGGCAAAAATGCATATCTGGCCCGTCGTCGAACAAGCGCGACAATGTGGAGCCCTGGTCGCCTCGGTTGTCTACGACTTGATCCCAATAACTCACGAGGACTTCGTTGGAGAAGGCATGAAAGCCAAGTTCATCGAGTATCTTCAATGTCTTGCCGTTCACTCTGACGTGATCATCGCAATCTCGAATACCGTTCGGGAACAACTCCGAAACTACCTTCCAAAGATCTGCGAACCTGGCACTTATTGCAGCGACATCCGTTCGTTCACGTTGGGAGCTGAATTTGCAACCGTTGAGGGCAACCCGAGTCAGGAATTGAAGGCATTGTTTAGTGACGCGGAAACCAGCCCCTATCTGATGGTTGCAACTTTCGAGCCCCGCAAGAATCACAAGTACCTGGTCGATGCCTTTGAATTGCTTTGGGAAACGCACCCCAACCTAAAGCTATGTTTGGTTGGTCGAGTGGGTTGGCTCTGTGATGATCTTATGGCTAGGCTGGAAAGCCATGCAGCCAGGGGCCATCAGCTTTTTGTTTTTCATGGCGTAACCGATGCCGAGCTCCAGTATTGCTATCAATCTAGCCGAGGGGTCATTTTCCCCTCTATCGTTGAGGGGTTCGGGCTTCCTATCGTCGAATCCCTTTGGCATGGAAAAAAAACGTTTGCTAGCGATACCCTGATTCATCGCGAAGTTGGAAAAGGAGATTGTACTTACTTTGAATTAGGGAATCCCTTATCGCTGGTTGATGAAATTTTGAAATGGGAAAAGCAATTGAAATCAAGTATCTCCAGCCTACCAGTTCGCCAGCCGATCGCGTGGTCAGAAAGCTATCAACAGTTGATCGATTGCTGCCTCGACTGCTATAGAACCAAGTCCGCGACGCAAAAAATGCAGGCCGCATAATGACGAAACCGACGATAGTCAAAGTAGTAGGTACATTCCATTGGCCATGCACGATGAATCATGGTCCATTCAATCCAGTGGACGGCATGACGGAGCGTGCCTGCTACTTTCGATGTTTGGAAAATGTTCACTTGACCTACCACCTCACTATTTGATACCAAAAGGTTTGACGGGTTTTCATTCAATTCAAACCAGATCATCATGCATTGATCTGAGGTGTGTTCCCAATCGAACCAAAGCGATGAAACAATGACTTCGACCTTTCGCAAAATGCAAGCAAACCCAAATCAGCCGAGTCGGTTGTTTTTGGATGCTTCGCATACAATTGCGTCTGGAAAGAACTCTGGGATTGAACGAGTTGTCAGGAATATATTGTCCGAGTGTGGGCGTTGGTGCGAGGTCGAAGGACTGCCGAAACCTCAGTTAGTAACGCATTGTTCGGATCGCTTTGTCGCAGTTGACGAAAGACAGGCTGGCAGGTTTGAGAAGCTCGCCGCGGTCGAATCCAACATACATCGCTTCCTTCCCAGATGGTATAGTCCCCTTGCGAATTGGATTTGCAAATGGACTGGTTCGAATCGGATCAGAAAATGGCTGATGCCTCAAGCTGGGCATTTGGGAATATTTAAATTACCGCATTCTGCGTGGTCCAAGTCCATTCAACGATCGCTATCACGCCAAGCGTATGCCATTGAGCCCAACGAAAACGACCTGTTTGTTCTCCCTGATGCGTATTGGACCAAACGGGGTGTGTGGCAAGCGGCTGCTGCGGCGAGAATGAATGGCGCCACCATTGCCACGGTCATCTATGATCTTATTCCGTTAACACATCCTCAATACGTCGGTGCAAAACGAACAGAGGGCTTTCGCAAGTACCTTCATCAGGCAATTGAAAACTCGGACCTGCTTGTCACGATTTCTCAAACAGTCGAAATCGAAATCAAGGACTACATTGAAAAAAATCGTTCCTCTTTGGTCAGTGTCCCCTCGGCTATTCGGCATTTGACGCTCGGCGCAGAACTAAAGCTGGTCGAGGGTGATATTCGCCCGGATGTCCGTCAACTCTTCACCAAGGACGTTCACCGGAACCCCTACTTGATGGTTGCGACGTTCGACCCTCGGAAGAACCATCATTATCTCCTGGATGCCTTTGATTTGCTTTGGCAAACCCGAGAAGACCTGCGATTGTGCCTTATCGGTCGCGTGGGGTCACTTTGTGAGGATGTCGTTCAACGAATCCGAAACCACCCGCGTTATGGCAAGCAGCTTTTCGCATTTCACGACATCAAGGACTCGGACCTGCAGCATTGTTACAAATCATGCCGCGGAGTGATTTTCCCTTCGATCGTCGAAGGCTTTGGATTGCCGATAGTAGAATCACTGTGGTTTGGCAAGAAGACCTTCGCCAGCGATACTCCGATCCACAGGGAAGTTGGTAAGACGGATTGTGTGTACTTTGACTTGGAAGATCCCAACTCACTCGTAGACGAAATCAAAAAGTGGGAACAGATCGCCGATGTATCCAATGGCATGCTGCCAATTCGAAAACCAACAACTTGGGAAGAATGTAGCCGCGTTCTAATTTCCCACTGTGTCAGCGCTCAGCAATCTATCAAGAGCCGCGCCGCCTAAGGCGAGTGCAACCAATACGCGGCCTGTTTTCGTTTGAGGTATACGGGGAGATGTCTATTTGCGTCTGACGCAGGTCATGGGTAGCGAAACTCGTCAAGAGTTTCGGTGCACAAAGAAGTTCGCCGAAAGTCTTGACGACTTTCGCTACGTTTCAGCCTTGCTGTCCACCAATCGGCTAGCTCATTCCTAACTCTCGCATCCAAGTCGCGATTTTTTCGCGATGGCGTTGTCGAAATGGAACGGGATCGCCTGGACTTAAAGCCTGCGGGACCAACACCGAGACGACAACACGCATTAACTCAGCCAAACCTTCCTCGGTAACGCTGCTCGTTTTCACGCGGCGATGCAGCCGGTCGGAGTCCTTTAAGTCGACGTCATTCTGATGTGCCATATCTGACTTGGTCATCACAAGGATCACTCGCTCGGAGCACTGAGCTAGGATTTCGTCGTGTGTCTCTGTCCAACCTTCAACTGGATCGACCAACAGCAATGTACAATCGGCTGTCGCAATGCGTTCAAGCGATTGCTCAATTCCCTTGGCCTCGATGGAATCCGTTGCTGTTCGGATGCCTGCGCTGTCGACCAGTTCGATCGGCCAACCCTCAAAGCTAGTGCGTTCCGTGAGTAAGTCGCGGGTCGTACCAGCTTGTTCGTGAACAATGGCGCGAGTGTAGCCTAACAACAAGTTAAGCAAGCTGCTCTTTCCGACGTTAGGCGGGCCCGCCAACACAACTCGCCATGGTTCAATCAAATGCCTACCCAACATCGACCGATCGTTGAGTTGACCGAGTCGGAGCTTGGCCTCGGCCAGGTTTCCTTCTATCAGCAGAGATTGGATCGCATCAAACTCTCGTTTGAGTCCGCCGCGATACTGGTCGAGAAGGATGGCTGTCGTGCGTTGCGTGGCCGCCAGCGTGATGTCTTCTCTAGCCTCGGCAACAGTGAGGTCCTCTCCTTCGTGTGATTCGCACTGAAACGGGGATTGGGTAACCGCTCCAAGCGACACCAGAATCTTGATTAGCGTTTCGGCAGCGAGACGGCCTCCGTGGCAATGGAGTTCCACGCGTTGCTCACCGGTTCGGCAAACCACGATGGACTCACCGCGGCCGCCCCCTTCGTGCTGCGTAAAGCCGTAACGAATCGCGTTGATCGCTAAACTGCTGTCGCCAGCGTTAGGACGCCAGCATCGGCTCGTGAACTCCAATGACTGGGGACCATCGAGCGCCAGGACCGCGATTGCGGCTGGCGACCGACTCGTCAGTTGAGCAACGAAAGTTAATCCGTCGCCGGATGTAGGTATTGTTTGGTTCACTCGCTATCTCTGCGCATTTGGAGTGACAAACTGCTTGCCCTCGAGCCAGCGTCGACAAACGTTCGGCCATTCCGAAGTACCTTGAATCGTTTTGGCTAGGCCCTTGCCATGCGAGCCTTTTTCGAAA
Source organism: Planctomycetaceae bacterium (assembly GCA_947463915.1). Taxonomy (GTDB): domain Bacteria; phylum Planctomycetota; class Planctomycetia; order Pirellulales; family Pirellulaceae; genus JBKCUI01. Next base: position 23,152 of record CANHVO010000024.1, read on the forward strand.
ACATGCAGCTCACCTGACACACCGTTTCGCAACATGGCGGCGAAGAATGCGACTGAGTTTTGAGGCACCACCCCTTTGTCTTCGAGAGTGTGAAACAGAAACGTCGGAGGCGTATCTTTGGTTACGTTGAGATCGCTCTGAAAGGATTCGACCAATTTAGGATCTGGCGATTCGCCAAGTAAATTTTTTTCGCTGCCTTTATGTGTTCCCGGTTGTCCAAACAAGATCACTGGATAGGCCAAGATTCCGTAGTCGGGTCGCGAGGATGCATGTTCGATAGGGTCCGCGTTGGTGGGATCACCAGAGTCGAATCGGGTCAAAACGGTGGATACCAAATGTCCACCAGCCGAAAAGCCCATGATGCCGACTCTCGCAGGATCGACGTTCCATTCTTTGGCATTGGTGCGGACCATACGGATCGCCCGTTGTGCATCTTGCAAGGGGGCAGGATGCCCGTACCCTTTGCCTCGATGACGGTAGTCGCAGATGATCGCGGCCAAGCCCATTTCGTTGGCCCATTCGGCAATTTCTTGGCCCTCGTGTCCCATTGCCAAGTTGCCGTAACCGCCACCAGGGCAAATGATCAAAGCACCGGTTGGTTTTTCGCTGGACGGCAATCGAACTTTTGCCATCGGTTTGTCTTTGGCCTCGTTGCCGTTGGCCCCCGGAGCTCCTTTTTCCCAAAGCGGGAGCTCGAAAGACTTGGGGGGATCAGCGTTCAAGGTCGCGGGAATCGAAAGTGAAGTGATTGCAAAAAAAAACGTCAACAGTTGAAATCGTTGCATGATGGTGGTTGTTGGGACGCCCCAGATTTGGAGGGAAGGTATCGGGAATGGATCGTTGTGAGCGGTTGCCAAAAGGTAAGTAGCAAGGCGGTCAATCTTTTGGCATTAAAATAAACCAATAGCCGTTGGGCGATAGCCCCGGTTCTCGACGAAGGTCGAGCAACAGGAAAACCGGGGCGATAGCCCAATGGCTAACTAACACGAAAAAAAGGTAGATATGCTACGGAGCCGAAAGTCTTGACGACTTTCGCTACGAGAAACGTTTCCGCTAGCAGACTATTGTAACCCAAAAACTAGCGGTTGTTCGAAGTCGAAATTGGGATCGCTTCTTGTGCGTCCGTCAGCGTTTCGCCTGGAAAATAGGGGCGAGTTAGAATCTCATTGGGTTGAGAGGGCATGATCATTTTGGCCGTAATGTTAGCCACTTCTGCTTTCATCTCACCTCGGGTTTCGAAGTGAATACGCATGGCCCGCTCTTCGGTCACAAAGCGAATGAGATCGAACCGACGCCACTCGTACTGTGACGTATCAGTCGAAGAGATCAACTGGCCAAGAGACTCGCCACCTAGGCTATCGCTAACCAACAATCCACTCTGGGTTTCTCCGGCAGGTGACTGAATACGAACCAAGCCCTCGACGTGAATCATGGCTCCAGCAGGTGCAGAAATCGGTGGTGATGAAACTCGCATCACGGCTCCGCCGTAGCCAGATGAAATAGTCTGACCTTGCATTGATCGAGCAGTAATAACGAGTGCAGGAAGGCCATCCGGACCGTTTGTGCCAACAAAGCAATCGCTTTGTACGTTTTCGATCAAACGCCGATCTATTTGCCATTGCGATTCGTAAAGCTGAGCGGTGTCTCGAAAAGGAACACCCGGTACAGGAATGTTTTGTGCATTTCGTCCGGCCAACAATCGAATGAACTCCCAGTGGATCGGCAAGGAAAGTGGCGAGGCCAGAAGAGGAGTGCTTTGAAAGGCTCCGAATTGAGAGGTCGCTTCATCCCAGGAACTACGTACAACTCGCTGTGAGATCAGCAACGCTTGATCTGCAGACTTCATCGCCTGTGGAATGTTGGAACGCCTCAGAAGAATCATCGAACTGCGTTGAAGCGACTCTGCCCGCTTGATTTCCTCCCATCGCGGGTCGTTCGCAGGAACGCGTTGCGAGTTCATTGAAAGCTGCGCAAGCTCAATCGCTTGTGCTGACATATCGATTCGGGAGCTAACAAGTCCACTTGCAATTTCGGGCTGAGACAGCTTGTCGCGGAGATAGTTTAACGGCATCGCATCGGCAGCGGAAACAATCTGTTCAACCATTGCCGGATTCTCGATGACGACTTGCCAGCCGCCAGGGGTCTGCTCAGGTCGCATGAGCTCCAGCTCGCCATGGGTGATACGGTAGACGCTTCGCATTTGACCTGAAACGGGCAACGTAACCTTGAGTCTTTCTGTGGTTGGAGCCACTGAACAGATTTGGTCCATGGGGCCTGACGCAATGATGATAGCAAGCTGGCTTTTGGGTGTTTCTAAGACCGTCGCTGTGTGGTTCGGAGAATCGGTTGGAATGATTCGCCAGGTCGACTGGCCTGCTTGGATCCAAGGCATGAGGAGATCGATATCCAAATTGATGCTCGCATAGCCCTCGCCTCTTTTTTGGGAAGTTAAGTCTCCTGCGTCAAGCGGTGATACCGAGCGAAAGATAAATCCGCGCGCGCCTTGCATCATGCTGCGATAAAACTGCAATCGAATTTGAAGTAAATCGTAGTCGAATGAACTCGATGCGCTGTTTGCCAATGCTCTGCTTGCCATCGCCTTTTGCTCGAACCATTTTTTGGGCATCTGGGTCACAATCGAGGTTAGCGGAATCGATCGGCCCGCCAATGGACGCAAATCAGTCTTCATGATTTGGGCCGCTTCGCTTGCGGAACGAATCCGAGTTGGTACCGGGAGGGGAATAGCCAACCAATCGCTCATACGGCTATATTGCCCATACATTTCCATGGCCTCTCCAACCGTAGGACGAGCCAGCGATTGCGGAAATCGAGTGAGCCTGGATGCTAGGTTTCTCGATGAATCTAGATCCGAGCGATCCAATTCCATCCCTAAAATCCAACCTTGAACGTGGCGATAATTGTTAGCCAGCTCCTCGGTGGGTACCAGGTCCGGCGGTCGGGCAATGACTCCCATTTGCGAACCCAATGATTGTTCGGCAATAAGCGGATCATTCGGGTTGTTGGTGATGATGGCAGTGAACCCAAGTGACTTAAGATGATGCAAGCTCTCCCCCTGGTGCAAAATCCACCGCGGTACTGTCGCTTGAAGAAGGCGAAGCTGTTCCTGGACCGGAAGAGTTGCTGGGCTTTGAAGCCCCCCAATCATCGCTCTTTCCTCAAGCCTTGGAGACATAGGCGAAACCATGCCATCGATTCTCAAGTCGTCTACCTTGATTCGGATCGTACCCGGATTGGTGTATACGCTGAGTACCACTGCATCGATGTAGGCATCTTGAAGATCGATTCCAGCCCCAAACTTTGTCTTCAGGTATCGAACCCGTTCTTCGAACTGCTTCGGGACCGCCGCGATCGTCGAGGTTGACCATCGCCCCATTCCTTCGTTAGGAGTTCCAAGCAGGACTTCCGTAATTGGATCGTGCGTTGCTGGATGTGCGCTACGGGGAAACACAACTCGGAAGCCGATTCGCATTCCGCTTTGCGCAGAAAGAATCTTCAACGAGGCTTTCAGATCATCGATAATGACGCATGGAGGAATTGCACGGGTCAAGTAGACCTTTGTGCCTCGCTCAAACGAGGCTTCGATGATTTCAATACCAGGTTCCGTTTGGCGAAATTTAGAAAGCTGTGCCTTTGCATCACTGTCCCAAAGTACAAACTTTTGAAACGGTTCGTCGAAGGTATCGATTTCCTGTGCGTCTCCGCTTGGCAAAGTCGCGAGGAACGCGAAAATCAGAAATACGATCGGCTGCCAGCGCAAAACTACCCGAGACCCGACAACCGGCCACCGGGTTGACTTTTTGCAACAAAGTCCGAATGAATAGTGGAGAAAAAGAAACATGGGGGGCAACCTGACGTGCAAAACCGTAAGTCTTGCTTGTAGCATGACTTACAGCACGATTCCAGATCGATTGATGTTGCAAAAACCCCACCGACTTTTTGGGTTAGGAAATTCAAATCGAATAGCTCGACTTTCCTAAGTCCTTGACTAGCATGGGTTTACCCTCCATGTTAGCAGTCCCTGCGAAGAGTGTCGGCACGATAGCTGCATTTCTTTAATTTCATAATCGCCCACAAACTTTACGGCAACCTACCACCAATCGCTACTTTGAGGAGCCTCAACATGAGCCACGCAGCCCAATCGACCGAAAATCTCGTAAACGATACACCAAGCGAACTCGTCGATCTCCAAAAAGTAATCGAAATGCTGCCCCCAGCACAACGGTTGACGATTCAGCCAGCGTTTCAACGCGTCGTTGAAAGCACCAATCGCCGACGCAAGATTTTGCAATTGGTCCAGGATTCCATTGGCCAACTCCGATTGGACATGAAGTACTTGGTTTTTGATTTGGAAGCAACTCGACGCGAACGCGACGCCTACCAACGACAAATTCAAGAACTAATGGGCGAACAAGGTGATGCTGACGAAGGTTCGTCGGAAGAAAACCAAGATTAGTTGACGTGGATGAGTGCATTAGCTTGTGTTATTGAGTGTCGAAAGTCGCCACTTTCGCCCTCAAAAAGACCTCCGACAAAACAGGGCTAATCGCATTCGAACCTTGCAGCAGGCGAGTCGATTTGGGCAAAATAGCCGGAATCGACTCGCCTGTTTTGCTTAAAGGTTTGCTTGCTGAGTTGATTTGGCTTACGCTAGTATTGAGTCGGCTTGATTTTCCTCCTCCCCTTCATTCTCTTCGTCGGTCTGACGCTTCGATGGAATTTACCCCTCGCTCATTAACCCAACGCGCAATCGATCTGGAGTTAGCAACTCCAGAGCAAATCGATCGAATTTGGGGGGAATTGCGCACCAGCGACGTGAGTTTAGAGGACGTCAAGAACCTTCTACTTCGCAAAGGGATCCTGACGAACTTCCAGTTGGATCGGATGTGCACCGGAGAACGGCTCGGATTTTTTTACGGGCCCTACCGAGTCCTATATATGATCGGTGCGGGTACATTTGCTCGGGTGTTTCGCTGTGTTCACCGCGATACCGGTCGTGTTGTTGCCATTAAAGTACTTCGTCGGCGACACCGGGATCAAGTTGCATCGGTCGAACAATTTCTTCGCGAAGGCCGAATGGGGCTCCAGTTGCGGCATCCCAACATCGTAACGATCCATGAAATCGAAAACGATGCGAGATCGCCTTATCTCGTTATGGAATTCGTAGAGGGAGAAACGCTTCGTGAAATCTTGAAGATTCGCGGAAACTTCGGACCTCTCGATTCCTTGCGCATGATGCAAGATATTTGCGCCGGGCTGGACTTTGCAGGTTCCAAGGGGATCACTCACCGCGACTTAAAGCTGACAAACGTGCTGGTTCATGCGAGCGGACGATGCAAATTGGTGGACTTTGGTTTGGCCGCGTTAGCGGACGTTTCGTCACCTGAAGCGATTGCGGATTGCCCTAGCGCTAGAGCGATTGACTACGCTGCTCTCGAACGGGGTACTGGAGTTCGCAAAGGGGATCCGCGAAGCGATTTGTTTTTCGTCGGTGTCATTTTTTACAACGTCGTGTGTGGCAAGCCAGCCCTGATAGAAACACGCGATCGAATGCAGCGTCTAAGCGTTTCCCGCTTCACGGAGTTTCCACCTTTGGGCGAACGAATCCAAGGACTCCCAGAGCAAATTTACGCCATTTGCAACAAGGCTATGGAGTTCGATCCAGAAAAGCGTTACCAGACGCCAGGTGCGATCCTGAGCGACGTGCAGGCTGCGATCAAAAAATTAGAAACCCCAGATGGTCAGACGGTAGCAAAGAAAACGGCCCTCCACTCGATTCAAACCATCAATGAAGAAGATGCGAAAGAGGGACAAGGCAAAACGCTAATCGTTGTTGAAAGCAAACAAGAATTGCAAAACATTTTGCGAGAGAAGCTTAAGAATCGAGGCTACCGAGTTTTGATTTTTGGCGACCCCGAACGAGCACTCAGCAAGTTCGCTCCAGACGAGACGCCTCCTGCGGACTGCGTCGTATTGTGCGCCCCAGATCTCGGCAATCTGGCACTCGAAGCATTCAATCAGTTTTCCCAACAAGAACATACGAAAAACATTCCGTTGGTCATGTTGGTAGACCCAAAGCAACAGCACATTATCCGAGGCGCGAAAACCAGTCCCATTCACGTTCTTATCGCAATGCCACTCAAAGTCAGAGAGCTTCGGCAAGCTCTAATGAAACTGACAATGCAATCACCAGTGAATCCTGCTGTCGAGTAGATGGCGATTCCATCGTAGCAGTCACATTCCATGTGACGTCCGCCGAACGCATTCGTCGCGGAGCGACGAGCGACAATGTCGCCCTTCGCTCCGCGAAGGTAGCGCTAACATTCAGAAGCTCGCACGGACAAACCTTCTCAAGCCCGCGGATCGACCGTTTCAATCGCTCTTAACAAGCTATGCCGTAAAGTATAAAGCCGGGTTGGCTCTGTTACTTTCTGCCCTTGCAGATCTGTCACGTAAAAGACGTCGACGACTTGATCTAGATGCGTGCTGACCTTTGCCACCTGCAAATCCAAATTAAGATCGAAGAGGATTTTGGAGATATCGTACAGCAATCCAATTCGGTCATAGGCAAACACAGAAATAATCGTATTGGTTTCGGAGGTGCTGTTGTCGAATCGGATTTGGGTAGGCTGAACTCGAGCATTGGCGGCGTCGAATGTGGATTGAGATTTCCAGATGCGTCGAAATACAGGCGGCTTCGCATCCTTCGAATCAATCGATTGCACCAATTGCTTGCAGACCTGCTCGATACGATAGGGTGGCGGTGTGCCTTCGTAGTCTGCATCCTGTACCACAAACCGATCCCAGGCAATGCGCCCCGGTTGAGTATGAATTTCTGCTGATAGGATACTCAGTCCTTGGCTGGATAAAGCGCCCGCAATCAAGTGAAACAAGCCGATCGACTGCTCCTGACGGACTGCCGTCACATATTCCGTCGCGTCTTGATTGGGGAGGAAATTCCCCCACGCTTGTACTGGTTTTTCGGGGGTCAATTGTCGAATTCGTCGCAACTCTTCCATCAACTCTTTGGGTTTGATCGACAGCAAGTAACCTGCAGGAATGGCTTCGATCTGTTCTGTGCACCATTCGTTTTCTCGCTCTTCGGCCGTTCGGTGCGCCATGACGGCGGTCCGTTGAGTCGCCACGATATCGAGAAAACGCTGATCTGGACTGTCGCTTCGAAATTGCGATTCGGTGGCATCATACAATTGCAGTATGAGCCTAAGCTTCCAATCATTCAACGCGCCTGGTCCGACCGCATCCAAATCGGCACAACTCAAGACCATCAACATCTGCAATCGCTCGATCGATCCAACTTGTTTTGCAAAGTTAACAATGGGATCCTTTTGCGAAAGATCAAATCGAAATGCGGTATGTGCCATCAGCAAATGCTGGTGAACTAAAAAAACCAACAGCTCTCGATCGGCATCCGATAGTTTGAAAAGGATCGCGGTTTCCTCCGCAATGACACGCCCTACCTCACTGTGATCTTCCGGAAAGCCCTTTCCCAGATCGTGCAATAGGAGAGCCAAGTGCAAAATCATTTTGTTCTGCAAACCGCGATAAACGCGGCCAAGAACATCGTCAGACTTCGCGAACTCGCCCGCGCACTCTACCGCCCGAATGCAGTGCGCGTCGACCGTGTACTTGTGATATTCGTTGAACTGCAATAAACACCTGGCGTGTCGCATGGCCGGAATGATCTGTTCTAGTACACGCAGTTCATGCAATCTCCGAAGTATCTCACCTAGTCGACCAGGTTCCGCGATCAACTGCAAAAACCGCTCGATGGCTTCGCTGCCAACTTGATCGGAACGACGCCTCAACATCGCCTGTCGAATCGTTCGCCAAGTCTTATGCTCGATGCGTCGCATGTAACGGTTCGCTACCTGCATAAGTTCCAGCACTTTGGCAGGATCCGATTGCAACCTTTCGAGACCCGCTCGCGTTGCCCAAATCTCATTTAGTCCCAAACGTATTCCAGAGCTAATCGGCCAAGCAATGAATCTGGAGAGGTAGCCAACAAAGCTAGAACGCGATCTCGCCATCCCAACGAAATTCGCAGAACTGTATCGCACTTCGCTGGTGAACTCGAAATACTGTTGCATGAACTCTTCGACTGGCAATACCCCATCGGTCCCTTTGAACTTCGACCAGTCTGCAAGTTCGATTTGCTTAGGCCGATCCAAAGAATCTTGCGCTCTACCTGCCAAGAAATGCAATTGATTTCTTAGTCGCAACAAATACTGGTAACCATCCCGAATCGCTCGGAAGTCTTCCTGGGCCAGCAATCCCATTTCAACCAATTGCTCTGGGTCTTTCTCGCCAAAGCAGACGAAGCCGATCCAACGCACGATTTGAACGTCACGCAAACATCCACGCGAGCGTTTGACGTTCGGATGAAGCAAATAGACTAGCTCGCCGAACTTCTGGCGTTCAACGAAACGCTCTTTTTCAATCAATGCAGCCAATCTTCGCGATCGACGCTTGCAGCCAATTCGAAACGAATTCAAAAAGCCCTCAAACAGCGACTGACTTCCCTCGATCAAACGCATCTCAACCAAGGAGGTCAAAATCGTCGCATCGGTCCAAGCAATCTGGCGCGCTTGAAAGGGGGTTCGAGTCGAGAACCCCAACTGTAGCCCCGCATCAACGATCATCTGCGCGACCGCTCGGGCTAAGGGTGCGATTTCCGATTCGCTTACGCCACGATAAAGCAGCATCAAATCGATATCGGAGAATGGTGCTAAGTCCCGTCGACCATAACCGCCAAGACCCACAAATGCAAAGCAAGATGGGTCCAGTGGTTTTGGCATTCCCTCCAAAGCAACTTGAATCAAGCCGTTGACAACTTGATCCACTTGGTCTGCCCAAGCAAAACAAACCTGCGGACCAGTTGCTCCGGAATGGTGCAGATTAGCCGCCTTTAGACGCGCGTCCGCTAATTGCGAACGCGCCTTTACGACTTGCGGATGGAGAGATGACAATTTGTTTGGACGACTTACAGAGCGTCTTGGCCAGTTTCACCGGTTCGAATACGCACTGCCGTTTGGAGTTCTGACACAAAGATCTTGCCGTCGCCGATCTGGCCTGTTTGCGCCGTCTTGACGATGGTGTCGATCACCGTTTGCAGTTCGCCATCGGCGCAAACCACTTCAATTTTGACTTTTGGAACGAAATCCACTGCGTACTCTGTACCTCGATAGATTTCGGTATGTCCTTTTTGGCGGCCGTAACCACGCACTTCACTAACGGTCATTCCATGGATGCCTTGTTCGGTAAGTGCGTTCTTGACGTCTTCCAACTTAAAGTGACGAACAATGGCTTCTATCTTTTTCATTCCGGACTCCAGGGATTCAAATCCCAAACCAAACTGTTTGGGTGACAAGCGAATTGCGGGACCGCCTGTGCGTCGTTCGCACATCCCACTCTTACAGTGTAACCAAACTCCTTCAAAACCAACAAGGCCAGCATTCAAACCAAGCCATACTCTTCGTCGGATTTCGGGAATTACAGGTAACGGACGAATTCCCGCGTTTTTTATGCATAAGAAAGTGAATTGACACTCCGCACACAGCCCCTTGGATCGATACGGCTAATAGAAGGTTCCGCGTATATCACATTCGCGTGATCCGCCAGGAAACGCTCTGCTTTCAAGGCTCCTCGGGAACCTACCGCCGTTTCGTTTCCAGTTTCGAAAGAACCCCTTTTAGCTCGTGAATCTCATGTTGAACGCTAAGTTCCTCGGATCGATTTTCAGGACGTCGGGCTTGTAACCGAGACAATTCCTGAAATGCGAAATCGACGTCACGATTCTCGCTTTGCCCCAAGCCATTGACTGCTGTTTCCTTCTGCTTTTTCAAAGATTCCGTAGGTCGCGGCTTAATCAGAGGTTGATACCCCTCCAATGAGTCCAGTTCAGCGCCAGATGCCTGGCCGACAGTCGGTGCGGGGACTGGGGGGCTCGTATTGGACAATTCGTTTGGTACCGAAGTCTTTTTTGGACTATCCGGCGCTCGAGCGGGGGATTCATCTGCTTGGGATGTCAAGATTGGCGAGTTTCCGGAAGGCTCAGCTCGGTTGACGACATCGGCGTCTCGACGTCCCACCGCGCGGTCGTGGCTTCGCCGTCCAAAGACAGGACTGGAGTCGATCGGAGTCACTACAAAAACAATCCCTAGCCCAAAGACAAGACCAGCAACAGTGCACAACGCGCAAATCATGGTTTTGCCAGGTCCAACAGGACGATCGCTGACGATTGGCGCGTCTAGTCGAGTCAAAAGGCTTGTGGAAACGGAAGAGTCTCGCGCTGCACGTACCTCAGCCAAAGCACGCGATGCGGCTTCGAAGTTAGTGACCTTGGCCTTGACCTCCGACAACAAATTGGAATAGGCGGAGCGGCTGTCGGCTAGTTTAGCCAGTCTTTCCTCGGCCGACTTCTTCTGATTTTCAAGTCGTTCGATGCGAGCGTCAACGAGCGCGATGTCGGACTGCACGCCGGCTATGGATGCCGTTAGTTCTTGGACAAATCGCTTCACAATCGAACTTTGGGCAGAATACGAAGCCACAACCGACGGGTGATCGTCGGTGAACTTACCAGCGAGTTGTGATCCGCTCAGCTGAGCATCAACTAGCCCTTCGCGCAACCGTTTCAATCCTGGTTGTGAGTTCAGGACAGCCCCTGGTGCTACAATGAATGAGGTTGGGTCTTTGGTCGCCTTGATGAGCATTTCACGGTCGGCGACAAGCGCTTCGCGACTGATAACCGCTTGCCGAAGCTCTGTCTTGGCCTGATCTAACTCGACGCGGGACGTAGCAGCGGCCGGTACCGTTTCTGTCAGACCTCGCAGATCGGAAAGGTCTGAGCCTGCCGCGTTTTCCATTTCGCGGAGTCGGTGTGTCGAGTTTGCCAATTCTTGCTGTGCGGCATCTCGTGCATGTGTCAATTCAGCAAGCACGCCGTCGGCTCTTGCTTTTCGGACTTGTTGCAACCGTGATTCAAGAGAATTGGCAAGTGCTTTGTTCAGCGCGAGCGCTTCTTCCTGTGAATTCGCTTTCACGTCCATGTAGATGACTTCGGTAACGCCGAACTCAGTACCTTTGGGCGCGTGGACCAAGATCCCTGACTTTGCCGTTTCCTCGACCAATTCTTTCGATGGGTATTCGCCCCAATTGAGCCAACTCGCCAGCCCCTCGCGAGGCCCTACTTCAACGAGCGCATCCCGAACAACGGCTTGGCTTTTTGCCATTTCCAAGATGGTTTCTTGGGCAGCCTTCATCTCGGCTTGACTTTGAAATCGGCCGAGTCGCATGACCGCCCCCGTCGCTTCGTCGCGAACGAGGAGAGCCTGGGAAGCCAAGAAGATGTCTTGCTTAACAAAAACAACATAAGCCACCCCAAGACCACCGAAAAGGATTGTTGTCGAAATCCAAAGTGGCGCCCACACCAAAACGCCCCTAATAATGCTTCGGACGGTTGGGTTGGCAATGAGTGCACTCATGGTAAAAACTGCGAATTAGTTTGGGCGAAGGTATGGCGAGTCCATTGTCGCTGGAAGAATACGTGATGAGTAATCTACATGTCGCTGGCGAGAGTCCGGAATTGAAGAATCCAAACGAAAACAAAATCAATGTCGCAGTCTTGCCGTTTCTTCCGATGTAC
>CANHVO010000025.1 GCA_947463915.1 Planctomycetaceae bacterium
CCGCCTTGGGCGGTGCGACCAATCCGGAGGTTTCATTTTCATCACGCGGCCCATTAGAACACCAGAGCGGTGTCCGGTCGGGGCAAGCCCGTGCCGGACAAAACGCCAAATATCAAAAGACAAAGTCGGCAAACGCGAATTGCCAAATTTCGTACCTCTTCGACGCAACTAGTCAGGTGCATACCCGGCAGGTGTGCACCACCGTGGGGCACTTTTGCCGAAAGTGACTTAGCACGAACAAAGACGCTGCAAAAGCCTTTATGGTGTTGGCCTTGGGCTCTCGCCAACTAGCCAGTCAAGCCGCCGTCGACCGTGATCACTTGTCCGGTAACATAACTAGCCGCCTTGCTCGCCAAAAATAAAACGCAAGCCGCAACATCGTCTGCTGTCCCAAGCCGATTGGCTGGAACTCGCTTCTTGACTTCGTCCGTCACAGCGGGACCTAACGCTCGCGTCATATCGCTTTCGATAAAGCCTGGTGCAACTGCATTGACGGTGATCTTCCGTTTGGCCATCTCGCGAGAAAGCGATCGCGTGAAGCCGATCATGCCAGCTTTCGTGGCCGAATAATTGGTTTGCCCAGGGTTTCCGATTAGACCAGATACGCTCGACATGTTGATGATACGTCCGTATCGCTGACCCATCATGATGCGAGTTGCGCCACGACAAAACAGGAAGCAGCTGGTCAAATTGGCTGCGATGATTTCATCCCAGTATTCGTCCGTCATCCGTGGCAGCAAGGTGTCGCGTGTGATTCCTGCGTTGTTGACGACAATGTCCAGTCGCTTGTATTCGGTTTCAATCTGCTCAAACAATTTTTCAATCGAAGCTCGATCAGTAACATCGCAAGCGATAGCAACCGCCTCGCCACCCGCTGCTTGAATTTGGGAAACCGTTTCAGCCAGTTTGTCCGCATTGCGAGCGACACAAAGCACTTTAGCTCCGTTTTCGCCCAATCGTACAGCTACGGTTTGGCCCAGTCCCTGCGAGGCACCTGTAACCAAAGCAATTTGACCTGAAAGATCAGCTGACAATCCCAACGTACTAGAAGACGACATCGTATACTTTCGTTTCAAAGAGGCTAATCGCCAAAACAATCACAAGCCGCTTTGCGATCGACTCGCTTTAAGGTGCCAGCCAACACACGGCCGGCTCCAATTTCATAAAACTGATCGACGCCTGCCGATTGCAAATTTCGAAGAGTGCTTTCCCATTGCACCGGTGAAACGACTTGTTTCATCAATAGAGGAGAAAACTCCTCAGCCATCGCATGCGGCTGAGCATCGACGTTCGAGAACAATGGAAATCGCGCATTGGAAAAAGTTGTGGCCGACAAGGCAACGCCCAACCGTTCCACCGCAGGTTTCATAATGTCCGTGTGAAAGGCACCCGCTACATTCAATCGAATCGTCTTCATCGCGCCCGCCGCAATTGCAGCGTCTGCGACCGCTTCGATGGAAGCCGTATGGCCAGAGACGGCGATGTTTCCGGGACAGAGCAAATTGGCAATTTGAAGAATTTCAGCAGGAAGCCGGGCCGAATTGCAAACAGCGTCGAGCTGCTCACTGGTTAAACCGAGGACACTTGCCATCCCGCTAGGTACCGCAGTTGCTGCTTCCTGCATGGCTGCACCTCGCTGCTGAACAAGCCGCACACCATCCTCAAACGAAATGGCATTCGCACATGCCAGCGCACTGTATTCGCCCAGACTCAGGCCAGCTACTGCAACAACCGAGTTCAGTATGGCTGGATTTTGATCCAGGAAATCCGCAAGAGCAGCCATGGAGTGGACGAACAACGCTGGCTGACTGTGGTTAGTCAGATGAAGCTGGTCTTCAGGTCCATCTACGCAGAGCTTACCGAGGTCATACCCCAAGATTTCAGATGCGGTCGCAAAAAGCGATCTCGCTTTTTCGCTTCGCTCCAATAAACCTTTCCCCATGCCCAGGAACTGAGCCCCCTGGCCTGGGAAAAGCAATGCAATGTTGGGCACGTTGAAACTCTACTCTTCGCCCATTTGGACGACGACTCGACCCATGTAATATCCACACTTTGGACAAACGGTGTGAGTCGGAACTACCGTGCTGCACTTAACGCAGACCTGGAGTTGACGTGGCTTCTTGGAATGGTGTGCTCGACGCATGCCAGATCGTGAGTTGGAGTGTCGTCGCTTTGGAACTGCCATTTTTACTACTCAAACAAAATTGGAGACTGGAGTGCTTGTATTTTCAAGGAGCAAAAGGTTACGAACCATGCTCGTAACTGTCAAGCCGAAAGCACGCTTCGAATCAAAACACCGCTGGCTTGGCCCTGCGACGAGTAGGAAAGACTGACAAAAGCGTCACCAGCCGAACTAGAGCCAAGAGACGGGGTAATCGGGCATTCCGGATCAAGATGGTCGCAATTGAGCATTGGAAACAACACTTTCCGGTCCAATGCCAAGCAACTTGCGACGATTTCAACCGCGGCACAGCCCGCACCGAGATTGCCAAAGTAGCTCTTTGCCGCCGTGACGGGGATCTTTTTTCCCGCAATGCCATCGTTGATTCCTTGGGCTTCGGATCGGTCGGCTGCGATATCGCTTTTGCCGCAAGCGTGGATGTGGGAGTTTTCGGCCGTCAGCTCGAGCCCAGCAGCCTTGCCTTTTTCAATCAAATGCGAAACCACGTTTTTCGTCGCGATACGAACGAAGTCCCGAGGTTTTCCAGCATGGGAGCTGCCTACGCAGGAGCCCGCACCTCCGATGACTTCACCCCAAATCTTCGCCCCTCGAGCCAAAGCGTGTTCCAGTGTTTCCAAAACGAGAGCACCGGCCCCTTCGCCGAGAATGGAACCGTCCCGGCCGGTATCGAATGGGCGAGACATCTCGCCAGGCGACGAACGATCGCCAGCGAGTTTTTCAAGAGTCGACTCTGTAAAATGAAGAGCCTTGAGAGGCTCCAGTCGAGAGCCAGTCGCTCCTGCCAGCATCACATCGGCGGCCCCACGGCGAATGGTCGCAACGGCTTCTGCAATCGACGAGGAACTGCTCGCCTCTCGGATCGTCACGGAATTGCTCGGACCGCGTAGATCATTGTAGATCGCAACATGGCTTGCAGGCATGTTTGGCAAGTACTTCAAAAGCCACAGCGGATTCACTTTAGGGCGACCTTCGGTAGGCCATCGACCAAGTTCAAACTCTTTTTGAGCGTCGAGACAAGCGGTAACGCCATCGGAAAACTCTTCGGGGCGAGTAACGATATAATCGCTGCCATAAACGATTCCGGTTCGATCCGGATTTCGGCTTTCTGGGGCTGCTAGACCGCTATGAGCCAGGGCCATTTGGCATGCAGCCACCCCCATTTCGATCTCCCGGCACATCACCTTTTGGTTCTTTTTGATGGACCGCTGCAAGGATTTTTCGAGGGGCCCGAAGTTTTCGATGTCTCCGGTAAAGCACTTGGCTTGGCCACCGTACTTGAGCTTAAGTCCGTTCTCTGGCAGGCAATCCAAGGCGGAAATCCCGGATTTTTTGCCGATCAAATTCGCCCAAAACGTTTCCAGGTCCCGGCCCAGAGGGCAAACAACGCCAAGGCCAGTGATAACAACACGTCGGATTGGGTTGGACATCGTCGAGGCTAAAGAAAGGGCAAAACGGGCAATCAAAAAACACGGCTTTTTTCGAAGCAAGCAGCATAACCGGCAGCCAGCGATTCGACAACCAAAGCGGATGTTCACAATCGAGCGAAGTTGAACTTGACATAGCGGGCGACAAGAAGACAATCCGTACACCGAAGGACGGTTAGCTCAGTTGGTTAGAGCACCACGTTGACATCGTGGGGGTCGTTGGTTCGAGTCCAATATCGTCCACTCCTATGCATATGCCAAGCGAAGACATCAAGCGACAAATCTCGTCAAAGCCCTGAATTATCGGGGCTTTTTTCGTTTCCTGATCTTTCGAGTCCGAGACAGTATGGGACGATTCAAGCCCCTCCGAGACATCGATTGTGGCTAACTTTGTGGCTAACTTTTGGGAGAGCTTATCCATCGCAGTATCAAGATCTCCGTCCGTGATCGTCCAATAGTGTTCCTTTGCGATCTGCTCTGTATGTCCACAGAATGCAGCTGCTACATGGCTAGGTAGATTCTTCGCGAAGTCCGTTGATCCTGACGCTCTCAGATTCTGCCAGAGCTTCGGCCACTGCATTACCCCTGCCCGTCGGATCATAATCGTCAAACCCTTCCGAAGATTCGTATCGGCTTGGATATTCGGGAAGACATATTCAGCCCCCTCTTCGGCTTCAGCGAAAAGCTTCAAAAGCTCCGTCTCGATTGCGGGAAGCAAAGGGAGGATCCGTATCGCTCGATTTGCGTGATGCTCCGTCTTGCTCGAAGCGACGATCGAGATCCTTTTTGCTTCCCAGGCGATATGCTCCCACTTCAGGCCCTGAGCTTCGCTCGGAATTCTTAAAGCTCCCAGCCTTGCCAGAACCAAAAGAGATCGCCAAGAAGCGTTAGGAGCTTTTTCAAGCACCTTCGCAAAGACTTCCATCGGGATATAGTGCTGTCGCTCTTTGTTGGAGCGAACTGAAGTTGACATTCCTAAGAACGGATTTCGAGAGATCAACCCGTCTTCGATAGCCTGTTTGAAGATCTGCCGGCAAAGTCCAGTCCGTCGCTTGATCGTGTTGATCGCCAAAGGCTTCGCTTTTTCTCCGTCTTTGGGTTTGTCTCTCTTGTTTGATGTTTCAAGCCATTGGCGAAAAGCCTTCGCATCCATTGCCGTAATGCTTGAAAGTGTGCGACCCTTGAAGAACTCTTCGAGTCTTTTTCGAGTGTGTTGATAGGAGATCCAGCTCGCTTTTTTCAGCTCCGACTTATGCGATTCAAAATAGGCCGTGAGATATTGCGAAAGTGTGATCTCTTCCTTGACTGGCTCGTCGGCTTGAATCAGGCCTTTATTGGAAAGCTTTTTTCGTTGATCAGCTGAAAGCGAAGCTAGCCATTCAAGCGTCTTTCGATCGAGAGGGCTTTCAAAGTCGATACTGTTTGCGATTGCTTGG
This sequence comes from Planctomycetaceae bacterium, assembly GCA_947463915.1. Lineage (GTDB taxonomy): Bacteria > Planctomycetota > Planctomycetia > Pirellulales > Pirellulaceae > JBKCUI01. The sequence goes on from CANHVO010000025.1 coordinate 5,043, forward strand.
ACGAAAAGCTTCCAGCGATTCGCCTGGGCTTCAGAGAGATCCGTAAGCGATATAACGCACCTTTGCTTTTTGACTGATAAGCGAAGCTGCCAGCTGCCGCCTGTTGCTTGTTTTCGGAGACTTGCCATTGTCAAACCTTCCTTCGATTCACTTGAGGGGTTGTTGCTTCTTTTGTGTCAATTCGAGGTTGATCAGCTCACAAATTTTGTCGACGTTTGCAAGCGATAACGAGCGATTGCCATGAACAAACTCCGACAACGTGCTTTGAGCGATCCCGGTTTCTTTCGAAATTCGATATCGGGTCAGCTCCGAAGTTTCAATCGCTTCCCGAAGTTGTTGAGATACTGAGATCGTCTTTTTCTGCTTCTTATTCATTACTTTTCCCATTGCAATGCTTTGCCGATTGTAAAGCACATTTGCCCCAAAAGCAACTTCGTAGCTATTTTGCTTTGACCGCAAGCGGATGCTTCTCGCAGTTGATGTTGTTTGGGTTCGGATCGATGTACCAAATTCCGTATTTCTTCAAAGCAGAAAGGGCGGATTGCACTAGTTCCCAATTGCCGTCGAACAAACTGCTTTTTTCCTCTTCATATTCCTCCCATTGCTCGGCAGTGTAATCTGGACGACTCATCCAAGATTTCCCAAAGTCCAAAAGGTAAGGAGGAGCGACAATTGACATTTCAACGACATGGAATTCAGAATCAAAATCGATCAGTCTTGGAACAGTAAAACCGGCAATTTCATAGACATCCCTTTCCCTCAGCTTCAAGTAGCAGGCGACTTCCCGATCAAAATTCCCAATTCGATCAAATACTTTGACGGCAGTTTCCCGATTAGTTTTCCAGACAATTCCCTCTTGCCCGATCCCCAATGGATTGCCAAAATCGATTAAGATGCCCCTTGAGTGCCCAAAGTTCTTTGCTTGAATTACCAGATTGTCATTGCTCATGTCGGTTAAACGTATCCCCTACTCTTCCCAAGTAATTCTTCAACTTGCCATTGCTGGGCAAACCATTGCTCTTTCGCAAGTCGGACCCGATTTTTTCGTTTTACGAGATACACCGACTTTTACACAATTGTCCGGGAGCGGACGTGTTGATGTAATCGTCAACAATACCGTCGCAACTAGCAAAACCGTTTTTCTTCCCCACGGCATTGTGAACGGATCAAAACGAGTTTCCTATTTCTGATCACTCGGGATTCCATTTTTGGAGCTCCCCTGAACTGTTAAAAACTGCTTCGGCAGATTTATACCATCGATCGGAGAGAGCAAACTCGCAAGCGATCGGAATGGATCCCGTCAGCTCTTCCATTGTCTCGCAAAGTATGCGATCGATTCGCTTCGCTGCTGCTGTGTGATCCGCGTCGATCGGAAGCTCGATCAATACTTCATCGTGAACGAAAGCGACAGCTCGAAAGCCAGATCGATACAACCCCCACAAAGCAAGCTTCGCTCCGTCAGCTGCAAGGCCTTGGAAGGGAGTATTCCGAGACTGAGAGAAGCCGACTTTCCCGCGTAATCTTCCTGTCATCGTCGCGACTGGGGAAAAGAAGAGATCCCTCGAAAGCTGATCCCCTGCCTCTCGATTCTTGATCAGATCGGAGAGCTTCCGATTCTCATTCAACGTCTTCAGCGACTCCCAAACTCGATCGACGAAGGCTTCGCCGTAGTTGGACCCCGAAGCTTTTCCTTTACCGGCAATGATTCGTTTCGCAGCTCCCAAAGCTCCGTCCGTGTCAAAGCAGCTTCTCACTCGAAAAGCCGAAGTCTTCAGATTGTGAGCAAGAGCAGCGACCGGATCGTCTTTGAGATACTCCGACAGCTCCGAATAGACTTCTTTGATCAAGCGATCTCGGAAGCTCGAAGCCAGCTCGATCGTCATCGTTACGCCATAAGTTGCTGCCGCGTAACTCACTAGCGAAGCTGCTCCGAGTCCCCCAGGGATTCCGAAGTTGAGAGCTTTCGCCTGTTGCCGAAGCTGCTTTTTGTTCGGAAGCTTTGCGAAGTCTTCGAGTGATACGCCTTCAAACATGGAAGCCGTGAAGCTATGCGGATCGATCCCCTGTTTGATAACGTCTGCAAGTTGAGAGCGACCGTATCGGCTTTCACAAACTGCCGCCAATGTCCGAAGCTCGATCGCAGCATAATCGATTCCGAGGAAGACAGTGCCAGACGAAGGGACGATCATTTCACGAAAGCCCCCTGCCCTGGGAAGCTGTTGGATATTCGGACCGTGACAGCTCGATCGCCCCGTCCGTACCAGCGTTGTATATCGTGGATGGATCCGATCCGTCTTCAAGCCGGCAAAGAATTGACAAAGCTTGGCGACTTCTTCGAGCTGAACCCAGAGCGACAGGAAAGCTGATCTCTCCGCGTACTGCCCCCAGAACTTGATCGAGCTGCTGATCTTATTTGTCTTCCCCGTTCTTGGAACGTCTTCGAGATCGAGATCTTCAGCGATTGCTTCGAGAAGCTCAATTAGCTTCGCCTGATTCGTGGAAGGCTTGCCGGAAGCTGTCAGGATCAGCGATCGAGACTTTGAGAGCTTGAAGAGTCCCTCCGTCGCTTCCATCTGCTGAAGCTGCTCGATCAATCTTTCGACTTCGGCCGACAGCTTCGTCTTCGTCGCTGCGACTTGCTTTTGATCCAAGGCGATCCCGTTTCTCTCGATCTGCGATAGAGCGATCGCTCCGCGTACCTGAAGCGATTCCGTAAGCAGTCCGAAGCGACTAGAAGCCTCTGGGAGCAGATCCTTCGAGAAAGGCTTTATCAGATCAGAAGCGATCGTTGAAAGAACGTCCCAAAGCTTGCGCGTTACGATCGCGTCTTTGATCGCGTAACTGAAGAAGCCGGGATCCGCCAGCTCCCAAGGAAGATCGAGAAGCTCCGAGTATCGAAGCCGGAAGGGATCGTCTTTGTTGATAACAACCCCCATATACACTTTTGCGAGAGTCCCCAGATCCCGAGACTGAGGATAGCTATCGTCCCTCCCCAGCCTGATCAAAGCGTCAAGTATCATAGTATCGTGAAGCCGGCCCTGATCAGCGACTTCAACCCAGGCGATCGGATCGCGAAGAGCTGCTCGAATTACTGCGAAGTCGAAGCTCGCATTGTGGGCGATAAAGTGAGCTTCCAAGTGTTGATCAATAAAGGCCTGAAGATCTGACGGCTTGATCAGCTTATGCTTCGCTCCGTCCGAGACAGAAGCCAAAGCGATCCGAGGGATCTGGCAGTCTTTGATCAGCTCCGTTTCGGTGTCTATTGCGATCGGAGAGCGAAGCTTTTCGCCGCTTTGCCAGATCGAGAAGTCGAAATCTTGATCTCCCAGCCGTACCGATTGCCGGGAGAAGTCTTCGATCGATTCCTGATCGAGCAAGTTTAGAAAGAGCTGCCGATTGTCCCGAAGAGCTGTCTTCATGTCGTCCGTCAGTCTTGAGAGATCGCCCACCACTTCGAGCAAGCGATCAGATCGAAGCTTTACTCGAAGCGATAGAGCGTTAAGGGATTCGAATAGCTGTTGCGTGTTCATCTTCAGTATGCCAGCCGAAAAGTGATGGGGATAGACTTGTCCTTGAGTGTCTTGAATTGTCGCAAGACTTAGCTTCACGTTGCCAGATTGCCACTACGTTGCATACAGGCAATCCGTGGCAAGCTGGCATTCTGACAACCTGAGAATCAGAAAGTGAACTTCGATTCGCTTCCCGTTTCAACGTCCGAAGGGGGAGCTTCCGAGCTGCTCGACTGCTCCAACAATCGCCACCACCAAACCCTTTCGCGTTGCTCTGCCTTCACTCCGAGCTTCTTCTTCGCCCTGTTCAGCGTCCGATCAGCGATCCCGTCTTTGAACGCTTGCTTCTTCGCTTCTGCCGCCTTTACTGCTCCGTCCGAGAGGAAGCCCCTAATCCATTCGACAGCCTCTTCGATAGCGGATCGATCTTCGCTTCCACCTTCGTTCTCGACTTCGTTGATCGAGATCTCGACAGTCCCTTTCTCCCAAACTGCGAAGCCTGCTCCGTTCGATCCCGATTGAATTCGATACGCCAAGCCGGGAGCAGCGGCGAGATTATTCTTCACTGGGAGCAGAAGCCGACGATCAGCGTCTTCGGGATCCTCGCATACTCGAAGCTCGATTCGAGCGACTTGGACGAAAGCTCCGGATCCCAGCGACCGATTCTTCGATCCTTTGCCGGCTTTGTTCAAGTGATTCATCGCTACGATCGCGACTTGATGTCTCTCCGCCAGCGATCGTAAAGGCGATAGAACCCTTCGAACGTCTGTTGCCCGATCGCTATTCGTTGCAGCTCCCAGATAATCCATAATCGGATCAATAACGACAAGCTTCGCTTCGGGATAGTTTCCGAGAAGAGTATCGAGCTTCCCAATATGTCGCGACAGATCGATCGGAGAAGCGTATTCTTCGCCTTCAGGCTTCGGCCCGCGTATCAAGTGAACTCGATCGACATTCGCCCCGGCCGCGTCAAGCCTAGGCCGGACCGTGTCTTCAGCCCCGTCTTCGGATCCAATGAAGAAGCTGTCTCCGATCTGACAGGAAGCCCCGTCTGGAAAAGCCATACCTTTGCTGATCCGTGATGCCAGATCGCAAGTGAGCATACTTTTGCCGACTCCGCCTTCGCCTGTCAGAAGTGTTATCTTCCCAAGAGCAAAACGACCCGGCCAAAGCCAAGCGACCGGCTTCGCTTCAATGTCGCGAAAGCTGAGAACTTGAAGCTCTAAAGATCCTTCCGAAGTTGCCGATTCGCTGTTTTCATTTTGGGGGTTGTTTGCTAAATGCTTCGCGACAAGATTCACGACAGTCTTCGCGACCGATGCTTCCTTCATTGGAGGATCGCAGCGTCTCCCCCAGTCCGTCGCAAGTTGCAAGAGATCAGGAGTATCGCCAAGCCTTCCTAAGTGAGATCCGACCAGCCGGCAAAGCTTATCCGTTCTCTCTCCGTCCCCCACACCGGGAGCAGTCCGAAGATCGAGATCCTCGAAGCTGAATTCGCTTTGAGCTGCCGGCTTCGACTTCGACTTCGTTGTCGCTCCCGTTACAAAGTTGATCAACCACTCGGGAGCAGTTGCGAGCTCTGCTTCTTCAGGCGATACGATCCATCGATACCGATTCCCTGAAGCATGAAGGCTTGGAGCTGCTACTATCGCTCCGCCTTTTGTCTTCACATCGATCGAAAGGCCTTGGATCTTCGTCTGATTCTTCGAGATCTTGCGATCGACTCGGAAGAGATAGTGCTTTCCCCCTCCTCCTGTCGCTGCTGTTGGAGTCCGAGGAAGCTCTCCGTTCTCTGCGATCAAGCGATCGAGATCGCGAAGGCCGGCTGCTCCGTCAATATCGAGAACCCAAAAGTTATCGCAGATCAGACCGATAGAAGCGTCCGAACTGCTGAAGAGCGTCTTCAAGATAGAAGGATCAACCGTTGCCGACTTCAGCCCCCCCAGCTCGAAGAAAGGGTGTTTGCCAGGATCTTCGCAAGCTCTTCCTTTGCGACAAGAGCAACTATTATTTGATGGGGGTTGTACAGGGTAAACCTCCCAGCCTCTTGAAGCATAGGCCAATACGGATTCGACAGGATCTTCCATTTCGCATACCATTTCATTTGAGTCCTAAATCCTTCAGGGATTCGATTCACAAAAAGCGAAGGCCTGGGGAGTTGCCAGCTCTCCCAGGCCTCTCGCGTTAAATAGCCTTTCAACCTTTCGATTGAATGAACTGCTTTTGCAGTAAGACAAACTTCGCTTTGTCCGATGCTTCAAGCTCAATCAGAAGACCCGCTGCTTGATCGTTCGAGATCTTCTTCTCGGTTGCTACCCAAAAAATGAAACGAAAAGCCGTTTCAATATTAGGGAACTTCAAGAGCTTCACTGGGGTTGCTGATTCCATCGCGATAACTCCTTCGCTATTCTGCCGACTTCAGAAAAGTAGCGACCCGTGTCGATCCTGATTCCGTCGATTCGACGACGATCATTCCCCTCGCTCCGATATGATCGGCGAAGTCGAAAGCTTCTCCACTAACGAGATCGCGACCGACAAGAGCTTTCGCAAACCGGTAAAGATTGCTCTTCGCCGAGAACTTCGTCGAGCAGATCCGCGAAGCCTCTTCCCCTTTGTGTTCTCCCGTTACGATCTTGAACTTCAGCAAAACCCCTTCGCCGTACAAGTCGCTGTTCTGTTCGAACTTTTCCAAGCCGACAAAAGTCGCGTTGTATGATCCTGTTGGTACTCCCGAAGCCGACGATACTGTAAAACTTGTTGAACTCATTTCGATAACCTTCATCCTTCCAAAACTCGATTCACACCTCATCTGACGAAGAACGTCTTCGCCAGTAAATTTCTTCAGCTGTCAGATCGATTCCGACAGCGTGTCTCTCGCAGCGAAGAACCACTTCGCCGTCAAGCCAATGTTTCGCGATCCCGTCGCTCGATCCGCAGATCTCGCAGGATCCATCGTTGGGATCGACTTTTGCGGGATCGGAGTCATTCATCGCGATACCCTTGGACAGCCGGATCGGATCCAATCTGAGATCTCGCTTGATCGCCAGCGTCTTGCTCCGCCAAGCTTCAAGCCTTTCGGAAACTCCCCGGCTTCAATTTTGCGATCGATGGATCGCTTAGATAGCTTCACCTGCTGGGCTACCTGCATTTTGGTAATCAGCTCTTCGCCTTGCTGAAGCGTCGAATTCGGTGTCATAACAACTCCCAAACTTAAGAAGCGATAGCGTTAGCGAAGTTGCTAGGCGATCGACTGAAAGAAGTTTTAGGAGCTGTCTAAGCTTATGGAAATTAAGAGGAAGCAAAGGAATTTTACTCCCTTGCTTCGTTTTGTTAGAAGGCAATGCATTGCCAAGAGAAGACGTTAATCGTCAGGTCAAGAATTCTTTCAAAAGGATTTCTTTTCCTTTGCTTCCTTTGACAAAATCTGTCCAAGGCTTTCCTTTTTTGATTCCTTCTTTCGCGAATTTAACGAACTCGCCCAGCTGATCTTCAGGCCATCCATTTGCCTTTGCAGTAGGGAATGCCTCCACGATCTGCACTCCTTCCCGAGTCCTTCTGCGACTGCCTTCCAGGATCAAAGCTTCCTGCTGTCGCCGATACTCGCTCCATATGCGACCACAAAAAACATAATGTCGATTCTTCAGTGAAAGACTCGCTAGTAAAGCCTCTTGCCTAATCTTTTCGACGTCAGCCATCGCGGCCGGAGTTGCAGGTTGCGAGATTTCATTCGGCTTCGGCTCGGTTGACGACCTTCTTACTTTGACTAATCCCCTAAGGCAAGCCGTCAAGATGTCCTGGATGCTATTAGCGACTTCGAAGACTTTGGTGCGTATTTCTTGTCGCGTCCCAGGTTGCGTCCAATCTATAGAGCCATTGTCCTTTGGTAGTCCACCCAACTCCCTGTCAATTGCCTTGGCCTCCGTAGTCCAACCACAGTCCGCTAGGTGTCCCGCCGCTTCTTCTAGGCAATGTCGCCAGGGATAGTAGTTTTCAATCCTCGGACGATTATGGACACCGGCTTGAACGTCTTGCTCGTATTTCTTCTTTGTAGTCTTCTTCACCTTAGTCGCTGGGGCGGTCCCTTCTGGCAACGCCGCTAACCGTTCGAATTCCTTTTCAAACTCTGCCGCAGACTCTTCCGATTTCTTCTCTTGCTCAAAGAAGTTGTTTATCGCCTTGATAGCCTGTTCGAGAGGCTTACGAATCGATTCAGCTTGAGAAAACCGCATAGGATTCACACCTTTGTTTATGGTTGCTTTTTTGCACGGCATTTGGCGATTGCCTCGTCGCAAATATCCACAGCCGAATGCATCCCTAAAGCCAGGTATTTTGCACGAGCTTCTTGTAATTTGACTATTGCCTCGGAGAATCGTCTGGCTTTCTGGAGCAAGGACGCTAGTCGTTCACAAACGTATTCCGAAGTGCCACCCAAGCGGTAACACGCTTCGTACGATTCAATTGCCTTTTCATTTACGCCAAGTTTGTCATAAATGTCCCCCAAACCAGCATAACTGCCCGGATTGTTCGGACTGAGTTCGGCTGCCGTTTGGTAGTCCTGCAATGCCGAGTTGAGCTGTTCGAGTTCTTCGAAAGCTGAACCTCGTTTCTTAAACGCTTCGGAACACCGAGGAACGAGTTGCACGAGCCTATCCGCAGCAAGCAGTGCTTCTGCGTGTTGTCCAGTACGCGATAGGGCATCGCGAAGATTATCATGAGCTGGCGGGAACTTTGGGTTCAGTTGAATTGAATGCTTAAGAAAGCGAATACCAGCCTGATGATCTGGACTGCGCTGTAGTTGACGCCCTACGATATCCATGAAGGGGAGCCCTTGCTCAGACTTGGGTACAGGTGCGGCAAGATTGATGTCATAGTTCGCTATATAAATGTTCGCCATCCCACGAGCGTAGTACAAAAGATACTCGAAGTCGCCGCACGAGGAGGGCTCAATGCTCAGTAGCGTTTTCAACAATACGCGGTAAAGATTCGCCGTTCTGTCAATCGGGGAATCTACATCGACAACGCCGATGATAGTCCACAACTCTTCCTTTTTGCGTCCCTCCGCCTTACTCATGGCGCTCTTCACCGGAGAGAGAGCAGCCTCCACCTCGTCATCAATGCTCGTGCCGCGCCACAACTCCCGACTATTGCATTGCCCTTTGAGGAAGTCACGGACCTCACTTGCCGGGACCGCGAAGTTCAGATTCTGCCCACCGCGATGCAGGGCAGTAACAACCCCAACAACTTGTCCGGTTTCGTCAACAAGCGGGCCGCCACTTGACCCAGGACTAACGGGGGCGCTGAACTGTAGTCGGGGTAACCCTTCGGAACCACTTCGGTAGCCGCTTACTATTCCTTCACTGAATGTGGATTCTAATCCTTTGGGGCTTCCAATCGCGTAGACCTTCATACCAACCACGGGGTCTCCTCTAGCCGCGATTTCAATCGTCGGAACTGACCTGTTCCACCAGGGGATCTTGGATTCAGCCAAACCCCAGTCCCAAATGTCTAAAAATCCATCCAAACCATCCGCCCTTTTACTTAGCGTCTTCTGATTCTTTGGCGGCCATAACGTGACGGACACTAGGGCCAAGTCCAAGTCCTCTCGTTCCATAACAACTTTATCAATGTATGCTTCGAGATGTACACCGAAATCATGGACGCGGACTTTTGCGGAAGCTGCGGTTCGGATCACATGATAATTGGTAAGAAGGTAACCGTGCATCTCCCATCTCCCGCCTTTTCTAAGTAAGGATTTCCTTGGCGTGAACTGCTCAACCTGCGAAATGTTGATGAAGAATCCGGATCCTAGTCCGGTATCATAACCCCCGCTGTCTTTCGTCAAGATCGTTGCGACAGCGATTCGAGAATTCTCATAAAGCGTTGCGGGATCACGAATCACCCGAGCTTCGTTTGCCGTACTCTGTGAAGTTTCTGACGCGATGACGCTCGAGTCGCCATCGTTTGCGGTGGGCAATCCGTCGCTCGGCGTCGCGAGGACAGCATCTTTGGAGCCAGCCGACTTCGCAACAACCGAGTGCCGTTGATCCTTCTCCGCCTGCTGCTGCTCGCCACCGCCCCGAAATACCAGAGCTATGAGCAAGATTAAGAGCAAGACGAACCCGGTGCTTGCTATGATCGCTACCCACGTTGCGGGATGGATACGGTCCGGCTTCTCGGATGCCGCGTTGACTGCCGCAGCGCCTCGGCCAGGGCGAGTCGGATTTGCGACACCAACGTTTTTACTAAGCGCGACGGACCCCTGCATTGCATTAGGTAGCGGCGGAGGTACCGGAGTCGTAGACGCAATTTGCTGGAATAGCCCCCTCGCTCGCTCAGCGAGTACCCAGCTGGCACTCTCGCTCTGACGTATCAGCGTGTCTGGCCTGACGATACCAGCATCTACCAGCCTGCGTAGTTCTTTCGAATCGATCGGGCCGGACTGCCGCCCCTCGGCTGTCTGATAAAACCACTGAGCCACCATGTTAAATCCCCACCTTTTTGAAGCCAGGCCCGGTCGGGAACGAGCGCCAAAAGGTAGGCAATGGCGACCGTCCCCGGCCCGGTTTAGCTTTTGAGGAGCGACCTCAACAAGCACCTAGTGTCCACCAGTATATCCGATGCGGTATGGAGGACGGGAACGGATGGACTGGGAGACCTTCCCGCGATTCGCGAGAGAACCTTCGTTTAAGGACCCACCACCCCAGGGTACCACTGACGACAGGCACACAGTAGAATGCTTGTCTTGTGGACAAACTGCCGGGTTCGGGCGTTGGTTTCCGGTCTATTTGGCACCTGCCTACGCCGACGCTTCTGGACTCGGCCTGATTTTGGTAGGTGCATCTTGCCGACTCTCCGTCACTAAGAACTCCGCAGAGTCGTGCCGATGATCTCTGGATGCTACCGACGCAGGCTCAGCGTGCGCCAATACCAACTGGACTCGGATGAAAACCCATGTTTGAACAAGCCTTCAAAAACATTGATGACGTACTCTGGAAAGATGCCGGATGTACCAGTGAACTGGACTACACCGAGCAAACCTCGTGGCTCCTGTTCCTAAAGTACCTTGACGCACTTGAGCAAGACAAAGCCAGCGAAGCTGCACTCAACGGCAAAAAGTACACGCACATTCTCGACAAACCCTATCGCTGGGAAACATGGGCCGCTCCTAAGGGCAAAGATGGCAAGATCGATCACAACCAGACCTTGACCGGCGACGATCTGATCCAGTTCGTTAACGGCAAGCTCTTCCCCTACCTGCACGGCTTCAAGCAAAAGGCCACCGGCCCGAACACCATCGAATACAAGATCGGCGAAATCTTCGGTGAGATCAAGAACCGCATCCAGAGCGGTTACAACTTGCGAGAGATCATCGATCACATCGATGAACTCCGCTTTCAGTCGCAGACCGAGAAGCACGAGCTCTCGCACCTCTACGAGGCCAAGATCAAGAACATGGGCAACGCCGGGCGCAACGGCGGCGAGTACTACACCCCGCGCCCGCTCGAACGCGCCATCATCCAGGTCGTGCGACCAAAGCTCGGCGAACGCATCTATGATGGCGCAGGCGGCTCAATGGGCTTTCTTTGCGAAGCCTTCGAATACCTCCGCGAGCAGAATCCCAAACGGACCACAGCACAGGACCGTGCCCTGCAAGAGAGCACCTTTTACGGCAAAGAAAAGAAGTCCCTGGCATATGTTATCGGCGTTATGAATATGATCCTGCACGGGATCGAAGCGCCGAACATTGTCCACACAAACACGCTTACCGAAAACCTAGCCGACGTCCAAGAAAAGGACCGCTACCACGTCGTGCTGGCCAATCCACCCTTCGGCGGTAAAGAGCGCAAAGAGATTCAGCAAAACTTCCCCATTCGGACCGGCGAGACCGCGTTCCTCTTCCTCCAGCACTTCATTAAAATACTCAAGGCCGGTGGACGAGCGGGCATCGTCATCAAGAACACGTTTCTCTCGAACACCGACAACGCATCGGTGAGTCTTCGTAAGTTACTGCTGGAAAGCTGCAATCTCCACACGGTGCTCGACTGCCCCGGCGGCACATTTCAAGGTGCGGGTGTGAAGACGGTCGTGCTCTTCTTCGAGAAAGGCGCACCTACTCGCAAAGTCTGGTTCTACCAGCTCGACCCCGGCCGCAATATGGGCAAGACCAACCCGCTCAACGACGACGACCTCGCCGAGTTTATCGAGCTTCAGAAGACCAAAGCCGACTCGTCTAAAAGCTGGAGCGTGGAAGTTGCGTCCATCGACCCGAATACGTTCGATTTGTCCACGAAGAACCCCAACGGTGGCGAAGAAATTGCGCACCGTAGCCCGCAGGAAATCATGGACGAAATCGCCACCCTGGATGCCGAGAGCGCGGAAGTGCTGGGCAACATCAAGGCGCTATTATGAAGAAGGGTTGGGAGACCAAAGAACTCGCAGCTGTATCGGCTATAAACTACGGCTACACTGAAAGCGCGTCCAGCCAGCCAGTCGGCCCACGATTTCTCCGCATCACGGACATTCAAGACGACGGCGTTGACTGGCACAGTGTGCCCTACTGCAAAATCGAAATGGCAGACCTACCCAAATACCGGTTAGCCAGTGGTGACATCGTTTTTGCAAGAACAGGTGCGACGACAGGCAAGAGCTTCCTCGTGAATGAGCCACCCGATGCAGTGTTCGCGTCGTATCTGATTCGACTCCGGTTGCTAGACAAGAAGTTGCTGCCGGAGTTCGTGCTACTGTTCTTCCAGACCGCTGGTTACTGGCAGTCCATAAAAGACGGTTCATCGGGTAGCGCACAAGGCGGGTTCAATGCGACCAAGCTTGGCGCTCTCTCGATTCCCGTCCCCCCGATGGCCGAACAGCAGCGGATCGTTGGCCTGCTGGACGAAGCGTTTGAGGGTATCGCCAACGCCAAAGCCAACGCCGAAAAGAACCTCCAAAACGCCCGTGCCCTCTTCGAAAGCCACCTCCAATCCGTCTTCATACAGCGTGACCCGCTCGCTTTACTCTCCGACCTCGCTGACGAGGTCACAGACGGCGACCACTCACCTCCGCCCAAAGCGCCCACCGGCGTTCCGTTCATCACGATCTCGGACATCGACAAGCGAACGGGGACGATTGATTTCCGCGACACCTTCACAGTTCCCGAGACATACTTTCGCAGCCTTAAGCCGAGCAAGAAGCCACGAGTCGGCGATGTCCTTTATACAGTCACAGGCGCTACGCTCGGCATTCCAATTCTGATTCGAGAGCAGCGTGACTTTTGTTTCCAGCGCCACATTGGTCTCATTCGTCCCAACGCAAACACAGACAGTTCGTGGCTCACCTACGCGCTTCGTTCGCCTCAGGTCTTTCGTCAGGCGACGATTGGTTCGACCGGAGCTGCACAAAAGACCGTTTCGCTCGGCGTCCTCCGCAACCTGCAATTACCAAAGGTAAAGTTGGCCGAGCAGAAACAAATCGCCGCCAAGCTCGACGACCTCCGCGAAGAAACCCAACGCCTCGCCTGCCTTTACGAGCGGAAGCTCGCCGCGCTGGACGCGTTGAAGAAGTCGCTGCTGCACCGAGCATTCACTGGAGAGCTTTAGGAACCTTTGGAATCTCAAGATGCCCATACCTGCCTACCGAAACGTAAGACGAAACCTGAGAGTGATGAATGATGAGTGATTCGAGGCAAGCTGTATTTCCGTTGATAGAAGAAGAGTGGTTGCTTGCAACGGCAAGAAACATTGCGTCGGCGTTTAAGTTGCGTGCAACTGGAACACAGCTTCGAATTCGTGTACCGAGCCGATGCACTGCCACCAATACAGATGGGTGGGCAGCAGTAATCGGTGACCTGGGCAAGGGCCAACCTTTACTTGAAATTTGGCTGGACCGATTTTCAGGTCACGACGATAGGCAATTGTCCGCATGGTTTCATGCAGAGGAACGATCAGACATTACCGCGATTGTGGATCGAATGTCTGCTCAACTCTGGCCGGTTCGACGTGTCGATGTAGGCGACATAGACCGTGAAAGCCATTTGGTCTTGAACAAGCGATTGGCTCGTGCAGAGTTCAATGCTCCGTTGCTCGTTGAGAATGGGGAATTCCAATCGTTCTATGGTATTTACGATTTGGCGAGCCACGCTTCCGCCAAAGGGACGGCTAATTTCTGCAATCGAGCCACGGCATTCTTTGAAGACGTCGCCCGTGAGCTACCAGCCGGAGCTGTTGCAGAGGAACAGCTAGAGGTCTATCCGAGAATCGAAAATCGAAAAGTAGTCGCTTCGCATTTGCGTAGGGAACGTAGCCGTTTGCTGGCCACGGAATGCAAGATTCGCGACAACTACCAATGTCAGGTTTGCGAAATGCGATTCGAAAGTGTGTTCGGTATCCTTGGAGCTGAATTTGCGGAGTCGCATCACATCATTCCCTTGAGTAAGCTAAAAGAGAATGTTGCGACCCGACTTGAGGACTTAGCCACGGTTTGTGCAAATTGCCATCGGATGCTGCACCGAATGGATGGTACGGAGAACGATATTCCAAAACTGCGAGCTATTATTCAGGAATCAGCCAAAGCGAACCAACCAAAAGTCACCACCTAAGACCATCGCCCTATAACCGAAATCAAGACCATGTCCGAATTTTCAACGCATAAGTCAAGTTTTGATGTACGCGTAGTGAAACCATGAACGAAGCGGAAACAAGAGCCGAATACATCGATCCCGCGTTGGCCGCGTGTGGCTGGGGCGTCGTGGAGGGAAGTCGCATCCGCCGTGAATATGCCATCACACCAGGACGGCTCGAAGGTTTGGGCAGACGAGGCAAGGGGCTGACTGCGGACTATGTTCTGATCTATCGCAATACTAAGCTTGCGGTTGTCGAAGCCAAAGCATGGGATGAACCCCTTACGGAAGGAGTAGGGCAAGCAAAAAACTACGCCAAGAAGCTGGAGATCCGCTACGCATACTCAACGAATGGACAGGGTATATACGGCATCGATATGAAAACGGGTACAGAATGCGAAATGCCGCAGTATCCAACGCCTGAACAATTGTGGGGGATGACCTTTGCTGAGGCGAATGCGTGGTGCGATCGTTTTACGGCAATTCCTTTCGAAGACAAAGGTGGCTCGCATCCCAGTCGGTACTACCAAGACATTGCGGTTGAGAAAGTGCTTGAAGCTGTTGCTAACGATAAACAGCAGATTCTTTTAACGCTTGCGACTGGTACGGGCAAAACGTTTATCGCGTTCCAAATCGTTTGGAAGTTGTTCCACAGCCGTTGGAATTTGAGTCGAGAGCCGTCGCGTCGTCCTCGCATCCTGTTCCTGGCCGACCGCAACAACCTTGCCAACCAAGCGTTCAACGCATTCTCGGCGTTCCCTGAGGACGCGTTGGTCCGTATCGACCCAGAGAGCATCCGTAAAAAGGGCAAGGTTCCCAAGAACGGTAGCATCTTCTTCACCATCTTCCAAACCTTCATGAGCGGACAGCCTAAGGATGGCCAACCATCGCCCTACTTCGGAGACTACCCACCGGACTTCTTCGACTTCATCGTGATCGACGAATGTCATCGAGGCGGTGCGAACGACGAGAGCACTTGGCGAGGCATCCTCGAATACTTTGCTCCCGCCGTACAGCTTGGATTGACCGCCACTCCCAAACGCAAAGACAATGTCGATACCTATGCCTACTTTGGCGAACCGGTATACGTCTACTCACTCAAGGACGGGATCAATGACGGGTTCTTAACGCCATTCAAGGTCAAGCAAATACAAACTACTCTGGATGAGTATGTTTACACCGCCGATGATCGAGTCATGGAAGGGGAGGTCGAATACAACAAGCGATATGAAGAAAAGGACTTCAACAAGATCATTGAGATCAAGGAACGTGAAGCCCATCGCGTGAAGATCTTCATGGATCAGATAAACCAAAAAGAGAAAACGTTGGTCTTTTGTTCAACACAAGAGCATGCACTCATTGTCCGCGACTTGATCAACCAGATGAAGTCAAGCAAAGATCCAATGTACTGCCAACGCGTAACTGCTGATGACGGCGAGCTTGGCGAACAACACCTGCGCGATTTTCAAGACAATGAAAAATCGATACCAACGATCCTCACGACTTCTCAGAAGTTATCGACCGGCGTCGATGCTCGCAACATCCGAAACATTGTGCTGATGCGCCCTGTAAACTCGATGATCGAGTTCAAGCAAATCATCGGGCGTGGCACGCGGCTGTTTGATGGCAAGGACTATTTCACCATCTACGACTTCGTTAAGGCGCACCACCATTTCAATGACGTCGAATGGGATGGCGAGCCGGTTGCAGACGATGATCCTTGCTCGAAGTGCAAGAAGACTCCGTGCGAATGCGAAGTCGCGCCGCCACAGCCTTGTTCAACATGCGGCAAGCGCCCGTGCGAATGCCCCAAGGAGCCCTGCAATATTTGTGGTCGATTTGACTGTTCATGCGAAAAGAAGAAGAAGGCAAAAGTAAAATTGGCGGACGGAAAAGCACGTACAATCCAACACATGATGATGACGACCTTCTGGCATCCCGACGGAACCCCAATGTCATCAGTGCAATTCATGGAAATGCTATTCGGTAAACTGCCCGAGTTCTTCAAAGACGAAGCCGAGTTGAGAGCCATTTGGAGCGTCCCAGGTACGCGATCCAAGCTGCTGGAAGGGCTAGCCGAGAATGGGTTCGGAGCCGAACAGATGGCGGAGATGCAGCGTATCGTCGACGCCCAGAACAGCGATTTGTTCGATGTGCTGTCTTACGTGGCCTACGCTGCACCGACCAAGACCCGTCAGGAACGTGCGACCCAGGCCAAGGTAGACATCAGTGCCTCATTCAATGTCAAGCAGCAAGCATTCCTTGACTTCGTCCTCGCCCATTATGTGGCCGAAGGAGTGCATGAGCTGGATCAGGAAAAGCTGACCCCGCTACTGCGGCTTATGTACAACAACTCGATCGCCGACGCCATCGTGGAACTGGGGCGACCGGAGGATATCGGCGAGATGTTTTCCGGTTTCCAACAGTATCTCTACAAGGTCGTCGCCTGATCTTACTCGGGCCTTGCGAGCGTTCCAGCGAGAGACGCCGACTGTCAAAATTCGTTTTGGCGAATCAGTCAAGCTTCGGGAAAACAGCCTCTCGATTTTGGACGTCTTCGGCATTGAGCGTCTCACGCGCCCGCGCCTGAAGATTGTAATAGAAATCGTCGGAAAAGCAAAATCCCAATATCCCCCGGGCCTCACGCCAACACAGCAGCCCACCACGTAGCCTCTATCAAAAATGCCACTGACAACCGACAGCTACGCGTCATCCTTCAGCATCTCAGCCAGCAATGATCGCACCTCATCAATAGCCATCTTCTCTCGCTTCACCACCTCCTGCTCGTTCTCTTCGTCCTTCAGTGCCTTGGCAACGACGTCGATGTATTTGGAGTAGACTCTAATCGACGTCTCCAGCCAGCCCAACGCTGCCCATGACGGCGCTGGCGTTCTTGCTCGATCAAGGTGGACAACAACCACTCCGCTCGCTCTTTCTTCTACAACTCTCAACTGGTTCGCTTGGCACCAACCGATTTCCGCTTGCAACGAAGCATTGTTCGGTAGTGGCGGCCAGTCAGAGGGAATTTCGCTAAGCCCTTGGATTCGCGTATCTGTTACTGAAACCGCAGTTTAATGGGCCGATCTTGGAGACAACCATATGCGACGAAATCCTCCTAGCTATCGCCTGTTCGAATGCAATGAACTTGAGAAATTCTTGGTGCTCATGGAGAGTCCCATTGCTGACAACGTGTCAGTGGCACAATTGGCAGGCGTCACCTCGGAGGCAAATTCTGTCGTATTGAGCGACGCAAAGTGCGGACTTTCCACCGTACAGACCCTGCATTCGACGCTCCGGCATGTCAAACCGGTTGCGGGTTGGCGACTGCGACTACAACTCGAAATCGCGAAGTCGATTTCAACCTTTCGCAATCAACTGTAGTTCCACCACTGATTGTGGATAAACGCAAGTGAGGCGATAAGCTTACGATCCATTGTGCCGGGCTTCAGAAGCACGCTCCATTGCATTTTTGACAGACCAACCGCGACCCAGATACTTGGTCCCGTATCCGTATCTCCCCAGAATCGAACAGTGAAGAGTGGCAGTCGAAAAGTGGATGACGCCTGTCCATCGATTCGGATTCGGTATTTGATACCCAGAATATTCCGCAGAGCAATTTGGCCGATCGAATGATCTTGGTCCATGATCTGAAAGACTGAAGGTAGGAACGACACTCTGCGGATGACGATTTCGGCTTTTCCATCCGTATTTGTAACAACAAAGTCAGGCTTGTTTAGCGGATTCCCCCATCGGCGTCCGTCGGGATTTGTGCGGGTTCCGTACTGCCAACAAATCTTTCCTTCGTCGTTGTATATCTTTCCCGTTCGATTGAGGCCACCGCCATCGATGACGCAAACAAACTTGGAGCCACGCGAGATGATTGTTTCTTCTGAAGGTAAGATTCTATTTGAGCGCACGGGTTGCCTTTTCGGCCTAACTAGTAATTCCCAGCGAGGCGCCGGCAAACTCTTAATGTACGCGATCTGACTGGCTGAATGGGCAGGCGAGCCGCTTTGAGGTGAGTGTTTGGAAGGGAAACGAGTAAACACTGACGCTCCGGCGTGTCAAACCGGAGCGAGTCGGACGATGGTGTGGGAGGGTGCCCGGCAACGGGAATGCTTACCGGATTTACTCCTTTGTTTTTTCTAGTTCATCAAGCGGTTCGGTACGGTCATAGTGATGCAAAAGTAGGTAGTCGTCCCACCCCGCTGCACCCGTCATTGTAACGATCATCGCATCTCGAAGTTCGGCTCCGAGCAATTTCGATTCGATAAGTTGTGAACGAACGCGATTCCACGTTGTTGTGCGGTTTGCGGTCTCAATAGTTAGGTTGACGTATTGACCGTCGTCATTGCCAGTTTCGAACGAGATTAATTCAGGCCAAGCGTCTTTTAATCTGTCCAAATAGTCGATGATATCCTTTTCGGTCATGGAGGACAGTCGATCAATTTGTATTTGGCAGCAAATGATTGTCATCGAATATGAAAGTGCAATGGATCGTAGGACCTTGCAGGGGTGACTAGTAATTCTCCAACGCGGCTTCGGTAAGCGCACTCCCAATGTACCCTTTCTGACTGTTTGAATGGGGCAGCGAGCTACCTGGAGGTGAATGTTTGGCAGGGCGCAAAGTAAACAGCGACGCTCCGGCGTGTCAAACCGGAGCGAGTTGGACTTAGGTACACTCGCCAACCAAACGCAGTGGCCCGCAGATTGGCCAGAGAAATCCGGCCCTTATGCCGATTGATTATTGATTGATTATTACCGTTATCCAGTGGGCTCGCTGAGAAACACCGTTGGCGGACCATGCAGGTTGCGTTGATATGGTATCACGCGACATTTCGGAAAACGGCTTTCGAATCGCAAAATAGCATCGTCGGTGATTTTATCGCAGTCAATAAAGACGTATTTCAAATTCGGCATGGTAGATGCGATCTGCAATGAAGCATCAGTAAGTACTTCATTATCCAAATAGAGATCGGAAATTCGATCGAGTCCATCCAGGCCCAAAATCAAGCCGAAATCGGCGTCCGATACCCCACCCTCTATCGAAAGTTGGTGCACATAGGGAATCGGAAAGAAATTCCGGCGTACTGAGACATCGTAAGACTCGAGTTGCGTTAGGAGCCTCTGGTGTTGCAATTCGGCACGACTAATTAATGCGACGTATGCGCAAAGAGCGGTTGCGACGAGCCCGAATAATCCTCTGCCCAAAATGCGATTGTAACGGAAGGTTGCTCGCAAAATGTAAGCAATACCAACTAGGGTTAAGACAATTGCGATCGGCAAAGTGAGTGCGCGAAGTGGGGTAAGGACAACGAGCAGCGCGACAACGATTGTCGCGTTGCGCAACGCCTTTCCTCCACCACCACTCGATTTCGCTTCTGGCGAATCATCTGCCATCGTTTGAGTCGGTTTTAGCTTTCGGGTAAACAGTAGTTCTCCGACGCGGTGCCGGTAAACACGTTTCTAATGTACCCCATCTGGCTGATTGGTTGGGCAGGCGAGCCACTTGGACCTGAATGTTGGCTTGGAGCCATTTAATCACCGACGCTCCGGCGTGTCAAACCGGAGCGAGTTGGCGTTAGGCGAACCCGCCAAACACTGTAGTGGTGAGGGACCTCATCATCGATCCAGAAGCGATTTGGACGATATCGGGCGGTTGCATTGCTGGGCCGCGGTACCGTTGATACAGCTAATCCACCCATTTCGGGGTTGAATGGCGTGTCGGCGGCCGATGGACTCACAACGCGGTATCTGTACGACAACAATTTGTCCGACGGGGTTGGCTTTGACGGCGTAGCTGGGGTTTCGGCACTCAAGTTTGGAACACGTGTTTCCGGAAATGCCGTATTTTCCGCTTGTACACCCACGAGTCAGCTCGCATCGCTAACAGACGCAGAGAACCAGACGACCGTGCACACATACGATACACTTGGCTCCAAGCTGTCCGACCAATATCCAGTTCAAGCGTCCGATTCGACGGTTGTTCAGACGGGCTATTGCATTTCGACCTTCGTCTACGACAAGGCTTGCCGAGTTTCGCTTGAGCAGATCAAGCGGGTGATAAAACGCTCAAGTCGGCCCGACATTGGTGCAAATGGATCGGTAGATGTAAACTACAGCTGTGCTGCACTGGAAGACATCGATTAACATCCGATTCTGCCGGTGGCAAAACCTCTATTCCTCAATCACACAGGCAAATACAATGAATACTCCAAAGAGATTGTTAACAATCGTGTTCTGTCTTGCGATTCCGATTCATCTCAATGGTCAAGAGCCGTCCGGAAATCAATGGGGTATTTACCTGTCTGAGGTCAACAAAATCCGGCTTCAGGTTCAAACGGACGATCGGCCGTTACACAACTCCGTCAACCGCAAATGGCTAGACTACATGAGGGAAGTGGTTCAACTTGATAATTACTCGGATGAAAAACTGCATAAAGAAGACGCATTCTTGAATTTTCTAAAGGATAATGTTCCACTTCCCGATTGGTTTGAAGAAGATTTCCGGACGGGGTTTCACTCTGATAATACTCGATATTTCTTCTCCCCAATCGGCAAGGATGTCATGGAGATTGGCAAACGATTTTATTCAATGGATAGCGTGTCTCGGTGGAAGGCCGAAGGAAAATCGGTTTCAATTGAATTACCTTGGGGTAAAGAGAAATTGTCGGATGAGTATTTGCAACTAATTCCAATTGACTCCTACCTTGCAGGTGCAGTCAACGACTCAAAAGACAAATTTGCTCTGGTGTTTTTTAATGATGCAGAACTTGGGGATGTAATCGAGGTTCAAACTCCTGAAGGCTTTTTATGGCGTCAGCGATTGGCGAATCCTCCAAAGTACGGTCGTTCTGGGCCAGGAAGACAATGCTGCTGTAGTCTCGCCTTCTCAGGCAGTCACGTATGGTTGTTTGCTTTAAATCGTTGTTTCGCCCGAATTCAGCGATTCGAACAAGACTGTGGCAAGTGCGATTTTTTGTGGGATAGTAGAGGGTTCGAGGAACAGAAGCCTTCCCGTCAGTTGAAAGGTAAATAGCGCACGGCCTTCACGCCCTGTTTACGCTTTTCGCAAGGCGTCGCTTCGTTGGGATCAAACTCAGGACTCTGTGTTTCTAAGTCGCGATTATGGCTCGCGTTGTCCGGGCATTTTGAAAGCCGAGCGATTTCATCTCCCGTGTCTTGCACCGCGGACGCTTGGGAACGTTTCGTGCTGCGTGCTCTGGCTCAGTGGCAGGCGGTGTTTGTGCCGAAGCGGAAGACGTATCGTAATGGATGTCGTTTCGTCCGTTGTGCTCGATTAGTCCCTTGTGTTTGTACGTCACCCTGCCATCGAACGCGTGGCGATTGCTCAAATTCTTGAACGCAGACAGAATTTTTGCTGAAGTCCATCCTCCCAAGTCGCTCCGGTCACCCAAACGTCACCCAAACCGGAGCGAGCCGAGGCTAGGCAAACTCACCGTCCTGTACAGAGTTGCTTCCAACTGAATAGGAAGTAGTCGAGTTCGGCTTACTTGGTTGATGCAGTGGCTGGCTTCTTGGCAGGCAGACTCATGGCAACCCGGAAGCCGATTTCGTGGATGCGAATCAGCGGAAGGCAACAACCCCGAGTTGCCGAACGACAATCGCAAGCATCGACTTCCCAGCTGGCGCTCCGGTACACCCGATGCAAGCCCCGAATGGGCCCCTGCGGATCGGTCGCCTCATCCGATGTGTAATCAGCGTGCCAATCCTGGCACCATTCCCATACATTCCCGTGCATGTCATGTAAGCCCCATCGATTCGGTTTTTTCTCGCCGACTGGATGGGGCTCTTGTTCTGAGTTTTCACCAAACCAAGCAAACTCCCCAAGCGATTCCGCAGTGTCTCCAAAACTATATGAGGTGGTGCTACCAGCACGGCAAGCATATTCCCATTCCGCTTCTGTCGGCAATTGATACCTTCGTCCAGCCGCTTTCTCCTCCGGCATTTCGGATAGCTTCTGACAAAATGAAACAGCGTCGTCCCAACTTACCCTTTCTACAGGGTACTTCGATCCATTGAATCTGCTTGGATTGCTACCTATCACTTTTTCGTACTGATCTTGGGTCACTTCGTATGAGCCAAGATAATATGACTTGCTTATCGTTACTTCATGAGGCGGTGTCTCCTCTTTTCTTCCATCAGCAGCAGGCGATCCCATCGTAAAGGACCCAGCATGTATCAGTACCAGCTTCATCCCGATGCTGTTGGTAATCGCTTTAGGTTGCTGACCGTAGACCGGCGTCAACAATCCGAAAACAAGCAAAAAGCAAAGCAGTACAGATCGCATTTCAAATCTCACGAGGCCGGGGCGATAAAAGGCGATAAAAGTCCCGAGATGATTCACGGGGAATCCTAGTTGTATCTGATTGATTCGTGGAAAACAAATAGCGATGCGGCAGCGAAGGGAAGATCTGGTTGGCTGGAGGCGAACGTTTGGCTTGGAGCCGAGCTAACACCGACGCTCCGGCGTGTCAAACCGGTGCGTGTTGGCAGTTACAGTAAATCAACAGCTCGGAACCGATGATACATGTGGGGTGTCTATTCAGCTGGGGAAGGTCCACTTCTATTGCAAGAATCCCAAAGAAGCAGACAATGGCGTCGGAACAGTTAACCTTAGTGAAACTTGGCAATACAGCCAAATCTATGGTGGTTTGGAATGAATGGCAAAAATCGACTGGAAGTACGCAAAGGAGGGGACAAGCAATGGGCAAATTTTTGGGCGTTTCCTTGATCATCTCGAATAGATATCGATTGCTATGGGCCAGTGTTGTGTTTGCATCTCTGGTTTTTGGAATAAGTCAACGAAGCATGTTAGCTGGAGGATCGCAATCGGCTCAGGAATCCGAGAGTGATGAGGACGCGTGCTACAAAGCGTTGAACGACCTAAAGGAAAGCAAGCAAAACAAAGAAGATATTGCTTTCTACTTCGGATATTTGAGTGGAAGGTTGAAGGTTACGTTGCCAAGCCGTTGGAAACAGGCAGTTCAAGGTACGCCTCCTAAAGAAATGCCAATGGACGAATTTCCGTCAAACTGCGTGTTCCAGGGGGAGAAGGAATTATCGGATTCCGAGATAGAGGAGCGGGGAATCTCGTCGTTTGTTTTTCGTCGCGAAGCTCGCTGCGTATTGGTCACTCCAGACAAACGCAAAGCTAATGTGATGTATACGACTTCGTTTATGAATCTCACTAGATCATTCGATGTTAATTGCATTGACAGAGATACAAAGAGCATCATATGGACGCAGAAAATTCTATCGCACTGGCGAAGCGGGGGTGGAATTGACTGGAATTATGTGGATTTGGTGTCGACAACGGATAATGTCTTTGTTTTTGGCATGTCATCCAGCTTTTGCTACATCGAGCGCATCGACGCCAATACCGGACAAACAAACGTAAAGTTTTATTCCGCACCCATGGATTTTCCGCATTGGGAAACTCACCGTGTTTTGCCCCCATGGGTTGAAGATTCGAAAACAAATAATGGAAAAAGAAAGGGCATGCCCAACGAATGACGCTTCAGGTAATGCATTGAAACAGATTGGCTCTTAAAGCGGGCGAACATGCTGCTTCGACCAAGTATTTCAGGCCGAATTGTTGTCATAGTTTTGGCCGGTCCTACGAATTTCGCATGGCGGAGTTCGGCAACGGAAGCTAGTTGTTGTACTGCGTCACGGATCAGGGGACGGCTAGGCCTGATTATTCGGATCATCCGACGCACCGGCGTGTCAAACGCGTGTCAAACCGGAGCGAGCTGCGGTCTGGAATGGGCCCCCGAGCAATCCGAGCCCCCATCGCCATTGCCATGGTTATGTGACTCTAACTAGTTCTACTTCCAGTAGCCACCGCATTTTCCACAGCTTAGTGCGTGATTCGCCCCCAATTTCAAAGTCCAAACTAGTCAACCAACTGCGGACATTGGAATCGGCTCGCTAGCTGTCAATCACAGATTGGAGCCAATGTTGAAAAGCGATTTACGACGCACGCACCATTCCGATTGGGTATATTGGAAGTGCAAAATCCTTTTCTTGGAGCAATAAATGTGGATCAAAAAGCAATTTGGATTGCGAGTATTGTTCACGATAATGGTCTTTGTCGCCCACGCATGTGCGAAGCCTCATTTCGCAAAGCAGCTCAACAATGCAGATGTAGAGGTAGTAGCCACTTGGTGCCCGTTTCTAATCTCTATTTCTTACCAAGAGGATGGCGGGAGGACAACCAACGAGGAGACTCATGCCGGTCTTCTCGGAAAGTACTGGCTATACAGCAGAACCTCCTCGTCGATTTGCGGCCTTTCCCCTCCTACAAGCATATCGGATGAGGAAATGCGGTCGGCGCTACGCAAAGCCTTCGGTGATCGGGAAGTTCTTAAAAGTAGTACGAATGATTTTTCATTAGAGAAAGGGGCTGCCATCGATCGTTGACGTTGCACGATAGTACCGATGTCCCTAGACCAAACACTGTGGGCGCTGGCCGATTCGACTACGAGTGCTTCATGGGATATTATGGAGCTGATGGCGTTTTGGTGGCGGAATAGCAATAAAGGCTTCGGGTTTGAGCCGCCAGATTCAATTCGATTTGCTCCCACACCAATCCGTAAACTCCCTGAATTTCTTTGATGGAAAACTTTGATGAAAGCGCAAACGACATTTCACTTTCTGTTTTTGAAGCTGGTTGGATGCAAAAATCGATCTGTGAATCAAGTGCTTGTTTCCGAGGAAACGGTGTCTCAAGTCGTTTTAAAAGATCTCGCATCAGTCGAATCTCTAGACGCTCCCTTTAAGGGGAAGATGTTACTTTTAGCTATAGTGCTTGCTTCGATTTTCGGGTGTCAAAAACAAGGTAAAAGCGATGACAAGTTTATTTCGATCGCAGCGGTTGGGGGAATGGATTCTGCGACACAGGATGAAATTTCATCATTGCTCAAAACACGCAACATTGAATGCTACTTTGAAGGATCAATTCTTTACGGCTTGCATGTAAAGAAAAAAGATGCTGCTCTATCAATTCGAATTCTGAGAAAGTCAAAGGAATTTTCCGAAAGGATTATCTGGAATCCGGAAGCGGAAAAGCCGTTGCAGTCGCAATGATGAATGAAAGGCGACTCGGGGATCTACATTTGGACGAAGGAGTGTAGGGCAGTGAGTCTGGTGATGCCACATCTGAGTGACGGAATATCAAGCCCCCCGCCCACTGATTGGCTTTGAACCCATTCGGCTTCTGCTTGCTGAAGGATGGATACGTCGGATAGACTGGAGCACATCATGGCCTGCGAAGTGTTCTGTGTGGAGCATTCCTTCGGGCGACACACCCAAAGTTCTGAGCTTGACTTCGAGGACAATGTCGCCGACCTTTTAAAATAATCGCAGGATCGTTCTAACATCAACCAACCTCTATCCTAGCCACAACCTTTCCTTCTACTCGTGGAAGTAGCCGTAGCCGGGATCCAGCCACTTTCCACATGTTGGTCCAAACCGAAGTAGGCAGGAAGCTGCTTCTGATTTGTATGGTGATCATTCCGATGCATTTACGCCGAAGAACTACGTGAATATCGCTTGCAATGTGTCGCCCTCCTGGCTTTTCTTATAAACAATACGAGTCGGTCGACGATCACATGGCAGACATTCAACGAAAGCCAGTCGCTCGAAGTCGCTCCGGTCACCCAAACGTCACCCAAACCGGAGCGAGTTCGTTTACGAGAAAAAAAAACCGTCATTAGACAACTAACAAACCGTGTTTGCAGGTTCAATTGGGGCCTAACGTTACCACCCAGCCACTCACACCATGTCTTAAGAATGGACCCGGCAACGCAATTGAAAAACGTTTCGATTTTGGGGGGGATAACGTTAGGGTTGTCACGGAGACGGGGTGGGGGTCTGGATCAAATCCCGGCTGGCTCGTCGATTCGCCTCAAAAACCACGCGTCCAACGCCCTTCGACCTGCCCGTTGGCCATCGATCGCCCTCAAAACCGCGCGCCATCACCACGCAAACACACGCATTCGTTAGGACTAAAGCCGTCGCGACACACGTCAATTCTGTGACACGATGTCACAAAACTGCCGGCCACCAACGAAAACGCTGGGCGAAACCGCTTTAGCCCTCCAACATTTGCGCCAAATGGCGCCTGACTTCCTCGATCGACTGCTGCTCGCGACGAACCTCGGCCTGCTCATCATCTTGCGTCGAAGTCGCCTTAGCAACCACGTCAACGAACTTCGCGTACGTCTTTATGCTCGTTTCAAGCCATCCGAGAGCAGCATAAGAAGGAGCTGGTGACAAAGCGCGAGACAAGTCGACCACCACGCAATCCGACGTCTCACGGACACAACGAAGGCGGTTCGCTTGCACCCAGCTAACCTCAGCCTGAAGAGATGCATTGGCAGGTAGCGTCGGCCAGCCAGCGGGAATTTCGCTCAGCCCGTGGATTCGCGTATGTGTCGCTACTTCCGATTGCATGTCGGCAGTCGCTGCCACGGCAGCTATCGGCGAATACGCTTCCTCCATTGCCTCCCACGCAGCTTCTGATGCTTCGTCTCGCTTCATGCCTTTTGAGCGTAACTCTTTCAACGCCTCGTCCTTGAATTTAGACGCTTCGTCCCATCGACCTTCACGCCGCAGTCGTTCGGTTAACACAATTTTCGATTCGTTCACTGTCTATCGCTCCTGATTAAACACCTGTTTTGAAATCCTAATTGTTTTGGTACTGCATCATGGCCCCCACAACGCAAACCGCATGAGACTTTCAATCCACCCGCATATTACGCTGGAGTCGACACCACCCCTCCGGTTCGCGTTCCGGTGGAATTAGTAGGTGTCGCCGATCGCCCTTCCTGTTGCCGTCTACCTTTGGAATCGTTTTACTGCCTCAGCGAGGACCGCTCGCGAAGCTGATTCAAGAAGAGAACAGCTTCAATCCGTTCCTTGTCTCCGAGTGTCTTCCAAAGGCTTTCGATGTCGATTGTGGCTAGCTTTGTGGCTAACTCCTGAGGGATAGGCATATTTCCCAAGGAAAAAGCAGCTTTCTCGAGTCCAATATCGTCCACTCTCTTTTTGTTGGCAATCTTGCCGCCCACCTTGCAAATCTTAAATCAACAGTCCTGTTTAGTTATTAAGTGTTCTTGGCCTTTTGGTGCGGTTAAACGGCACGCAACCAAGGTGACCGTGCGTCTCAGTGATGGTTGAATTCGCCCTCACTACAATCACCCCGCCTTGTGTACCGAGGTGGGTCGCATCTGCCGGATGCGACTCGGGTATTTGACGCTTGTCGCGCTAGAGATCACCGCTCGCTCTGACGTGTAGCACGCCAAGCATTTACGACGTTGGCAGGACAAGCCGCCCCCGTCGCCGACGTCCGCAAGCTGGATTTCATTCTCCGCAGCGAACTTGGGCCTTGAGCCCAATGGTCGCAAATGCTTGGTGTGCTAAGGGAAGGAGATCGTCGCGGCTGTAGCTGTCGCTAGTAGCACGCCAAGCATGTTGCGACGTGTCGGGACGAGCCCGACCGTCGCAGAATGACTATTTCCGCCCAGCAACCCCAGCGTGAACAGAAGCAACACTCGAATCACATCGCAAGTCCATCACCAAACCTGGAGTGCCTAAGTGGGTCGCATCTGCCGGATGCGACTCAGGTCGTTGACGCTTGTCGCGCTAGAGATCACCGCTCGCTCTGACGTGTTGGACGCCGCGCATTTACGACGTTGGCAGGACAAGCCGCCCCCGTCGCCGACGTCCGCAAGCTGGGTTTCATTCTCCGCGGCGAGCTTGGGCCTTGAGCCAACGGTCGCAAATGCTTGGCGGGCTAAGGGAAGGAGATCGCCGCGGCTGTGGCCGTCCCTAGTAGCACGCCAAGCATGTTGCGACGTGTCGGGACGAGCCCGACCGTCGTGGGAGGACTATTTCTGCTTAGACAATACACTCGCGAAGACATCTGAGTCGACGTTGCCTCCGCATAGCGATAAGCCAATGACTGTTCCGCGTTCTCCGCTCGTACCGGAACGCACCTGTTTCAAAGCCGCGGCCAAAGGTGCCGCGCCGGCTCCTTCGGCGACGTTGTGTGTGTCCGAAAAATAAATGCACATCGCTTCAGCAACCTCGTCGTCTGTGACCAAGACAACTTCCCGAACGCCTCGTCGAATGATCTCTAACGCTTCGACGTCGGGTTTTCGACAAGCCATTCCATCCGCAAGCTTCGTCGTGGCTGGGGCCTCAATTACCTTGCCCGCTTCGATCGAGAGTGCATATGCAGGTGCGTGCGTCGACACCACGCCTATTACGTCTACCTTCAGCCCTAATGCATCGCGAGCAGCTATCGCCGAACAGATGCCAGACCCCATACCTATTGGTACATAAACTCGCTGTAGTTCCGGCGCCGCCTCAAAGAACTCGAGCCAATAAGACGATACCCCAAGAACAAGATCCATGTGAAAACTGGGGACCATATGCAACTGCCGCTCTTCGCTCAGCTTCTGCGCATACTCTCGGCTAGCCTGGAAATCGTCACCATACTCAATGAGCTCAACACCGAGTGCTCGCATCGCCGCGTTCTTCTCAACGCTGTTCCCTTTTGGGACCACAATCGTAGCGTGAATTCCATTGCGATTTGCCGCGATCCCCACCGACTGACCGTGGTTGCCTCGCGTAGCGCTTACCACCCCACGACAATTGGGTTCGCGTTGCTTCAGCCGATCGAAGTAAGTTAATCCTCCTCGCACCTTGAACGCTCCCGCAGGAGTGTGATTCTCGTGCTTGACCACGACGCGAGTCCCCAATCGCTCTGCCAGCAACGGCCAAGCGTGAGCAAGCGTCGGCTTCATGTACCTGTATACAATCTCTTGACCGGCTCGAAGCTCATCTAAGCGAAATGGCATCACGGAAGAACCCTGTTTTGTCGGAAGGAATTAGTGGACGTAGGATTTGTAACCAAGACAAACCGTTTTGGTAAGCTGACAAGTTAGATAGATGCCAGGTTCGGCGGTCCGTCAATTGAAAACAGAAGGGAGAACGAGGCTCCTGCCGAGCTGGCGACGCAATGGCTCGGCAGGAGCCTCGCCCTCCCGAAGATTCTAACTTGAATTAACCATTGAGGGAAAGTTGCATGCTAAACCGTCTTGCGCCGGTGGCTACTACTTGGCGTCGCAAAGATGCTTGGAGCGGTGGCTCTGCTTACGCTTCGGGTTGCTATGGTTCCTCGCTTACGCTTCGGGTTGCCAGCTGGTTCTAAGCCAGAATCTCTTTGACCACCCGTCCCGCTACGTCTGTCAGGCGATAGTCTCGGCCGGTGTGCCTGTAGGTTAGCCGCTCGTGATCTAGACCCAATAA
>CANHVO010000026.1 GCA_947463915.1 Planctomycetaceae bacterium
ACACACCGGAACCGTTGTTAAAGAACTGATAGAACCCTCCATTGTCGATGTCGGATTTGCCATGGTCCATTGCAGACAAAAGCTGGATGTCTCTGGGTATAGGAGAGCGAGTTGGATCGTAACCGTCGTCTGTCCAGCATTCAAAGGGACAAACATCATGCTGCGCTCGCCATTGTTCATGAAATGGCGTCACGTCAACTTGAGCGTTTGAGGCGATGTAATCCTCACTCCATTTCATTGCGAGTGCATGTTCTTCTTGCGTCGCAATCCCATTTTGAATGCGATCCCAAATCTTAAGCTTGAACGCGAAGTCGTGATTGGGTTCCATAGCTCTCTTGGCAAAACTTGTAATTCCCAGGCGCGGTGCCGGTAAGCACATTTACAGTGTACCCCATCTGGCCGTTTGATTGGGCTTGGCGTGCTGCTTGGAGTTGAATGTTTGGCTTGGTGCGGAGTAAATACCGGCGCTCCGGCGTGTCAAACCGGAGCGAGTTGGGCAGGGGTGGTCTGGTCGGAAGCAAGAGCGACGCAGGCAAACCCAAAAATACAGAAAAAGCAACTTGCCAGCTCATGGGCTCTCCCGGAAGGATAAACGTCTCCGATAATCCAGCGGCGGCGAAAAAAGTTAATTGCAGGAAACGCTCGATTCACCGTTTGGGTTCATCGGTTTTGTTTGGAAGTGTTGTGTTAAGCAGCAAATTCGAGTCGCCAATAGATATGGTTTCCACCCTGGCAACTCGAGTTCTTGGGCTGAGTTCGATGTCTCGCGTCACGAGCAATCCTCTTTCGTTGAGCATCCTTACAACGGACTCGGTGCTTGAATCAAGGTAAATGTCAACTGTAGCGTCCGGAAAAGCATCCCGCGCATCACGAATGAGTTCCATTGCACGTGAAGCAGTGGTAAATCGCCCAAAACTGCCGATCGTAAAATTCCCACAACTGAATCCAGCGGAGGCCTCATCGCACCACCATTCATCGCCACGATGACTGGTCCATCGCAATGTCTCCCGCTTTTGAGGGGTTCCTTTCTCACGCGTGCCGAAGAAAAGGTTGATCCAAGACATCATGATTACTTTACCTTCGAACTAGTGATTCTCCGGCGAGGCGCCGGTAAACACGTTCTAAATGTATCCCATCTGCTGTTTGAATTGGCATGCGAGTTGCCTGGAGATGAATGTTTAGCTAGAAGCAGAGCATACGGCGACGCTCCGGCGTGTCAAACCGGTGCGAGTCGGGCAGTGGTGCCTGGACGTCGCCAATCCGCGGCCAGCCAAGAGACAACAAAAGACCGTGGCAATCCCCCAGACCATCGCCAGGGAGTGCGCATGGAAAAGTCTTACGCTGTAAACCCAAACGGGTCTTGAGCCTAAAAACACTCTAGGCAGAGGTTACTCCCTTTCGTCGAACCGCCGTATGCGGCCCCGCGCATATGGTTGTATAGGGAGAGTACCCGGCAACGAGCTTTCTTACCCGGTCTATCCGCTTTTCCGTTCGCGATTTTCTACATCGGCAAGTACAGCTGCCGCCACTTCATCGAGTTCTTCGTACCGTTCAGAGTCAGTTGGGTTTGCTGTAAGACGTTCGAGGTCGCGGCGAAAATTCTCTGAACATGAAGGTTCCATTTGGCCAATTAGGCGGATGCACCAATACTTCCATATTAGGTCGTCGCCATCGAGTACCTTTCGTATCTCGGGTACAACTACGTCACCAAGTGATGCCAGAAAAGTCATGCTTGTTGGAGATCAGCACCGATGGCCTCGCTCACATTCTTAAACCCATCCTTCAAGAGCAGGCTGCGTAGCCCTTGGTTGATGTGCGCAATGACGCCGGGGCCTTCATAGATGAGGGCGGTGTAGATTTGCACGAGCGAGGAGCCGAGGCGAAGTTTGCGGTAAGCATCAGCTGCGGTGAAGACACCACCGGTGCCGATGATGACGTGACGCTGGCGGTTTATCCGCATGGCTAGGCCGGCGATGCAGCGGTTGATCAAGTCTTCGACCGGTTGGCCAGCCACGGCACCGGGCAGCTGCTCCCATGCACTGCGTGGTGTGGTGAGGCGCAGGGTGGCAGGTTTGCCGGGCGGTTGACGCATCAGCTCGCTAGTCGTGATGAGATATATGATTTCGCGAAGGGCGTAGCCTTTCGCTTTCCAATCGGATTGGAGGCGGCGAAGAGCAGGCTGGTCGGCGAAACCGAGCGGGCGGCCGAGGGCATAGGTAACGAGGCGATCGGCGAGGTTGTGCGCGAGGAGATCGGGGTGTTGGACGAGATAGGCTCGAATGTCGTTCGGACTGCTGAAGCGTTGGCCGCGATATTCGCCAGTCGTATCGATTGCAGCTCCACTTGCATAGGCGCTGCGGAATTTGCCAATCGGATCGTAAGCTTCGAGCACGAAGCCAAGCGGATCGATCTTGGCGTGGCAGTCAGCACAGGCTTGAACATTACGATGTTTCTCTAGCTGCTGGCGAATGGTGGTAGCTCCACGAATGTCGGGCTCAACCGGTGGCACATCCGGCGGTGGTGGACTAGGTGGTGTGCCGAATAGTTTTTCAAGTACCCAGACACCGCGTTTCACGGGTGAGGTCTCAACTCCATTCGCTGTGATCGTAAGGATACTTGCTTGGCCGAGCAATCCGCGCCGTAATGATTCTACTGGCAAGTTAATGCGCTGGTCACGCCCGGTAACTACCGCCGCAGTCTCACATCCAGCCAGCGATGATCCTGCGTTGTTCTGGCCTCGAGGTCGTGGCCTAGTGAAGCAGTCTCTCACAGAGGCACAAAGGCACGTAGATTTACTGCGGCGGAAGTTTGACGCTATAGTGGACGCAGCGATGGCGGTTGTCGTCGAAGGCGAAGTGCAGCCATTGCTTGTCGGCGCTGACGAAGCCATCGGGATAGTTCATGCGGCCTCCCGGACCGTCGCAGGACTCGGCTTGTAACACGCGCTGATATGGCCAGGTCTTCATGCCGTCGAAGCTAATCCAAAGTGCCATTGGACTTCGATGCTTGGGATTGGGATTGTGCAGCATGGCTACGCTGTCGCCTCCCAAACTGTAGAGCATTGCCTTGGAACCGGGGTTGGGGATCATGGTCCTCGTCGCGAACATTGGCCATGTTTGACCGCCGTCGCTCGACTCGGCGTAATAGAGGACTCCGCCGAGTCGGTCCGCGCGGATCACCATCGCAACCCGACCGTCAGCCAACTCGACGAGACTGTTTTCAGCCCATCCATGATACCGGTCGTCGTCGGTGATGCGGATGTTGCCGTGCTCGGAGAATGTCCTTCCGCCGTCGCGACTGATGAGTACTCCGTTACGCGGATTACTAACGTAGTGTACTAACGTCTTGTGCCACGGTTTTCCCTCTTGCGGAGGTTCCGGAGTACCATCCGGAGGTCCGAGGTAATGTTGGAAAGGGATCAGGATATCGCCATTGCGCTTGATAATGTGCCCACGAATGAATGTCAACTTCGCCAAGCGACCCGGCATCGATTCAGGTTTGCCCCAAGTTCGACCGCTATCGTTGCTATGCATCTGCCACGATTGCCAATCGCGGCCCCAGGTCTGCGAATGCGTGCTAAAGAACATCGTAGTGCGATTTCCGATCGTCATGATCTCCGTCGCCCCCTGGCCGCTTGTCACTCCACTATGAGGAAACGTCGTCTCGACGGTTGATAAAGGAGACCAACTGCGGCCTTCATCGGTACTGCGTGTGATACCGATGTAGTTCTTCGGCGATGGTTCAAAGTCATCGCCTGCCAGCATCGAGATAATCCACGAGTTATCAGGCATAGGTCGCAGCGTTGTGTCGCACACCATCTTGTTGGGAGTTATGCCATCGTACGGAATGCTGGTGCGATCTTGTTTCGCGTCTTCGATCGCTTGCAAGGACCACTTATCGCTTGGACGAATTGCTACCGGTAGACTCGCTTTGTTAGCTAGCATGCGAAGCTTTGCGCCGAGCGAGACGATCTTGCCGGCGAGCACATCCTCTTCACGGAATTTCGCCATTAAGATCTCCGCGTCAGTGTGACGGTTCCAATCATAAAGGATGTGGATCAGG
This sequence comes from Planctomycetaceae bacterium, assembly GCA_947463915.1. Classification (GTDB taxonomy): domain Bacteria; phylum Planctomycetota; class Planctomycetia; order Pirellulales; family Pirellulaceae; genus JBKCUI01. Next base: position 4,063 of record CANHVO010000026.1, read on the forward strand.
CCATCGGGCGATTCGAAACCATCGGGATACGACACCGCATTGCGATCATCGAGCAGCAGACCGCCTTTCCACGTCTGACCATCATCCTCGGAAAGCCATGCGCTCAAGTGCGTTCGCTTTTGCAGACGCTCGGTGGGCGAGCCGTTCTTCACCAACAAGATGCGACCGGACTTCAGTCGACGGAGAAAGAATCTCGCATTGATGTTTTGCACCGTCGCGGCCTGACGCGGTTCACTCCAGGTTTTACCGCCATCGCTGGAAAAACTCTCGTGTGGCTGGCCCTTCGTACGCGCTAGCATCCACAAGCGGCCATCGCGCAGCTCGACCGTCATATGCTCGTCGAACTCCCAATCCGGGAACTGCAAGCTACCACGTTCTTTCCAGGTAATGCCTTCATCGATTGAGGCATAAACCCTCGCTGTTTTCTTGTGCCAATCGGAGACCGGCAACAACCAGTCGCCGCTCTTTAGCACCGTCGGCTTGTTCAGCGTGCAACCCTCGGCGAACTGAATCGGATCGGACCACTTGGGTTCAGCGGCATCGGGATCATCGCAGCGGATAAACCAGTTCGTGATCCGTTTCTGAGGATCGCCGAGTTGCTGATCGAAGAACAACCACAATCGCCCTTTCGGATCGCTCCACAAATTGCCCACCAGCGCGCCGCTGAGCTTCTGTTCGGGGGCCGTCCGCGCGCCGACAGCTAGACGCGGTTTCGACCATGTGGTGCCTGCATCATCGCTTGTTGCTAGCAGAAAGTAACCATCCTTCTTGTCACCCGTGCCAGTCCAGCAACCCCAGATGCGGCCTTTCGGTGTCCGATCCATGCCGATGATCATTGCGCCCGACCGGGCTTCGTCTTGAAACGACGCACCTGGATCTGAAATCACCACCGGCGCGTTGAGCCCCGGCTTTGAAACAGCCGCACCATCCGCAAGCGCCAACAGCACCATCTTGTTGAACTTTATTCGCTCGCCACTCTTAACCTCTTTGTGGAAAAGGCTCACACGATTGATCTCGCCGGGGAATAGCTGAACCTCGGGCACGTCCACTTTGGTGAAGCCCGCTTTGCGAAGCGCTTCCTCTTGGCTCGCGGCCCCTGGTCGAATTGTCGGCGTGAGCGCGAAGAGTTTGCCAGGTTTGGTGACCTCCACGTCGGTCTTCTCGATGCTCGTACGGAAGAACGGCAGGTCGCGCACCTGCTCGGGAAATTCCTGGATGACGTAGTCGCGGTCGGTGAAGAGCTTCACACCACCTTTGATGATTGCAGACTCGATGGGAGGGGGCGGTGCCCAAGCGATTCGCTTTTGGCCGGTCTGCGGCTCGAACCGACCAACATCCTCCAACTTACCGAACATGATACGGTCGGAGGAGCCTCTGTGATCGCTTTGCGTGACGGTGAGCCAAATCGTGCCGTCGTGTACATGGAAGGTCGGATACTGGAATGAGTGCGGCGACTCGAAGCGGTACTTGCGTTCCCATGTCTTACCATCGCTGGAGATGTCCACGTTGAAGACGCTGCGATTGCAATCGTGGAAGCGAGTGTTTTCCTGCCAGCCTAGATAATAGACGCCACCGAATTTGTCGAAAGTCGGTTTCGAGTTCAGGCCGTTGGGCACAAACGGCATCGTCTGGCCGACGCTCCATGTCTTGCCCTCTTTGCTCGTCGTGAAGTGATAGTTGCCCGCGTCGTTGCGACAGATTGCCATCCAAGTGCCGTCAGGCAAACGGTTCACCGCCGACTCGCTGAGCTGCTGCGACTGCGGCTCGTTGTAGTGGCCGATGATCTCGAAAGTGGTGAAGTCATCTTGCAACACGGCAAGGGCGTTTTGCTTGCCCGGGAAGTTGTTGAGGGCTACGTAGCGGCGACCGTCGAACTCTTTGAATGAATCGAAGATGTAGAGCCCTTCGCGAACCGGCGGCTTCGTGAAGCCATGCGCCGCTGCGTCAGCATGAAAATGACGCGGCTCCATGTCGAAGGTCCCTGCCGCTGTTTTGAGCTTCGCCTTGTGAATGCTCTCCTCAAAGGTCTGTGTGCGAAGATCGAAGTCACGAAACCATGTCACTGCCTGTTCCTTGGATGGCTGGCTGCAGAAGTAAGTCCGCAGCGTGTGGTCGTCCTTGCGAATGATGCGCGGCACGAAGACCTGCGCCTCCGGCAGGGTGACGTTTGCAAACGCCTGGCCTGCTCGAGCCATTGGGATGGTCTTTTCCACTGCCAGCGTCTTTAGGTTCACTACCGTCAGTACGCAATACATCGCCGCGCCAGCACCGTGGCCAGGAGCGACATCATTGTCGTGCTCGACGATGTAGGCACGCTCGCCGACGCAAACGAACTCCGCATCATGCGCTCCCTTAACCTGTGCCGCACTTATCTTGAAAAGACGCTGCATGACAATGTCACCAGCCAGCGCCGCGTCCCAGTTGGCAGGGAGCAACGATGGCTTGTCGAGCTTGTTAATGGTCTGTGCCCGTGCATCAGTGACGAAGAGGAACGACGCTAAAAATAGTAGTAGAGTTCTCATGGATGAAAAGCTAGCAGGCTTCCGGCGGGGCACGAAAAATCTGAATCGTCAATCACAAATAGCCTACCATAAATCACAGTTGATTGATGAGTGGTGATTGATGAGTGGCGATTTTTGAAGGACTTGGACTGAGAGATGGTATTGGGCCGGTTCGTTGTTTTGCCTTTTCCTCCGCGGTTTTGACGCTCGACTCAAATGGCCTATGAGCCACATTCGATGGGTTGTGCTGTGCGAATACTATGCGAGGATGTCTTCGATGACATGCCCATGCACATCGGTGAGTCGTCGTTCGGTGCCGTTGAAATAGTAGCTCAACCGCGTGTGATCAAGACCGAGTAGGTGAAGGAGCGTAGCGTTGAAGTCGTACAGGGTTTTAACGTTTTCAATGGCTTTCCATCCGAGTTCATCAGTGCTGCCGATGCTGATACCAGGCTTCACTCCTGCTCCCATGAGCCAGCAAGTGAAGCCGTCGATGTTGTGGTCGCGACCTGTGCCGTTGGCCTGCATGAATGGTAAACGACCAAACTCGGTGCACCAGACGACGAGCGTTTTGGCGAGTTGGCCTCGCTGCTTGAGATCATTGAGCAACGCGGCGGTTGGCTGGTCGAGTATTTCGGCGTGCGTCCCATGGCTCTTGACGATTTCGGAGTGGCTGTCCCAATTGAGTTTGCCACCGCTTGCGTACGCGCCATTAAAGAGTTGCACGACGCGCACACCTTGCTCCAACAAACGGCGCGCGAGTAGACAATTGCGAGCGTATTCGGCTTTGATTGTGTTGGTGGAGTTCACGCCGTAGCTATCGAGTGTCTTTGCGCTTTCCTGAGTGAGGTCCATGAGGCTGGGGATGCTGGTTTGCATGCGGCCGGCAAGCTCGTAACTACTGATGCGAGCTGCTAGATCGGTATCCCCCGGGTAACGGACCAAGTGTTCGTGATTGAGTTTGGTGAGTAGATCGACAGTCGTTTTGTTTGAACCTTCCTTGAACCCTTGAGCACGAAGGTTCTGTGGTGGCTCTGACGCGCTGAATGCCGTCCCTTGAAAGGTTGCAGGCAGAAAACCACTGCCCCAGTTGTTCGGCCCAGCCTGCGAGCGACCACGCGGATCGGCGATTGCGACGAAACTAGGTAAGTTTTCATTGATCGTGCCAAGCGCGTACGTCGTCCAAGCACCGAGGCTGGGGTAGCCTTCGAAGGTAAATCCGGTGGAGAGGAAATTTTCCGCTTGCGTATGAGCGCTGTTCTTCGCCGTGAGAGAATGAATGAAACAGATGTCGTCTGCGAGTTCGGCTAGATGGGGCATGAGATTGGAAATCATCTTGCCGCATTGACCTCGCGGCTTAAACTCCCAAAAAGGTTGTGCAAGATTGCCGATTGGCCCTTCAAACGTGACTTTCGGCGCATTGGGTGGAACTTGGCCGTGATGCTTGTAGAGCTCGGGTTTATAGTCCCAAGTATCAATGTGGCTGACTGCCCCGGCGCAGAAGATCATGAGGACTTGCTCCGCTTTCGCTGCGAAATGCGGTTGCCGTTTGGCAAATGGGCGAGCTGGATCGATGCTTGGGCGGAATGGAGTTGGCTTTTCTTCGGCAGCATACAGGCCATCGCGAGCGAGCAAATGCGACAATGCGATGCCACCGGCCGAGGTGGCGAAATTGGAAAGGAAATTACGACGCCCGAGTTGCTGGACGGGATGCGTGCATTTCATCGTTTGGCGCATTCCTTTCACTGGATAAAGAGAAATTCGTTCGAGTTGAAAAGGGCGCGACAGACGGTTTCGAGGCCGTCCGCCTTAGCCGCAGTGACGCAGGCCTCGAGTTCGGTTGCTGTCGGTGGACGCCCAAGTGCAAAAGCGAAAGCGTGACGGATTTGCGATTCCAAGCTGCTGGCGGAATCAAGCTGGACGCGTTGGCTAAACTTCGCTGATTGCTCGAGCACGAACCGGCCGTTGAGCAAGTTCAGTGCTTGCAACGGCGTGGTGGATTCGCTTCGTTTTGCGCGGACTTGGCCACAGTCGGGCAGATCCAGTGTCTTGAACATGCCGTCGTCGGCGCCTCGCATCTTGGCAAGATAGATCATGCGCCGCCAGGATTCTGGCCCTGGGTCTTCCTTGGGCTTCCACTGATCGAAGCTCCCTTTGGGTTTATAGATGTCGACTCCAGGCCCTCCCATCGTGAGATTGAGCGCACCTGAGACCGAAAGCATGGAGTCGCGAATTGCCTCAGCATCCAGTCGGCGCGGAGGGAAACGCCACAATAGGCGCGAGCTGGCGTCTGCGGCTATAGCCATCTTCTCGGGCTGGCTGGACTGACGATAGACAGCGCTTGTCACGATCAGTTTGTGCAGATGCTTGATTGACCAACCGTTGGCGATGAACTGACGGGCGAGCCAATCGAGAAGCTGTTGATTTACAGGCCGGCTACCGACAGTACCGAAGTCGCTTGGCGTATCGACGAGACCTGAGCCGAAATGGTGATGCCATGCACGGTTAACGGCAACACGGGCAGTGAGGAATGCGGCTTGTGCGGTGAGCCAACGTGCGAACTTGGCGCGGCGTTCGCCTTCCTCAGTCTCAGCGGGGAGTTCGAATCCATCCAAGACGCTCAGCGTACCAGGGCCAACAAGATCACGTGGCTGTTGCGGATCGCCCCGCATCAGTATATGGATCGATTCGGGCCCAGTGAACTTGCCCGCGAACACTTGAGGGCGAATACGCAATCTCGTAGCCGTAACTCTGAGCTTTTCGAATTCGGTTTCAATCTCGCGGCGCTGTGCGATCGCGGATGCATCGAGTCCGATGCTGCGACTTTCATCGACAATGGTGCGCCATTCTCCCTCGATTTCCGCAACCTCGATTCGCCAAACCGAAGTCAGTCGAACTGCATGCGCAGCAGGATCGGAGTTTGCGAGATCGCGGTTACGACTCCAGAGCAATCGATCGATGAGATAGGGTTGTGTCAGCTCGATTTGTACCCAGACTGGAGGACGTCGGTCGGCGACCCAGGTCGACTTCGCGCCGACCTTGTTGTCATTGAGAAACTCGTCTTTGCTGCCGAGTTGCGAAGCTGCTCCGGAACTAGTGGCTTGGCCACCGTTGCTTTGTAGCCCCACGGACTTGGATGGAGCATTATCTTGCGCAGCGGTCCATACCTCGATTTCATCAAATGCAGGGCCTTCGCTGGTAGCATCCGTAGACAGAATGCTCATGCGCACCCACTTCGCCAGCACAGGTTGAAAGTGATCGGTGGTTATCCCGTTGTCGGATTCTCGCCATTGTGGAAATTTCGCAAGTTTCAAACGAAGTTCTACCATGCGGCTTTCGATTTCCTTGAGCTCCTTCAGACGCTCCTTTTCTTCTCCGCTCCGCCACGGCCGGTTGTCGTATTGCACTCCCGAAAAGACTGAAACGACTCGGTAATAATCACGCATCGAAATGGGGTCGAATTTATGATTGTGGCAGCGAGCACAACCGACGGTGAGACCCAGCATTGACGCACCGACATTCTGCACGATCTCATCGAGTGCGTTGTAACGAGCCTGCTTGATGGCATTCTGCTCTTGGCCAACTTCGGGGGGCGTGGGAAGGGGCGCAGTTACGAGGAAGCCCGTTGCTGGATCGATGCCGATCGTGTCTCCTGCGATCTGTTGAAAAAGAAACTGATCGTATGGCAAATCGTTGTTGATCGCTTCGATCACCCAGTCGCGAAACGGCCATGCATGATCGCGAAGCGTGTTGAATTCATATCCGCGAGTGTCGGCATAACGAATAACATCGAGCCAATGCTGTGCCCAACGTTCCCCGTATCGAGGCGAGCGGAGCAATCTTTCGACAAGCTTCTCATAGGCGTCCCTATCTCGATCGTTTAGAAATGTTTCTACTTCCTCAGGCGTTGGGGGCAAGCCTGTGAGATCGAGTGTGGTGCGACGGGCCAGCGTGCGTCGATCCGCCTCAGGTGACATCGCCAAACCCTTCGTCGCCAACTCGGCACGAACGAATCCATCCACGGATTCATGTTCAAAGTGGTTCGCAAGTGGCTGAAAGGCCCAATGAGTGTTCGTGATTTTTGACGGTTCGGTTCCCTCCATTTGCCCCGGCCACATAGCTCCCTCTGCGATCCAGGTTCTGAGCGACTCAATCTCCTGTGCGCTCAAACGATCACCTTTCGGGGGCATCTGCGTGTCCTCGTCCTTCGAGGTGATGACTTCGATCAGATGACTGTTATCCGGATCACCGGGGATGACGGCCGCGCCAAAGTCCCCTCCTTGGATCAATGCAGCTCGACTGTCCAATCTCAGCGAGGACTCTTGTTTCTTTGTGCCGTGGCACTCTATGCAATGTTTCTCCAACACCGGCAGTACTTGCTTCGCGAAATCGATCGATTCCGACGCATGCGAGGCAACGGCCATCAGGAAGAGTGCGAATGCAAAGTAGGACGGCCTTTCCAGACCGTCCCAGATGATTTGAACACGACGGCCTGGAGAGACCGTCCTACGAAGTTGCGATGGCATTCGTCTCATGAATTCAGCCCAGTCAAGGTTCCTGTGCTGCTGCCGAACGTGTCTTCCTCAATGCCGAGGTGCTGAAGCATCGTGACGAATAGGTTACACAGCGGTTTGTCGTGATCCCGCCGGAAGGCGAGGTGCTGGCCGTGCTTGAAGCCGCCGCCAGCGAGCAGAATCGGCAGGTTGGTGTTGTCGTGCGTGTTGGCGTCACCCATGTTGCTGCCAAACAGGATCATCGTGCGGTCCAACAACCGGTCTTCACCTTCATGGGTTTCGGCAAGCTGTCCGAACAGCTTGCGGAGTAGCGTCATTTGCTGATGATCGGCGTCGATGAGTTGTTGGACCTTCGACTCTGACTGACCATGATGGCTAAGATTGTGGTAGCCATCGGTCGTGTTCTGATCGGGATGCAGGTTGAAGACCGGAGTTGCAAAGGCATCGACCATCAGCGTGACGATCCGCGTCGAATCCGATTCCAGCGCCAGCCTCGCCATCGATAGCATTAAGTCGAACTTCTCGAAGAACAACTTCTGGTCGCGAATGTCATCCGGCGGTTGCTGATCAGTTGACGGTTTTGGACGCAGTTCCCATTGGCGAGCTGTATGCAGTCGCTCTTCGATCTCCCGGACGGATGTGAGGTACTGGTCGAGTCGTGCTTGATCGTCGCGACCAAGATGGCTGCGGAACTGCCGCGTATCATCCAGCAGCGTATCGAGAATGCTGCCTCGTTCGTCGAGTTGATGGAGTTGGCGTTCGACTGCAGCCTTATCGCCCTGGACGAACATCTTGCGGAACAAAGCAGAGGCACTCTCTTCCGCGGGGAGTAGGACGCCATCGCGCGTCCAGGAAAGACTGCGGTTGGCCTTGTCGATGTTCACACCCAGGTTGAGCGTGGGAAACCGAGTCACTGGGCCAAGCCGTTCAGCGGCGAATTGATCGAGCGAGATCGTATTTCGAAAGCCACTTTTGGTCGGGCCACGTGCTGCAGTGAGAAAGCAGTTCTCCGTGCTGTGACCACCGTCTACATCAGGATGTGAGAGACCACTGATCACCGTGAAGTCTGCGCGAAACTCGGCCAGATCTTTCAAGTAGGGAGAAGATTCGTAGTCTCGCCCAGATGTCTCCGGAAAGAATTGCTTCGGCAGCACGCCAAGATTGTTCGAGATCAACAGCATCCGCCGCGGCCGTTCCGCTTTCGGTTGCTTCGCCGAAACGGAACGCAAACTGTCCAGCAGCGGTAATGCAAGCGTGACACCCGCACCGCGTAGAAACCAACGGCGCGAGACATTGGATCGATGACTGTCGATTGATGAGTGGTGATTCGTAAAGTGCTGGTAGTTGGGTGTGTGTCTTGAGCGTTTCATCATTCTTCCTTCATCTTTCTTCCTTCACAAATCATCAATCATCAATCATCAATCAATTTTCATCCCCACGAACACCGTACTCTGCACCAACGCATGCACAAGATCACGAACTCGGTAACCATCTGCTTCGCAAGCATCGAGAATCGATTCGATCTCTGCACGATCCGCAAATCGCAACGGAGTTCCGGTCGCGTACAGCGTGAACTGGTGCAGAAGATTGCGAGCCAATTGCCGAGGATTGCCTGCAAGAATGGCCTTTAGTTCGTGGATGTCTCGAAAGCGGCGACCATCCAGCAGTTGACCGCTGGCGTCCACCGGTTCAGCAAGTGCGTAGGTGAAATCGTGGCCCGCACGGTCTATCCCGGCAATGTGTTCTCCCGCGTCGAGTCCGCGATAACGTGTTCGCCAACTACCAAGGATGTCGAAGTTTTCCAACGCCAGACCAACCGGATCGAACCTTGCATGACAACCAGCGCATGATTCCAATTTGGCATGCAGAGCCAGCAACTCGCGTATCGTCTTAGCGCCGCGAATGTCAGGCTCGACAGCAGGGACGCTCGCTGGAGGTGGCGGGGGTTGCTGGCCGATCAAACGCTCCATGATCCACGCGCCGCGAACGACCGGCGACGTCGATGTGCCGTTGGCGGTCACTTTGAGAATGGCCGCCTGCGTCAACAGACCGCCGTAGGGACTGTCACCCGGCAATTCAACTTTTTGCATCTTTGACCCTCTGACCGGTGCCAATCCGTAGTGCCGAGCGAGTCGATCATTTGCGTACACAAAGTCTGCATCGATCAGCACGCTCGACGGCAGGTTGTCTCGAATCATTGAAGTAAAAAACGTCCGGGTCTCGCGCTGCATCGATTCGATCAGATAGTCATCGAAACGATACTCAGGATGCAGCCGAATGTCGGGCTCGTCGCGTCGGATGTTTCGCAGGTCGAGCCAGTAGTTGGTGAAGTTCTGAACGAAGCGATCGAAGCCGGGGCTGTCGATCAGTCGTTCGGTTTCGTTGCGGAGCGTCTTGGCATCGCGTAGTTTCCCGGCCGCGGCAAGTGCCATGAGCGTTGCATCGGGTCTGGTGTTCGTAAGAAAGTGGGACAGCCGTGAGGCGATCGCGTAGGACGGCCTTTCCAGGCCGTCATGTTCATTCACTTTCTTTTCGACGGCCTGGAAAGGCCGTCCTACGGGTTCGTGAAGATAGAGGAAGTGGCTGGAGCACAGGAAGGCTTTATAGCCGACGAGCATCGCTTCAGAGAACGAGCTCCCCTGTTCGAGCCGCTTGAGAATGAGTTGTTCGAACCGGAGCAATGCGTCTTCTGGCACAGGTTCGCGAGAAGCGATCTCTACGAAACGCCGAAGAAGTCGTTTGGCTTCCGTGGGATAGGCATCCTGCCTGTCTGGATTTTTCGGCGCATCGACAGGCTGGAAGCCTATCCCACTCTGATCAAACAAGACGCGATGTGACGGTGGCGGCCATGAATCCGGACTGATCGGTCCTTCAACTTCCAGCCACTGAAAGGCAACCCCCGGTTGGCCACCATCGGGAAACGGCGGATAACGATACGTCGGCGGTCCACCGTTGAGATTGCGAGCCAGTGGGACCGGCAGACCTAACAGACTGTACTCAAATGTCTCGGTCGGCAGCAGTCGAATGGTAGTCTCGTAAACTCTGGGCTCGGGCTGAATGTCGATGATTCCTCCCGTTGCCCGAACATCGCCAGAGACATCCGGGCCAGATGGCTTCCGCGCTCGAAACGTCATCGGCACCGGATCAGTGGCCGGCTTGAGCTGATAGCCTTCGGTCTGCAACACGGCCCGGGCCGAAAAGCGGACTCGGTACTCTCCCGGTAGCTTGGCAACGAAGCCGCGGGGATATCCGAAATAGGGCCAATGAGCCGATCTAAACAGCGCGAGTTCAAGTGTCGGATCGTCTTTTAGTTTGTCGAGCTCCTTCGTTTCAACCGCCTTATTGTCCTTCGCAAAGAACATCGCTTCGCGTTCGCCAAAGGTGTTGGTATCCGAAAACAACTGCGTCCCCGCCGCGCGATAACTGGTGACCGGTGGCGGCTCGGGTCCGCCAGCCATCGCCTGTCGCAACGACGTGTCAGCGGCATCGAGGTAGGCAGCCAACTGCACGCGTGACATGTCGAGTGCGGATGCGGTCTTGTTGAACCGATGGGCTTCTCGATCTGCCGGAAGCATATCGCGAATATCCAGCAGTGGCAGTTGCAGTACGTCCCGCAAATTCTGTTCGTATTCGTCACGGTTGAGTCGTCGCAAGGGCCCGCGACCGTTGGCCAAAACATCCTCACGATCTGCTTTTGCCACTAGGTCGTTCAATGATCTCTCAAGTGACTGTCGATCACCGTCTGTGAGACTTGAATCATCAGGCGGCATTTCACCCGACTTGACACGATCATGAATCAGAATCCAACGCTCTCTCAGTCGTCGGTCATCCAGATCAAAGGCAAGTGACGTCAGGTCCAGTCCACCTTCTGCCGATGTGCCATTATGGCATTCGAAGCAAGTTCGCTGGATCAGTTCGCCAATTGGCTTGGGTAGATCCGAAGCGGTTAAATTTGACGCAGCAACGGAGACTAACAGGCACACACTAGGTACAATGGCCGACCTTTGAATTACTGAGGACACACAGAATATGCCTACTTTCCAGCTGGTCATGTTAGGATCTCGATTTGGGGCATGATTGATGATGATGATTTGCGACCGGCGAAGGAGAAACACGAACACACACACACCCAAGTCCCAGCACTTCAAAAATCAACACTCATCAATCGACAATCATCAATCAAACTGGGGTTGTGATTGGTGATCGGTGAAGTAATAGGTATTCGGAATCGTCAGTCTACTGTTTTACTGGCAGAACAATCCGGGAACTCTTTAACGACGAGTGATAGACCGACTCCGTTGATATCAATGTCCTGGCGCCGAACGGGCCTTCACCAGTATTCGAATTCCGATCATACAGAGGAAACAGAGAACCGCAGATGTCGACTCGAAGTCGATGTCCGTTGGCAATCGTTGCGGCACAAGGGCCAAGATCCACAGTGATCTCGTACACTTTGCCGGGTTGCAGCGGCGATGGTTCAAGCAACGAGTCTCGATATCGACCTCTAAGAATGCCTGTCGCAAGATTTTGAGCAAAACCGTCCGGCCGGACATCGACCAGCTTGACTGCCCAATCCGCATCTGGCGTGTCGGCGCTCACAAACAGTTTGGCTTCGACATTGCCAGCAAAGCTGAGCGACTCATTCAACACATCGCTTGTATAGACAAGCATGTCATCTCTGTCTTCGAGAGCACTCTGATCAACGGGGCCCCATACCGCAGCTTTCATCGGCCGCGTCGCCGTGACCGGGCAGGCAGGTACAGGATTCGCCGGATCCGCGCGAAACGTATCGGCGGGTTCTTCGCCAGTAGGTTTTTCGCGGTTCATCTTGCCAGAGCCGCTACGTTTGTTCGCCTTGCTTGCCGAATGAAAGTAGAACGATGTCGCAGAGAAGCCTTCGGGTGGCCAAGCATGCGCATCATTCCAAACGTTGTCCCCCATAGAAAAATATCGCACGGGCGGATACGGCTTGGCGATCGCGGCGCGATCCTGCTTGAGATAGCGATCGAACCAGTCCACTTGTAGTGCGAAAGTATCAACTTCAGCATCACGACCAAAATCAACTTCGGCAACCGTTCCCTTGCCAACGGTGCCGTGATCCCACGGACCAAGGACCAGTCGTTGTTGTTTTCGTGTCTGCGGATCGCGAGCCTTCTGCATGATCATGAAGTTTCCGACAGACTCACGTGAGAAGAAGTCGTAATAGCCCACGACATGCAACGCGGGCATCTTCAAGTTGGGCAGTTCGTCCGTCAGATCCAGCCGCTTCCAGAATCCATTCGGTTCAGGATGAGTGAGGTACGCATCCAGCCATGGCATTGGCCAGCCGATCGCCTTATCGACATCGCTCAACGGTAGCTGCAGGAGCGCCTCATTCATATCTGCCGGTTGTACACCTTCTGGCTTAGGAGTGTTGCCCGCCAGCCAGCTTGAAATCAGCGACAACCGCACGGCACCGCCCAAGTACAGGTTACGATAAAAACTGCTCCACGTTGCCTGAGGAGCAATCGCTGCTAGGCCGGGCGGATGTTCGGCGGCGGCCTGCCATTGCACAGCGCCCACGTACGAGCCCCCCATCATACCCACACGACCGCTGCACCATCCTTGACGGGTAATCCACTCGATGGTGTCAAATCCATCTTGGCCTTCGTTGTTGTAAGGCGCCAGGACGCCTTCCGATTGTCGGGTACCACGACAGTCCTGAATCACGACGACATAGCCAGCCTCGGCATACTTTTCCGCATTCCCTTTCTGTTTCGACTTGTCATAAGGCGTGCGCATTAAGATGACAGGCGCCTTTGATACTGCGGTATCGCGATAGATGTCGGTGGCAAGTCGCACGCCATCGCGCATTTGTATCGTGGTGGTTTCGGTCTGGACATCGGCCATCGCGGTGCTTGTGATCGCCACAGCAACGAGGATGGTGAAGAGATGATTCATAAGTGATGCTCTCGGAAAATGTAGGACAGCCTTTCCAGGCCGTCGAAATACCCTAGGACGGCCTGGAAAGGCCATTCTACATATCGGACTGCAGTTAAGGGCAGGCGTTAAACATGCGGCACTAGGACAAAATTTCCTTTACTACCGAGCCATACACATCAGTGAGCCTGAAGTCGCGGCCGACATTGCGCCAAGTCAATCGCGTGTGATCGAGGCCTAATAAGTGCAGCATAGTGGCGTGCAAATCGTGAATGTGGACCTTGCCGTTGATGACTTTAAAGCCCATATGATCCGTCTCGCCATAAGTAAACCCTTGCTTGATTCCGCCGCCGGCCATCCAGGCGCAGAAGCTTTGTGGCTGATGCTCGCGACCGTGTTTGTCGATCGGAGCCGTTCCGCTCAAATCCTGACTCCATGGAGTGCGCCCAAATTCGCCAGACCAAAGTACGAGCGTGTCTTCGAGCATTCCTCGGTGTTTCAGATCTTTGATGAGTGCGGCAACCGGTTGGTCGGTCTGATTGCAGAGCTTCGGGAGATTGCCGCGAACGTCGCCATGGTGATCCCAGCCATCCATCGTGACTTGCACAAATCGAACGCCTGATTCGCTAAGCTTGCGGGCCAACAAGCAGGCCCTCGCATTCTTGTCGGTCTCTTTGCCTCCGACGCCGTACATCTTGAGCGTCTCTTCACTCTCCTTCGAAACGTCGACTAGGTTTGGCGTCTCAGTCTGCATTCGAAATGCCAGCTCCATGTTTTGGATCATCCCTTCCATGTTCGTATCGCCGTGAAGCTCATCGAGCAAACGCTCGTTCATACGACGAGTAAGATCCAGTCGTTTGTGCTGAACAGCTTCGTTTATCGATGCATTTTTGAGGTTCGCAATCGGAGAGCTCTTGCTATCGAGTGGTATGGTTAAAGCCGTCCCTTGATGGATCGCGGGAAGAAAAGCCGAACCATACGTGCGAACGCTCTTCGGATGAATCGTGATAAAGCTAGGCAAGTTCTGATTCTCGCTTCCCAGTCCATAACTGATCCACGATCCCATCGACGGGCGGACTTCTGTGAAGCTGCCTGTATGAAACTGATTCTCAGCACTCGCGTGTTGAGGATTGTCCGCGTTCATTCCACGCAACAAACATATGTCATCGGCGATCTCAGCAAGATTCGGCATTAAGTCGGATATCATCATCCCCGACTGACCTCGTGGTTTCACTGGAGCCATCGCACCCAACGCAAGAAACTTTTCCGTCCCAACTTGAGTGACGTTGCGGTCCAGTGGAGAATCGATTGCCTCGCCATGCTTGCCGCTGATGTACTCTTTGGGATCAAACAGATCCATTTGCGACGGGCCGCCGGCCATGAACAGGAAGATGACCCGTTTGGCTCGCGGGCTGAAGTCCAGAGCACGAGCCCCCGAAGCCTTATCCGCCGCATGCAGCATGTCGTGCAATGCCAGTGCACCGAAACCACAAGCGGCATGTTGCAAGCATTGACGACGATTGGGAATGCAATTGTTAATCATGGTGGGACAATCCTTTCGTAGGACGGCCTTTCCAGGCCGTCTGCAAAAATCGAGACGGCCTGGAAAGGCCGTCCTACCAATGTGGATCAAAAACGAAATACAAAATGATTCGAAGACATCAAGCTGTGGCAAAGCTCGATCCATGCAAGCGATTCAACGGACGCTTTCTTTTCGCTCGCAATGAGCGACTTGGCTTCTTCAAGAAATGAGCTTGCTTCCTGTCGCTCGACGGCTGTAATTGGCCGACCTAGCACACGAACCCAAAGCTGTTCCAGTCGTTCGTCATGTGACGACGAGCCAGCCAGCAGTTGATCGACTAACGACTTGGCTCGTTTGCGAAACAGGTCGTTGTTCATCAAGAACAGCGACTGAGTTGGAACGACCGTTTGATTGCGTTGACCTGCGATCTGCGCCGGATTCACAAAATCGAAGAAGGTCCTGACGCGATCGTCGTTGGTAAAGCCGGTCCGCATGACGGGTAAATAGACGGTTCGTTCAAATTCCTGAGATGGCCGAGATTTGCGGTGGTTATAGTTGGGAGGATTTACTCCCTTTTGGACCAAATCCCCAGTGTTTTCGACAACTTCGAGGACCAATGCTGGCCCTCCATAACTTTCCCGTAGTTCACCGCTGACCGCGAGGATTGAATCGCGAATCGCTTCAGCGTCCAACCGTTGCCGATTCATTCGCCAAAGCAATCGATTGTCCGGATCTCCCATTGTGCCGACATCTTTGGGATTCGCGCTGCTGAGTCGATAAGTACGACTAAGGACCAACGAGCGAATCAAGTTCTTTTGCGACCATCCATTTTTCATGAAGCGAGTAGCAAGGTGATCGAGTAACTCAGGATGAATTGGCACTTCGCCACGAACGCCGAAGTAATCGATTGATCGCACAAGTCCTTCACCGAACAGCTTTTGCCAGATGCGATTGACGGTGACGCGAGCTGTAAGTGGATTCTTTGCGTCGGCCACCCAATTAGCCAGTTGCAATCGTCCGCTTTGTCCACTGGGGATTTCAGGAAAGTCCTTCCACGAAGCGACTCTTAGTGCGCCTCGCCGAACGATCTTGCCCGGAGCATACGGGTTTCCGCGAATGTAGACTGGCATGTCAACCGGCATCTCGCCATCGTGCATTGCGAAAGCTTTGGGAACCTTCGAGGAGAAGAACTCTGCATGCCGGATCTCAGTATCAAGTTTCTTGAGCTTTTCGGTCAGTTCATCTTTTTGCTTAGTCAGCGATTCCAAAGGTGCAGACGCATTCCCTGTGCCGTGCACATCAGCGTCTCCTTCCTTCTTGGTCAACTTATCTTCTGGCTCTTTCTCAGAGCCTTTCGGCGGATTCTTTGTTTCTTCTCCGTTTGGCTGCGACGCAGTAGAAGTGGCTGCTGCTTTTTCGTCGGCAGATGCTTTTTCGAGCTTCGCGATTTGAGCAACGATCGCTTTTTTCTCATCGTTGAGCTTTGTTTGCTCAGCCTTCCAGCTTGCAATTTTCCCCGTATGTTCTTCTTCTAGCTTTTTCCGTTCGTCAAGCTGCTCAGGAGTTTCAGGAAGCTCGGTCGCGTTCAGCGTACTCCAGACTCCAAACGGAATTTTGTGTGTCGAGGGCGAACTACGTAGCATCCCCGCGATCCCGTAGTAGTCATCGACTCCAATCGGGTCGAACTTGTGATCGTGGCATCGCACACAGCCTAAGGTCATGCCAAGGAATGCTGTTCCAATTTTGCTGACCTGCGTATCGATATGATCGGTCTCCATCTTCGGTTTGTCCGGTTCGACAATCTCGACGTCACCTAGCATCAAAAAACCAGTTGCCGTAATGTTGTTGGCTTTCTCCCGAGGTGTAGAAGCTTCCATCAAATCGCCCGCTATCTGCTCGCGAACGAAACGATCAAACGGCTTGTCGTTGCTGAAAGCGTCGATAAGGTAATCGCGATAACGCCAAGCATGTTCAGCGAAAACACTGTTCGATGTGCCGATCATGTCGGCATAACCAGTAAGATCCAGCCAGTGTCGTGCCCAGCGTTCACCGTAGGCTCGTGAATCGAGCAATCGATTAACGACTGTCGCGCAGGCATGGGGAGAGTTGTCTCGAATAAACGCATCGATCTCGGTGTGCGTCGGCGGAAGACCTGTCAAATCGAGGCTTACACGTCGTAGCCATGTGTAACGATCCGCATCGACCACGGGTTGAATACCAGCCTCTTCTTGCTTAGCAAGAATAAATCGATCCACCGGATCAAGCGGCCACGATTCGTTGTGTACGGAAGGTGGCTGAGGATCTGCAACCGGTTGAAAGGCCCAGAATTTGCGACCTTCGTCGAGGTTGATCACTCGAGCGGTCGGTAGCTCATCGATCACACGCGGATCGGGAGCCCCCATCGCAATCCAAGCTTCAAAATCGGCGATGATTGAATCAGCGAGCTTTCCCTTGGGAGGCATTTCCGTATCCTCGTATCGCAGCGCCTTGAGAATACCACTATTTTCTGGCTCACTGGGAACAATTGAAGCACCGCTGTCGCCGCCCTTCAGCAATCCGGCCCGATAATCAATACGTAGTCCAGCTTGGATAATCTTGGCGCCGGCAGCATGACATTCGTAACAGTGTTCGACAAGCACCGGCCGTATCTTCTTCTCAAAGAACTCCAATTGCTCCGGCGTAATATCGTCTTCCCCGTGGGCAGTCAAACAAAGTAGTAGGCATACTCCGTTTGCCGTAACCAAGCAACACCAAGCACTTAATCGAGCCATGAAACGAAAGATCGCTTGGAAAGCTCTATGGTTTATGAAAAAGGCGACACAAGCGGACGGCACACGGAGTGAGCCTGATACTTTAGGACAATTTCGCATTCGTAAACTCCTATGGCTTAAGCTGATCAAGAACGGCTTGCATATGCTTGCGCATCGCAAGTTCTGCAGCGTCGGGATCATGATCGCGAACCGCTTTCAAGACAGCTTTGTGCAGCTTACGTCCAAGTTGATTTTCACGCTGGGTTGGTGTCGTGCGAACCATTTGGGTCAACACAAATTCGTAAATCACTTCGATCAGGTTTTGCATCAAGACATTTCCAGCGATGTCGATCAACTTTCGATGAAATCGGAAGTCAATTTCAAGCGCTTCTGCATAGGGCAGTTCCTCATCATCCAACTGCTTGAGCAGCGCCGAGAGTAGTTCGACGTCCTTAGCCGTTGCTTTCTCAGCAGCCTGTCGAGCGGCCTGGACTTCAATTGCCGAACGCAATTCGGCATACGACAACAGCTCCTGCGGCGAAATCGTCACCGCGGACTGCAGCAATCGCACACAGTTAGCCAAGCTGTTCGTATCCCCGACGAATGTTCCGCGTCCTCGCTGAATGTCGACCAAACCCAGGCTTTGAAGTCGAGCCAATGCCTCACGAAGCACCGGACGGCTGACCTGCAGCTGTTCCACCAGCTCATGCTCGCCGGGAAGCCGTGAACCAGCGGCCAGCTTCTGATCTTTGATCACTCGTGCAATCCGGTCCACGACCAAATCTACCGTGGTCCGTCGCTCAATTACTCCCAATTGCATCAACTATCTCCCAATTCATGGCCACTTGTTACCAAGTCAACTTGTAAGACATCTTAACAGGATGCGGATTCTCGATCAAGCTTCGGCGGAAAGTGAGTCAAGAATTTGCTCACGGATCAAGATTCGTGAGCATGCTCCCTTAAACCAAGGCAGCCCTATCAGACCGTTCGCGACTTGATCTGCTAGAATGTAGTGCCCCAAGTTGCCGAACTCAACGACTGCCTGAGCAAGGCTATTGTTCTATCATTATGGCCTCAGAAAATGCACAAAAGGACACACTCATGAAATTCACAGCGATTAAAAAAGGGATCTTCGCACTTTTGCTTATCTATAGCGGTGGCACACTCTTCGCTTCTGAAGTCAACGAGTTGCGGGAACGCGCAAAAGCAATGCGAACCAAAGCGGCCTTTTTGGCAGATCAAGGGAACGAGGATCAAGCCCAGCGTATCCAGGTGGAAGCTGCAAAACTGCTGGAAAGGGCTGAGCAATTGGAAACGAACTCCAGCGGCAGGCGAGAAAAGGAATCCGCTCTCAGCATCGACAAAGAAGCCTTCAAGCTCAAGGGCCGGTTGCAGGATTTGCTTACCAAAGAGCGAATCATGCTCAACGAGCATGCAGCGGATTCGGAGTTGGCAAAAGTTCGAGGAGAGATCGCCAACATCGAACAAGCACTTCATAAAATTCAAACCCAACATGATGATAGAAGCGGACATCGGCCAGAATTCCGAGCTCAAATCGAAAAGCTCGAAAAAGTCGGACAACGCATGCATCATCTGCGAGTTGCAGCGGAAAACCTCAAGTTGGCCGAGGAGCATGATCTGGCTCACAAGCTCATGACGAAAGCAGAAGACATCGAGCGTGACGTGCATGCCGCCAAAAAGCGATTGGCTGCCGAAATGCACGAAGACTCTGAACGCCTTGATGCCGATAGGCCCGATATTGTTGCGAAACTGAAAGAAGAGAACGAGCGTTTGAGAGCCGAACTTAGAGAGCTCAAACAGAAATTGGATAAACGCAGATAATAAACGCAGATAGTAGTAGTCGAGAACGCGGTCCCTCCTCAATGTCATTCTCAGATCAAGATGCAAACATCGCGATTTGTTTTCCTTTCAGCTCTACCTACCACATTGCTCAACGTGTCCACTTTGAAATCTTCCGCAGTTCGGAATGCCGCGAATGTGACGTCGACCTACATTGCCTGCATAGCAATAGTCTTCGTCACTTCGATCATCAAGGTTGCTGAGGCCGATTTTCCAGGCAAGCAATTGTTTACCGAGCACTGTGAGAAATGTCACTCGGGTGCAAAAGCGATGGGGGGCTTCACGGTATCGAGTCTGGCGGACGATTTCACCGAAAAGCAAAACCGCGAACTTTGGCTGACAGTGCTGGAACAACTCAAGGATGGCAACATGCCGCCCAAGGAGCAGCCTCGACCGCCAGTGAAAGATGTGCAAAGCGTCTTGGACTGGATCACCACACAAGCTGAAAATGCAGAGCGCGTTCGCAGGGAAATAGATGGCCGCGTAGTCATGCGGCGTTTGAATCGGGCTGAGTATGCGAACACCGTCCGCGATTTGCTTGGCGTCGAGGTGGATCTGGCCGACCTATTGCCGCTGGATACGTCGACAAACGGCTTTGATAACAACGCGGAGCAGTTGCACACCTCGTCATTTCTGATGCGTAACTATCTTGATGCTGCGGATCGTGTGCTCGACGAGGCTATCGCAAATGAGCCGGAGCCGTGGATTCAGAAGAAACGCTTTGACATTAGAGAAGAGAAGTCCGTCAAGGCGACAGGGAGTGTTTACCGTCACACCGACGACGGCGTTGCCATCTTCGCAACTTGGGAATCGGCCAACATACGCGTCACCATGTGGAACTTTCGCAGTCACGTTCGAGGCAGGTATCGCTTTCGCATCTCCGGCTACGGTTTCCAAAGCGAAGGCAAACCCATCGCGTTTCGCGTCACCGCCGGCACACTCAAAGAAGTGACCGAGGAACGCCTCATCGACTACTTCGCCGTTCCCGCCGATAGACCGACCGTGGTCGAGTTCACGGAGCAACTCGAACCGGAGAACCGGATCCGCATCCTCGCCGAAGGCTTGCCAGCGCTCCCTCCTGCGGTTGAAAAAATCGGTGCTGACAAGTACACCGGCCCCGGACTTGTGATCCAATGGGTCGATGTCGAAGGCCCCATTCTTGAGTCCTGGCCGCCGCCGAGTCACAAGGCGATCTTTGGCGATCTAAAGCAGACTCGCATCTCGCCGGAACGCTTCGAAGTCGTGTCGTCGCAACCTATGGTGGACGCCGAGCGAATCCTCCGTGACTTCGCTCGTCGCGCTTTTCGCCGCAACATCAACGACGCCGACATTCAGACCTTCGTCGCCCGCGTGAAATCCAAACTGGACCAAAACTATCGTTTTGAGCAGGCGATGCGAGTGGGCCTCAAAGGCGTGCTAGTTTCTCCCAACTTCCTTTTCCTGCGCGAGCAAGGCCCCAAGCTCGACGAATTCGCACTTGCTAGCCGCCTTTCGTATTTCCTGTGGAGTTCGATGCCCGATGAAGAACTCTTTCAACTCGCCGCGGCGAATCGACTCCATGAACCTGACGTGCTTCGCGAGCAGGTCGAGCGGTTGCTAAGTGACCCAAAGGCCAAGGCTTTCAACACCAACTTCACCGGCCAGTGGCTTAGCCTCCGCGCCATCGACGCAACCATGCCCGACGGCACGCTCTACCCCGAGTACGATGACATCCTCAAGACCTCGATGCTCAAAGAGACCTCTCTGTTCTTCGACGAAGTGCTAAAAAACGATCTACCTCTGACCCATTTCGTCAGCTCCGATTTCACCTTTCTCAATGCGAGACTAGCGAAACATTATGGCATTCCCGGCATCGAGGGGATGGAAATGCGCAAGGTGACGTTGCCAACCGACAGTCATCGCGGCGGACTACTTACGATGGGGAGCGTTCTAAAAGTCACCGCCAATGGCACCACAACTTCGCCCATCATTCGCGGTTCCTGGGTGCTAGAACGTATTCTTGGCACACCGCCCGCCAAGCCGCCTCTGGATGTGGAAGCCATTGAGCCCGACATTCGCGGTGCCACCACGATCCGCGAACAACTCGCCAAACATCGCAATGTCGAAAGTTGTGCAAGCTGCCATCGAAAGATCGATCCACCCGGTTTCGCTCTTGAAAGCTTTGACGTCATCGGTGGATGGCGAGAGCACTACCGCGCCACCGGCGAGCCAAGACAAGTCAACGGCCGCAGAGTCCGCTTCTGGAATGGGCCCGCCGTGGATCCCGGCGATGCATTGCCCGATGGGCGTAGCTTTCGCGACATCGACGAATACAAGAAACTCATCCTCGAAGACAAAGACCAACTCGCCCGCAACCTCACTGAAAAGCTACTCGCGTATGGCACTGGTGCAGTGCCAAGTTACGCGGACAAGCCGCAGATCGAAACCATCGTCAGTCGCCTCCGTGACAAAAATTATGGATTCAAAGCGTTGATCCACGAAATCGTGCAGAGTCACCTGTTTCAGACCAAATAATCCTTGGTCAAAAGAATGCAATCATGAATATTCGCCGTCGCACTTTTATCCGCTCCACGGGCATCTCGCTTGCGCTCCCCGGGCTAAACATCTTTGCTGATGACCGCGAGGGCGCGATCGGCACCCTGCAGCCACCGCGCCGCATGATCTGTATCTGCACGCCGCTCGGATTGCATCCCGATAATTTCTTTCCGACGCAATCTGGTAAAGACTACGCGCTCTCGCCCTATTTGGACATCCTCAAGGATTACCGGGATGAGTTCACCGTCATCTCTGGGTTGGCTCATGCGGGCATGGGTTCTAGCTTCGCGCATCAAGCCTCCGCGAGCTTTCTCACAGGAGCGCCAGGAGCAGGCAGGCCAGGCTTCCGGAACACGATCTCGCTCGACCAATTTGCGGCGGATCATATCGGTAGCCAGACGCGATTCCCCAGTCTCGCTTTGTCCGGAGAAGGCTCCGGTGGCCTTTCTTGGACACGCACCGGCGCACTGATCGCAGCCGATAACTCTCCGTCCAGAGTCTTCGCCCGCTTGTTCCTCGAGGGCGATACCAAAGACG
This sequence comes from Planctomycetaceae bacterium, assembly GCA_947463915.1. Classification (GTDB taxonomy): domain Bacteria; phylum Planctomycetota; class Planctomycetia; order Pirellulales; family Pirellulaceae; genus JBKCUI01. The sequence continues at coordinate 26,201 of CANHVO010000026.1, forward strand.
TGCAGGAGCAAATTCGCCGCCTCGAGGATGGACGCAGTATTCTCGATGACGTCCGTGATCAAGCCAAGTCGCTGACTTCAGACCTAGGTCGCGAAGACCGCGAAAAGCTCGAAGAATACCTCACCAGCGTTCGCGATCTGGAGCAACGCATGGTCAAGGACGAAAGCTGGGCCAGGAAACCGAAGCCCAGGGTCAATGCCGAGCCACCCAAAGATATCCCTAACGCTGCTGACCTCATCGGCCGCACGCGTCTGTTGTTCGATCTCAGCCACCTAGCAATTCAAACCGACTCGACGCGGCTGATCACTATTATGCTTGCCGGCTCCAGCTTTGCTCCACCGATCGAAGGCGTGTCGCTCGGCCATCACGACCTTTCACACCACGGCAAGGACCCAAGCAAACTCGAGCAGCTCAAGATCGTTGAACTGGAGACCATGAAAACCGTCCGCGACCTGCTCGTCAAGCTCAAGCAATCAAAGGAGGACGGCAACAGCCTGCTGGATCGCACCACCGTCTTCCTAGGTAGCAACCTTGGCGATGGCAGCAGCCACTCCACCAAGAACCTTCCGGTCCTGGTCGCTGGTGGCGGCTTCCAGCATGGTCAGCACTTGGCATTCGATGCCAACAACCCGCCGCCGTTGTGCAATCTTTACGTCAACATGCTGCAACGACTTGGAATCGAAGCCGACAAGTTTGGCACGAGCACTGGGACGTTGACTGGACTGGAATTACGACAGGGATGAATTCGATACCCTCACGATGACGTCGTTGCCAAAGAAACCATTGGCCCTATTTTTTAAGTATGAACCGCATATCGAGAGCTCATTCAGAACCGGAAGACGCGAAAATGTTCGATATCCTATTGGCCGAGCAAATATTGACCCAAAAATTGAGAAGTAAAACGTTCGTCCGCAGGGTTTCATTGCTTGCGGTACTATTGCTCGCGTTACTTTCGTTAGCAAAACTTGCATACGCAGATGACGTTATCGTAGGCGATGCGGGTTCACTCCGCGAAAGCCTACGCAGTTTGAAATCGGGCGTCACGTTGAAAATTGCATCTGGCGATTACCCGGGGGGATATCATGTAGAAGCGCTGGATAAACTAACGATTGAGGCATTTGATCCAAAAAACCCACCGCACTTCAAGGGAGGATCCAACGCTTGGCATTTCTCTCGTTGCAACGACTTAGTACTTCGTCACCTACAAATCAGTGGCCAAAGTGGCAACGGTCTCAACTTGGATGATGGCGGACGGTTCGATCAACCGGTCCAAGGAATCACGCTGGAACATCTGATTATCAGCGACATCGGTCCGAAAGGAAATCACGATGGGATCAAATGCTCCGGCCTGGATAATCTGACTATCCGCAATTGCTCGATCTCTGGATGGGGCGGCCAAGGGATTGATATGGTGGGTTGTCACGATTCGCTGATCTCAGGCTGCAGATTCGTTGGAAAGCCAAACTTTACGGCAACGGCTGGCGTACAGACGAAAGGCGGTTGCTCCGATATCACGATCGAGAAATGTCATTTCATTCACGGTGGCGAGCGACCAATTAACGTCGGAGGCTCGACCGATTTGCGCCTCTTCCGTCCTACCGGTGCAAAACACGAAGCCAGGCGCATCGTGGTGCGTGACAACACGATCGAGGGTAGCTCCTGCGCCGCAGCCTTTGTGGGCGTCGATGGGGCGGAGTTCATTGGGAACACGATTTTGTATCCGGAAAAGTGGATTTTTCGAGTCCTTCAGGAGACCACTGCGGAGGGTTTTAATCCTTGCCGTAATGTGTTAGTGAGGGAGAACCGAATTGTCTTCCGCCGTGCGCAAGTACAGGTCGAGGTCAACATTGGCACCGGGACGGATCCGAAAAGTTTTCAGTTCGATAAAAATCAATGGTTTGCTGAAGACCGTCCCGAATCCTCCAAGCCCCGACTGCCAAACGAGGAAAAGGATGGAGTTTACGGCATGGACCCTCGCAAAAAATGACCGCGTGCATGGGAATGTAACATAAACAGATGCGTTCGGCTTAAGCCGTCAATCAGGCGTAGTTTGACCTTCAACTACTGATTTTCCCGATTTGTCGATGGCGCTAGCCGGTAATCGTTGACTCTTGCTTGCACTTGAATTCAATCCCACCACTTGGCAGGCGATAGGCATCTGTGGGGAAGGCAGAAGTCGCACGCTAGGCGTTTCGCCGAGACTCGAAAGATCTGCGTCTCGACTCAGTTGGTGGAGTCGCCCCACCTGAGTCGCGGAACCGATTAGAATTGAAAGCGAGTATCCCACCGTCTTTTGGCTTCCTACGCATTTTTGCGACTCGACAACCGATGTACAGAGCGAATTTTCTAGTACTTGCCCTCCTTTTCTCTCAGTCGGTGATTCGCGCTAATGAGGAATGGGTAACAGTTGGATCAGCTAGAAATCGTCCTGATCGGACCGGATTCGGTGACGTCGCTTACGAATTTCAGATCATGAAGCATGAAGTTACGGTCCGCGAGTACGCCGAGTTTCTGAATCTCGTCGCCGCTCATTCCGACCCTCATGAGCTTTGGGTCACAGCGATGGGCGAACACGTCATTACCGACTTAGGGCAAGGAGGGATTCGGAGCGATGTACCCCAATGCATTCGGCGTGAAGGTCGGCCTGGAGCATGGAAGTACTGCACAGTTCCGGAACGCGAGGAATGTCCCGTCTTCTTTGTGACTTTCTTCAGTGCGCTCCGTTATGCCAATTGGCTTCATCATGGCGGCCAGAATGGAGACACAGAGACTGGAGCATACGATCTTAGTCAAGGCGAGAACGTTTCTCGATCAGCGATGGCGAAGGTTTGGTTACCAAATGAGAACGAATGGTACAAAGCGGCTTACTTCCAACCCGAAGAGTTAGGTGGGCCCGAGGGTAGCTATTGGCAGTTTCCCGTGAGTACAAACGACCAACCTGTTAAAGCCGAGCCTGGTTCTGATGGAAATCATGCGGCATGCTTCTCTCGAGGATTTGGGGGAATGGTACCCGTGGGCTCTTATCCGAACGCAAAGAGTCCTTGCGGTGCTTTCGACATGGGCGGAAACGTGTGGGAATGGACGGATACTGCTGTATTCCATTCGAAACGCGTCATGCGTGGCGGCTCAGCGCCACACAATGTTGAGAAAATGCGATCGAACGTCCGATCGAATGCCAGTCCCGACCGTTGGTATCCCGATACGGGTTTTCGACTCGCAAGGGGGATACAGCATTGATGACGAACCATGAACCATTCCAGAGCGATGCTCAAATTTCACAAAGCAAATACGCTGCATTGCTAATAGGTTGTTGGCTCGGTTGCGTAGTGTCCTTTTTCTCAAACACCTCGCATGGTAAGGAAACGGAAGATACTGTCGATTTTTTGTCGCAGCATTGCGTCGATTGTCACAATGCCCAAACCACAGAGGGCGGGCTAAATTTGCGTGATCTTGATTTGAATCTCGAAGACAACGAAAACATTGCAAGATGGATCAACGTATTCGACAAAGTGGACCAAGGGGAAATGCCTCCCAAAGACGAGCTGCAACCCTCTTCCGCATCGCGCACCGATTTCTTGAATTCACTGCGGGCACGACTACGAGGCAATACGTTGGATCGGCAAAAAGCTCAGGGGAGAGTGGTGTTGCGCAGGCTGAACCGGTCCGAATTCGCGAACACACTTCGGGATCTTCTTGGCGTGAGTGCGCCGCTTGAAGAACTGTTGCCCGAGGATGGTAGAGCGGACGGATTCGAGAATGTTGGAGCTGCTCTAAACCTTTCGGTCGCTCACTTGGAACGCTATCTACAAGCTGCGGACCAAGCGCTCAACGAAGCCACCATTTCATCTCATCGCGCTCCGACGATCACGATACGCACCGACTACGAGGAGAGCTGGCACGACTACAATCACGGTTTTCAGAACCTCCAATGGGCTAACGCGAGCGATGGCAGACTTGCGATCCGTTGGACCGATTCAGCTGCGAATGGCACGTTGAGGTCTTGGCATCCACCCATTCCGGATCGTCGTTATCGATTTCGCATTCGGGCTCGCGCGATGATGCAACGGGATGTGGTTGATGCAAATGGTAAGAAAGGAAAATCCTTGGTGCACGACCGACACATCATTGCCAAGGTAGGGATCGGTTCGCTTCTGAAGGACGGTTTAGCTCAAAACGAAGCCTACTTTGAATTGAGCCCAGACAAATATCGAGAGTTCGTATACGAAGCCCGCGTACCGGAGGGGCATTCGTTTTCGATCGTTCCGTATCGTCTCATGCCTGAAAAAAAAGGGGATCGCGTAATGTCGGGCGACATGTTTGTCGTCGTCGATTGGATTGAAATCGAGGGACCGCTTTTCGAAGGGGAATGGCCACCTCGCGGTCACCAGTTATTGTACGGCGATTTGCCGTTGAAACCGATCGAGTCCGCGGCATCGAATCAACGCCCGCAAGTGGTTTCGCAAAGCCCTGAAGTGGACGCGAGGCGGTTGATTGCAAATTTCTTGACAGTTGTTTTTCGCCGGCCTGTCGAGAAATCCGAAATTGAGTCACACCTGGATTTGTTCCGTGAGCAATCGAAGCTAGGTCGGCCGTTCGATGCTTGCCTACGAGCTGCCTACAAGATGGCACTTACGTCGCCCCATTTTCTTTTTCTACAAGAAACGCCTGGCAAGTTGAGCGACTACGCGTTAGCTGCTCGATTGAGTTACGGTCTTTGGGGCAGCTTGCCCGATTCAGAGTTAATGCAAATCGCTGCCGAAGGCAGACTGAGTAATCCGAGCATCCTTCGGGAACAAACCGAGCGCCTGTTGTCCGCACCCAATGCGACAAGGTTTACTCGGCAGTTTTTGGGAGGTTGGCTCAATTTGCGTGATATCGACTTCACTCAACCGGACACGAAGCTCTATCCCGAATTCGATAGCTACCTGCAGTTTTGTATGTTGGCAGAATCGGAACAGTACTTTGATCAATTAGTGCGTCACAACCTGGGTGTCAGCCATATTGTGGACAGCGAATTCGCCATGCTCAACGAACGCTTGGCCGAACACTATGATCTTGCAGAAGCGTTTCAACGGCCTGATCAAACATCTGCGTCCGATGGCGTGACCACTTCTGAGCGACTGTTTCCAGCAGAGGGGTCGCGGTTGGTCAAGGTCCAACTTGACAGAGAATCCAAACGTGGCGGTTTCCTGACCCAGGGAGCGATCCTCAAAGTCAGCGCGAACGGAACGACAACTTCACCTGTGGTGCGTGGTGCTTATGTTTTGGATCGAATTCTCGGCACTCCCCCCGCTCCTCCGCCGAGCGACGTCCCGTCTGTCGAGCCAGACATACGAGGTGCGACCACCATTCGCCAACAGCTTGCAAAACATCGCGACCAGTCCGTGTGTGCCGGCTGCCATGCAAAACTGGATCCGCCCGGATTCGCATTGGAGAATTACGACGTAACAGGACGATGGCGCACGCACTATCGCGCAATTCCTGAGTCGATCGGCGATAAAGGTGTTAAGATACCTGGCAGTGGCGAGCGTTTGTACTCTCAAGGCCTGCCTGTCGAGTCGCATTATGCGCTCGCCGACGGGAGAGAATTTACAGACATCGATGGTTTTAAGCAGATTGTGCTCAAGGACCGGCAGCAGTTAGCTCGCTGCGTTGTGAGCAAACTCATAACCTATTTGACTGGTGCAACGCCCGACTTTGCCGATAGAGAGATCGTGGATCAAATTGTGTCGGAATCGGCCCCAAGCCAATACGGCATGAGGGACTTGATTCATGGAGTCATTCAAAGCCGTGTATTCACCCACAAGTAGCCAGTGTTTTTCGAGTCAGAAAGCTGAATAATGAACTCAGTCTGCAAAAGCCACCTACCACGACGGACCCTGTTGAAAGCGGCTGGAATATCGTTGTCGCTTCCATGGCTTGATTCCATGCAGCCAGCTTTGTCTGCGGAAGCGGTTCAGCCCAAACGATTTCTAGGAGTCCTGAATTACTTTAGTTTTCATGCGCCATTTTTCTTTCCAACGGAAACTGGTAGCGACTACACGCCCTCACCCTACTTGGAGCTCTTGAAGGATCATAAGGATGACTTTACGGTCATCTCGGGGCTCAATCACCCCGATGTTCGTGATGGCCATTCGTCTGACAAATCGTTCTTTACTGGGGCACCTCACCCTGGGGCGCCATCCTTTCGAAACACGGTTTCCATCGACCAAGTCGCAGCCGAATCGATCGGGCACGCAACGCGATATCCGTCGCTTAACTTTTCGACCAGCGCTTCGTATAGCTGCAGTTACTCGCGAAATGGAGTGGCCCTACCGCCTGAAACGAGTCCCGCGAAGGCCTTTGCCAAGTTGTTTATCAACGGATCTGCCGAACAAGTCGCTGAGGAGGTGATGCGAGTCAAAGAGGGGCAGTCGATTCTCGACCGTATCGGTTCGGAGGCAAAGCGATTGGAGCGTGAAGTTGGCCCAACGGACCGAGATAAACTAGACCAGTATTTTTCAAGTGTACGAGACTTGGAGAAACGCATGGTCCGCGCCGAGAGTTACGCTAGCCAACCAAAGCCAGATGCACGGACGCTACCGATCGATGATCCGCGTCCAGGCGAAGACATCGTGCGATTCGGACTGTTGCTCGAGGTAGCACGATTGGCCATGCAAGTCGACTTAACGCGAATCGTGACGCTTTACTACGTAGGAAGTAGCAAAACGCCTTCGCAGCCTGGGGCAAACTTCGCGTACCACGATCTCAGCCATCACGGCCAGAACTCCGACAAGATCGACCAACTGGCGATACTTGAGAGGGATCTGTTGCGACAATGGGGCGACTTCTTGAAGCGGATGAAAGAGACGGGTGATGGTCCATCTCGATTGCTGGACCATACGTTTGCGGTGGTAGGTGCAGGAATGGGGAACGCATCGAGTCATGATGCGACGAATCTCCCGTTGATCGTTTCCGGCGGGAAATTCCGGCATGGGCAACACCTTGCTTACGACCCAAAGAACCCACCGCCGCTCTGCAACTTATGGGTAGACGCCTTGCAACATCTCGGCTTAGAGTCCGAATCGTTCGGCAGTAGCACGGGAACGCTGCGTGGACTGAGCTAGAGCCGCGAGAGAGCACAAAGTTCGCGAAAGAAAGACAGCTGATTTGAAAGGAGCGAGTTCGAATCGGGTGCGAATTCTGGTGGACAGAGCTGTTGGTAAAGGTTTTGTCATGTGATTCTGTCGCTTGGCTTGAACTGCGGAGCAGTGTCATTTGATAGCTACGGATGAAATGAAATCCGTGGTACATGTAGCACCGATTTTGCGAGAGTCGCGAAGCGACGGCATTCCCGAATGGTGCGTAAGGAAGACGTAGAAAAACATTACATTGAATGCGGTACTTTTAGTCCAATGTCGCTCCTTCAGAGCTCTGTCTCAGTTGGGGCATTTTACCTGGGGTTGCGGTCGCATTGCGAACTTACCCCAGGCTAAAAACTGCCATCGTATTCGCGATTGAATCGCAGCCGCAACTCGCACCGGTTTGACACGCCCGAGCGTCCACTTCCAGGTAGCTCGCCCGTCCATTTAACCGGCCATTAAGTGCCTTAGTACTGCTCTTTTTTTCGCGTCGATAGACCTTCGTCACCCACATCGATTTTTTGTGATGGCCGCAAAAGAACACAGAGAACGCGAAAGATCGATAGCCACATCCGTTCAAATCAGCTGCCTTTCTTTTGCGAACTTTGTGCTCTCTTGCGGCTAACGCGAAAC
>CANHVO010000027.1 GCA_947463915.1 Planctomycetaceae bacterium
ACTGTATACTCAAGATCGGCCTCCCTGATGTTCCTTAAGTTGCTTCGTAACAACAACTTATACGCAGGAGAGGCCACTTTTGTTTGCGACATGAATGAATAATCCGGGTTTAACAGCCAGCCGAAGGCGTACTTTGCTTTTGTGACAGTACACCTTCGGCTGACTGTTAAACGAAATGCTTTTGAAAAAGCATTAAATCAACAATCCCCTAGCCGACTCGATTACAATTGTGGCCGCTTCTGCTAGATTGAAAGTCATTGCCTACCGGATTGAATCCTCCCCAAATGCCAGACAAATGATTCAGCCAAAACTCTTCATCTTGGTTTTGATTCTCGCACAAAATTTTGGGCTGGTTGCCCTCTGTCAGTCACCTGAAAATCTAATCGTTCTACCTGAATCCATCCACGTTTCCGCGAACCACCCAAGTCAACTCCTGGTTTATCGAGTTCAAGCAGACGGGTCGCTATCGGACATTCGCACACGGCAAGACCTTCATATAGAAGTGGCCGATCCTGAGATTGCACAAGTCACGCAGGAGTTAGCTATCGAGTTTCGCAAGCCAGGGGCAACAGTGGTCACTGTCCGTGTGGGCGAACATAGTCGTCGAATCGAAGTGACTTCGATCGCAGAACTGCCGATCACTTTTACTCGCGATGTATCGGCAGTGATTGGGAAATCAGGTTGCAACTTAGGAACCTGCCACGGCAGTCTTCACGGCAAGGCTGGACTGCGAATGAGTTTGCGAGGGGATGATCTCGCCTTTGATTACGATCGGTTGGTGCACGAATATGGTGGCCGTCGAATCGATCCAATACTACCTGAAGAAAGCTTGCTGCTCCTCAAGGCAACAGGAGCCATATCGCATCAAGGTGGCCGCCGCTTCTCGGCGAAATCAGAGTCGTATCGACAGTTGAAAGAGTGGATAGAACAGGGCGCTCCCTACAGTGAGTCGCCATCTTTGACGCGGTTACAGGTCCTACCCGAAGTTGCACGCATCGACGACAGCAAAAAAACGGCAAAGATGCTAGTCTTGGCGCACTTCGCGGACGGCACAACTCGCGACGTAACGCGTTGGTCTCGGTTGGAAACAAGCATTCCCGGAGGGGCAACGATTACGGACGACGGCACAATTCAAGTGACAAAAGCCATCGACCTGTCGATCGGCGCATCGTATTTGAGCGGAAGAAGCGCCGGTAGGTTTACGTTTCTTGGCAAGACGGGAAAGTTAGAACCTGAGCAGCAACACGGAAACAACCCAATCGATTCTCTGGTTGGCACGCGTTTGTCACAGATGCGGATCCCTGCGGCTCTGGAGGTTGATGATGCCACCTTTCTGCGACGAGCCTATTTAGTCGCGGTGAGCCGACTCCCCACAAGTCAACAGACCAGAGATTTCTTAGCGGATGCAAGCGTTGACAAACGTGAGCGGATGATTGACGAGCTATTGGCCGATCATGGCTTCGACTTGACTTGGGCACTCCGGTGGAGCGATTTGTTGCGCAACGAAGACAAGGTCATGAGCAGCAAGGGAACCGCCTTGTTTCACCATTGGCTCACCGAGCAGATCGCCAAAGACCGCCCGTGGAACGAATGGACTGCCGAACTTGTTCGTTCCATCGGAAGCACCTACGAAAATCCACCCGCATCGTTTCATCGAACGCATCGCGACCCGATGACCGCTGCGGAATCGATCGGACAAGTCTTTTTAGGGGTACGAATTCAGTGCGCAAAATGCCATAACCATCCTTTCGATTCGTGGCGACAGGACGATTATTACGGCCTGTCCGCGTACTTCTCAACGATCAGCCGCAAGCAAATAGACAACAACCCCAAGGATAAGCTCGATGTTCACGAAATCACAGGCGACGAAATCATCTCGCTCGAAGATCGCAAAGCGGAGATTTACCATCCCGGGCTCTCCAAGAAAGTAACGACCAAGCCCCTGAGCAAGGCTCAATCGAACTCCCCGGAGACGCAATCCACTTCGCCGCAATCCCCACTTGACGAGATTGCTGATTGGCTCACGCATGACAACGAGATGTTCGATCGGAATATGGCGAATCGAATTTGGTTTCAGTATTTTGGAATTGGGATTGTCGATCCGCCCGATGATATGCGAGAGTCGAACCCGCCAAGCAACCCAGAACTTCTCGATTTTCTGGCACGGGAGTTTCGAAGTAGTGGCTATTCGTTGCGGCATCTTTCCCGTTTGATTTTGACGAGCAAGGCTTTTGCACGACAAGGTTCACAGCAACGTGAGGAAACACTGGATGATTCCACGCTCAATGGCACGCCGTTGTTCTCGGACTACCGAATCCGTCGCATCAGCGCCGAGTCGCTCATCGATGCCATCAGTTCCGTAACGGACATCCCTTCCAAGTTTCCGGCCGCAAACACACCCGACATCGTTGCCAATCAAGCAATGGCGATGCCTGGTATCCCAAAAGGTCCCGGTTTCCTAAAGACCTTCGGCAAGCCGAATCGATTATTGATTTGCGAATGCGAGCGATCCAATCAGGTTTCGCTAGTTCAGTCGTTGACGCTAGCGAACGGCCCGGAGGTCCAGGGCAAAATCACCTCAGATCAAAATGTCATCGCGAAAATGTTGTCTCAAAACGTGCTGCCCGAAAGCATCATCGAAGAAATCTATTTGCGGGCGCTGGCCAGAGTGCCGTACGATCATGAATGGACGGCGTTTCGCGAGATGATCGCAAGAGCCGAGCCCGTGAGGCAGGTTCTCGAAGATATCTTGTGGGCGGTGATCAATAGCAAAGAATTCGTCATGATTCGTTGATGGCAGAGCCATGATTCGTTCACTGGGATAATGTTCATTGGGATAATCAGGAGGAATGTCATGAGACAAGGTTGCAACGAGTTCAATCGCGGAGTCATCAGTCGACGCGCACTGATCAGTCTTGGTGGCGTCGGTCTCGGCGGATTGAGTTTGGATCGAGTGTTGCAAGCCAGCGACACGAATGCGAGTTCGCTGCGTCCCAAGGCCAAAAACATTATCTTCTTGCACCAGTACGGCGGTCCTAGCCACATCGACACCTTCGATATGAAACCGCATGCGCCGACCGGCATACGTGGCGAGTTCAATCCCATCGATTCATCGCTACCCGGCGTTCCCGTCTGCGAACACTTGCCTCGCTGGGGACAACAATTGCATAAATGGGCGCAGATTCGGTCTGTTCACCACGACATGAAGAATCATAATTCTGCATGTTATTACTCGTTGACCGGCAAGCGACCGCCGACGGATGACATCCGGCTTCGTGACACGATGGAACTTTATCCTGCTTACGGCTCATCGGCGGCCAAATTTTTGTCGACTTCAGAAGGAGTCCCTCCCTTTATTGCGTTCCCGCATGTTCTGCGAGACGGAGCCATTTCCCCAGGGCAGCACGCTAGTTTTCTCGGCAAGCGATACGATCCCTTTTTTTTCGATTCGGATCCTAACTCCAAGGATTTTGGATTGCCAGAACTAGAATTGCCTAGTTCCATTTCGTTAGAAAGACTGGGACACCGTCGCGAGCTGCTCCGCGTGATCGACGAGCAATTGAAGTTGGCTGAAACATCCAGCGAGGCAAGAGGACTCGATGAGTTTCAGCAGCAATCTTTGTCAATCCTATCTTCTCCGAATTTAAAAAAGGCCTTTGATTTAGCCAAAGAAGAGGATGCATTGAGGGATCGATATGGCCGAACAACGTACGGTCAATCATGCTTGCTCGCCCGGAGACTTGTCGAGGCGGGAGCTCGATTCGTGAACGTCTATTTTTCTCGCGGGATTGGGGGCAAGGGGAGCGAAGGGTGGGACACTCATCAAGATAATTTCAAAGACCTAAAAGAACGTTTGTTGCCCATGACAGATTGCACCGTGCCAACGTTGATCGACGACCTTGATGCACGTGGACTATTGGACGATACGTTGGTATTGTGGATGGGCGAGTTTGGCCGCGGGCCGCAAATCGGAGATCGAGATGGCAAAGGCAGGGGACATTGGCCACACTGCTATACGGTCATGATGGCGGGTGGTGGCACCCGCGGAGGTGCAATCTTTGGCAAGAGCGATGAACGTGGTGCTTACCCGGCGGCATCACCAGTTGGACCTGAGGATGTCTCTGCAACGTTGTTTTGGGCGTTAGGCATTGAGCCCAATAAAGAGGTGCGGGACACACAGGGGCGTCCGCTACCCATCGCAAGCGGTGCGCCGATTGAATCCATTTTCGGCTGACAAACGCACTCCGTGGGTCACTATTGCCGAGAATGACCTTGCAAACCGTAGGTATTGTCGCAAATGCTTGGTTTGCAAAAGGCGTGCGCGGTGCTAGTAGCACGCCAAGCATTTGCGACGATTCGGGACGAGCCCGAATGTCGCGGGAAGCTGTCGGACGGTGCTAGTAGCACGCCAAGCATTTGCGACGAGTCGGGACGAGCCCGACCGTCGCGGGAAGCTGTCGGACGGTACTAGTAGCACGCCAAGCATTTGCGACGATTCGGGACGAGCCCGAATGTCGCGGGAAGCTGTCGGACGGTGCTAATAGCACGCCAAGCAATTGCGCGACGAGTCGGGACGAGCCCAACCTTCGCGGGAAGAATTTGTCTGCGGGGCTTGCAAATCGAAAGAACCGGCCAAGGATTCAGGCCTCTTTTGTCGGCTGCCTCTCAAAGACAAGTTACCAAGGCTTAACTTTCCAGCCAACATAAAATCCGGCGACAAAAACGAGACACGAAGCGATCATGGGCCGCTTTCTCAAATAGTGAGAGAACGAGTCGCGGACCTCTCCCAGAAGTACTTCAAAGTCCTCCTTCTGCGAGTCGCAAGCTTGGACCATCGAGCACTCGATATTCAACTGAGCTGTACCAGCACTCAAGCTGGGCTCTTTCGCTGTGTCGCCAACATTTTCCATTGCAATATCCTTCTTCGAAGCTTACTTCTACCTGGGTGAATCGCCACTAAAAACATCCTTTGCCCACTCAAAATTCTTGGTGAACTCTTCCATACTTCGCTTGAATTGTTCCCCTGTTTTGGAAAGAGACTTCAGTGCTATTCCAATCATTGCGATGCTGACCAGCGATAGTCCAAATCCAACCGTCAATTGTGCTATCCAGGTTTCAAGACCGAGAAGATAAGCAACAGCCGAAGCCGCTCCGAGAAAAAGCACAGGCATGCAACCCAAGAGACTCAAACATCCGATCAAAGCGAACAGCACAGCCGTCATGGATTTTTCGACAGCCGACTTCGCATCAGCCCTGAGGAGCTTCCCTTGAAGCTCAGCCAATTCGAACAGGTCGCATCCAAATTTTCCAGCCGACGATCGGAACTGGCCGACAGGGCTAGCATGTTGATACTCCTGACTCATCTTTTCGACGTCAACCATCCTAAAATGCCTCCAGCGACGAAGGCTGCTGACAAAAATGCGGAGGGCTTTGTCGCAATCAGCCTTCGTATCTGATCCGGGATTGCGGATACAGAGAAACCAGCCTCACTGCGTTCCAAAGCAACTCGTTTTGCACAATCTGCATAACAACTCTCAGGCGATGTCGTTGATTCGCGAATTGAATTGGTGAAGTCGATCACTTGAGTCCCTTTCGGAAAGGCTGCGCTGTATAAGGTTTGCAAAATAGCTTCTGATCGCGGAAGATGCGATCGACGTGCCCAAAGTGATAACTCCACCTGCGAAGTTTGACTTTGCTGATCTATTGTTCAGCAGATCGCTCGAAATGGGGGAAATACTAGCCTGCGGCTTCGTGATGGCACGCATGGTGCTTCGCACGATTGCAAACCCCAAAACGGATGCAGCAGCTACCGAAACGAGCGGTTTAGTCAGAACGTATTCTTTCCAGTCGACCAGCCGCTTCGCTTCTCCCTGAAGCTCGAACGCATGTGAGCGCCCCGAAGAACGTACAGATCGCATACGCTCAATGATCAAGTTCGCATCCTCAGTCTCTTGTTCACTGCTCTTCATGCTATCGCCTTCGGTTTGACATCGACAATCCTAATACGACACCCGCGACAATTCCAGTTCCGATTGCCAATGCGAGCGACTCAATAGGCCTGCGACCAATGCCCTGAGCCGTATAATCGAGACCTTTCTTCGCTTCCGAAGCAACCCGATCGTAGTTCTCACGAATTGCGTCACCCGCAGCGTCGGCATAGTGCGATGCGCGATTTGCTACCTGATGGTACGTTGTTCCAGCGGTGTCGCAGCAGTCCGTGATGAACGCTGCAATTTGCTCCTTGCTTTGGCCGGACTTTTTCTGCACAAGCCCAACCAGCTGTTCGAAGTTTCCTTCCACTCGAGTCAGTTCATCTTTCGTAAGCTCGCCAAACTTTGCTTTGAGCGAGCCTACAACGCTATTCCAATTGCCCATCAACTGATCTCTAGTAACCATAGATATAACCTCAACCGTACGAATTTTTCGAACAAATGTTGCTGGATCGCTCCGAGGATCGAGCTTCGATAACCGATAATTGCAATCGCCATGCCGAGCGCCAAATCTATCGAAATGGATGGAGAAACATGACGCCATCGTTCTAGAATCACTCAAACTGCTCGGCAATCGATCAACTAAGCTACGAAATGTACCTCTGACATGTTGACGCTAGTCTGTCAAACGCGACAAACTCAGAGCACGTCTTATTAAGACTATGCGGCAAATGAAAAAATTAGCCGAACGGCGTTAGCCGCATTCTGTTCTGTTGAGATATGCAGACACCCTCCCAGCAGCGGGAGGGTGTCTAGACAGGTCGCTCTCACCTAGTGTTGCGATTCTTAGTTAACGAGTGATAGGCTTCCAGCCTGTCGGTACTGCGGTTGACAGGCTGGAAGTCCCACATCCATAAACTCAAGTTTTTTGCTCAAGGTCAATTAGAGAAAACCGCACTAGAAGACTACAAAGGTCCGTTGGCACGAAAATGCAGAAAGCGTGCAACCTCAAAACGTGCGCCTCAAGTTGCCCAAAAATCGGATGACCGGCTTAAGCCTGTGGTTCGGTCATCGTAAATGGATCGAGCGCAGCATCTAATGTTTCCTTGGGCAAAACGCTCTGCTCAACACACAGTTCGCGAATCGTCTTTCCGGATGCAAACGCCTCTTTCGTTAGCTTGGCCGCCTTCTCGTATCCGATGTACGGATTGAGGCTTGTCACCATGGAAAGGCTTTGCTCTACAGCCGCTTCGCAGGCCTCTGGATTGGCTTCTAGGCCATCCATGCAGAATTCGATGAAGGCACCAATGCCGTTCGATAACAATGCAACGCTTTCCAACATCGCGTCTCCCATGACCGGCATCATGATGTTCAATTGGAAATTGCCACCCGATGCACCGCACAACGTCATGGTCGTATCATTGCCCATTACCCGTGCAGTCAACTGCATCATGCTTTCGCACATCACTGGATTGACTTTGCCTGGCATGATCGACGAACCAGGTTGACGGTCAGGCAAAATGACTTCGTAGAATCCGCAACGCGGCCCCGAACCGAGCCAACGGATGTTGTTCGCAACGTTAAACAAAGTCATCGCAATCGATTTGATTTGTCCGTGCGATTCAACCAATCCATCGCGCTGCGCGTTGGCTTCAAAGTGGTCTGCTGCTTCGACAAACGGAATACCGGTTTGATTGGCCAAGTTCTCAGCAACTCGGCGACCGAACTCAGGATGGGTGTTGATACCGCTACCTACTGCCGTCCCGCCGACTGGCAACTCCAAGACTGCCTTCATGGCAACTTTAGCTCGTTCGATCGACAACTCGATCTGACGCGCGAAGCCGCCGAACTCTTGACCGAGTCGCAATGGAGTCGCGTCCATCAAGTGCGTGCGACCAATTTTAATGATCTTGTCCCACTTCAAGGCTTTCTCTCGCATCACGCGATGAAGTCGTTCCAATTGCGGAATAAGGCTGCTGTGGATCTCACAAGCGGTCGCTACGTGGATGGCGGTTGGGAACGTATCGTTGGTGCTCTGCCCCATGTTGACGTGATCGTTTGGATGGATCGGCTTACTTTTGGCAAATCGATCACCGCCAATGATTTCGATGGCGCGGTTCGAAATCACTTCATTGATGTTCATGTTGCTCGATGTGCCCGAGCCCGTTTGGAAAACATCGATTGGGAATTCACCGTCCATCTTGCCATCGATGACTTCTTGGCAGGCCTCGACCATCGCCTTCACTTGATCGTGACTCAGGGTGTTCTTGCCCGAGCCAGTGAGTTTGCCAAGATCGTTGTTGGCGATCGCGCACGCCAATTTGACTCGTCCCATGCCGCGAATCAGGGCTGTTGGCAATCGCCAACCGGAGATCGGAAAGTTCTCAACGGCACGCTGGGTTTGGGAGCTGTAGTAAGCATTGACGGGCACTTGGACTTCGCCCATCGAGTCAACTTCGGTTCGAAACGATTCTGGTTTGTTGGTCATGATTGTGGGGTGGTAAATGGATAGTGATGATTTGTTTAATGGTATTTGCGTGGCAATTCTACAAAAGTCACCCTCCCTCTGGGAGGGTCGGCCAAAGGCCGGGGAGGGTGAAGTGCCATGTGCAATTGTACAATTCAGTTCACACTCCCCTCGCTTCGCTCGACCCTCACAGAGGGAGGGTGACTAATCCGGAGGCTCTACGGAGGGAGGGTGGCTTAGAGCTGCAAAACAATTGGGAAAATTGTTCGACACTCATTGGGTTAATTGTTTTACTCTAGGCACTAACGACTTTCAGGCCGAGTTGGACTGAAAAATCTGCTAGCTCGACCGTTTCGAGTTCTACGCTGACTGCCGATGTGTCCATAGTAAGTCGCACGGCCAGTGTCTCTTCACAGATGTGATCACGATTCTCTTGGATCGCGTCCTGGATCAATGTCTCCGGGCTTTGCAGTACAACTTCGATCCGGTCCGCGAAATCGCATTGGCGCTTCTTTCGCATGTCTTGGATCAAACGAATCGCATCGTTTGCAATTCCATCGCGGATCAACTCGTCTGTCAATTCGGTGTTGAGCGCAACCACGCAGTTCTTGCCCTGCGATGCGGCCCAACCAGCTTTGGCATTCATCCGAACTTGAATGTCCTCGTTGTCCAGTTCGATGATCTTGTCATCGATCGACAACGAGATCTTTCCGTGCAATGTCATTTGCTCAAGCAACTGAGCGCCCGAAGCGGTCCCAAGGGCTTGCTTTAGCTTGGGCAAGAGTGGCCCGACCCGAGGGCCTAGTTTTCGGAAGTTTGGTTGCACGGAGTATTCCACGAATGGACTGGCTCCGCTTGCGTAATGGATCTCTTTTACGTTGATCTCGGCCCGAACAATGTCGTCGTGCTTCTTGAGCCATTCAATATGCGATTCGTCAGCCAAGGTGACTTCGACACGGCTGAGTGTTTGACGGACCTTCAACTTCGCGTCCATTCTAGCGGACCTGCCTAGCGACGCGATTTCACGGAGAAGGTTCATCCGGAGATTGAGCACTGGATCGGTTGAAGCAAAATCTCCGCTTGGAAAATCGCAGAGGTGAACGCTCTCGCGAACTCCGCTTAAGTCTCCCTTGAGATGTCGCCATAGGACTTCGGCAACAAAAGGAGTAAACGGCGCAATCAGCTTTGAGATGACGACTAGACTTTCGTAGAGCGTCCAATAGGCATCCAGTTTTTCCGGTGCCTGCTTGTCCGCAGCCCAATAGCGGGATCGGCTGCGACGAACGTACCAGTTGCTGAGAGCGTCAACCAAACTATTGAGAGTCTGGCAAGCGCCGTAACTATCGTATTTGTCCATCCGCTCGACGACATCTTTGCATGCGGCGGCCAGTTCGCTCATCATCCATCGATCCAGCTCACTGCGTTGCTCAATCGGTCGATAAGTCGGCGACTTTGCGAACTCAGACGAATTCATTTGGTCCAGCGATCCCGCGATATCGGCTGGCCCCTGGAAGCCATCGATCTCAGCGTAAATCGTAAAGAAACTGAAGACGTTCCAGAGTCGCAGAATAAACTCAGGGATACTGTCCTTGATCGCCCGCTCGCTATAGAGGATCGAATTCCATGGTGGCTGATTTGCGAACAAGTACCAGCGGAGCGCGTCAGCACCGTACTTGTCGAAAATTTCTTGCGGGCTTCGATAGTTGCGAAGCGACTTCGACATCTTGCCAGTCTTGACAGCAAACTCGCTCCCAAGAGCCTCGCGTGCTTCTTCTTCGGTGAGGAAGCGTTGTTTGCCGTCCTTGCTCTCGTACCATTCGGCCATCATCAGCCCGAGGACAATGCAATTCTTGAACGGATGCGGATAAGCGATCTCTTCTTTGCTGAAGAGCATCGTGCTGATCGCTAGCTGACTGTAGAACCAACCACGTGTTTGATCGAGTGCTTCGCTGATGAAATCGGCAGGGAATTGGTCTTGAAACGACTCCGCGTTTTTGTGCGGATATCCCCATTGGGCGAACGGCATCGCACCGCTGTCGTACCAACAATCGATCACTTCCGTGACACGCCGCATCTTGGCGCCAGCCTCGAATGGTGAGTCGTAAAGAATAGCGTCGATGTAAGGCTTGTGGACGCGCAAGTCATCGACCAAATCGGGATTCTTTGCCTTGGCCTCGAGCCAAACTTCGGTGCCGGTGATGCCTGGTTTGGCGAGCAATTCATCATAGCTGCCGATGGCTTCCATTTGTCCGGTTGACTCGCAAACCCAGATTGGGAGCGGTGTTCCCCAATAGCGTTCACGCGACAAAGCCCAGTCGACATTCGACTCGAGGAAATTGCCAAAGCGGCCAGGACCGATATGCTCGGGCAACCAACCGATCTGCTTGTTGTTCTCCAACATCGCGTCCCGGAACTTGGTGGTTCGGATGAACCAACTTTCGCGGGGGTACTGGATGAGTGGGTCTTCGCTTGCACGCCAACAGAACGGATAATCGTGCAGGTATTGTTCTTGATGCCAAAGCTTACCCTCATCACGCAATCGACGCGTGATGGGTTTGTCTGCATCCTTCACCCAAACCCCTTCGTAGTCCGGTGCCTCAGATGTGAAGCGACCGTTGGGTGCAACAGCGCAAAGCAGCGGCAATTGCGCTGGCGTGTTGAAACGTGCCTTTTCAGCAACGAGCACTTCGTAGTCCGCTTCACCGAACGGAGGTGCCATGTGAACAAGTCCGGTTCCGGAATCGATCGTAACGAAGCTGGCTTCGACGACTCGCCACGATGGTCGATGTTGCCCGCCACCATCCTTGAGCTCAGCCAGCTCTTTCGATTGCTGGTCATAGTAGTAAGGAAACGGGGGGACATACTTGAGATCCAGCAGTTCGGCCCCTTTGACTGTCTTTTGAACCGTCAACGTTCGCTTGGTCTTTTCAGCCAACGAAGCCACCAACGCAGCGGCAACGACAATTGTTTCACCCGTTTCGCCATCTGTGCAATACGCGTAATCGAGCTTGGAATTGACGGCTGCAAACTGGTTGCTTGGCAAAGTCCACGGCGTTGTAGTCCAAACAACCAGCGAAGTATTCTCGATACCTTCGAGTGGGAAGCGGACATAAACGCTTGGGTCGGCCACTTCGCGATAGCCTTGGCCTACTTCGCCAGAGCTAAGAGCAGTACCACCTTGTGCCCACCACCATACGATTTTGTGTCCACGATAGAGGAGTCCTCGATCGAAGAAATTTTTGAGCGACCACCATACGCTTTCGATGTAGCTTTGATGGTACGTCACGTAAGCTTGCGAGAGGTCGATCCAGAAGCCGAGGCGTTCGGTCATGCGTTCCCACTCTTGCATGTAACGCCACACGCTTTGTTGGCAGCGTTGGATAAAAGCTTCGATGCCGAACGCTTCGATTTCTTCTTTGCTGTGGATGCCGAGTTCTTTGCAGACTTCGACTTCTACAGGCAAGCCGTGCGTATCCCATCCCGCTTTCCGTTCACAGCGGTAGCCGCGCATGGTACGGTAGCGAGGGAATAGGTCCTTGATCGCGCGAGTTAAGCAATGGCCGGGGTGCGGCATGCCGTTGGCGGTCGGGGGGCCTTCGAAGAAGACGAAAGCCGGAGCGTCTTTTCTGAGCTCGAGCGACTTTTCATAAATGCGATTTTGTTTCCAAAAAGCGAGGGTTTCGTCTTCGAGTTTTGGAAACTTGATGTCGGTCTTAACAGCTTGGAACATGACCTGAAATCGGGAGGCGGATGAAAGGGGTCGGCAATACGCGGATCCGAGACCCACGCAAGAGCGATCGCGTCGCTCGTGGGCGCAAATCATAGACTTTTCATCCCGTTTCGGGTATCGCCGAATTGAGATTGAGTGATCATAAAGTCGCATCCGGCAGATGCGACCCACGGTGGGTCACTCTTGCTGAGAGTGACCGCTGTAGCTGGATTCGTGAGAATTCAGCTAAGAATCGTGACGAACTGAATTCTGGCGAATCCAGCTACGAGTTGTGACGAACTGAATTCTGGCGAATCCAGCTACGATTAGTAAACGACCGTGCCTTTGCAACCAAATCAGTCGATTTCGTCGAGATCAGGACCAATTTCCTCGTCTTCGTCAAGGATTTCGCCGTTTCCAATCTCGACATCGGCATCGGTAACCAATCCATCGTCAGCCGGTTCGATTTCGTACTCGTCGTCGAGTTCCTCTTCGAAATCATCATCAAAGTCGTCGTCAAAATCATCTTCGTCGAAATCCTCAAAGGGATCTGGCTCTTCGTCTTCCGTATCCTCCTTGATCGGGTCCTCTTCGAGCTCGTCTTCATCCTCGCCCCATGATGCGCGAATTGGTGGACGGGCTGGCGATTCGACTTTGAGAGCCATTTCGAACCAATCTTGCAATGGCTTACCGAATTCGACTGGAGGCTCAACGGTCCCGATTTCGCTGCTGTTGATGTCAGCGGGGTCAATGTCGTTGACTGTGTCCAAATCGATTCCACAAGTGAGTTCAGGCAAATACGGTTCGTCCTGAACTGCACAATTGCCGTCGAATCCGTTTTCTAAACGTGAATGAATGACTAAGTTCACCGACTAGCTCCACCAATAGGCGTATCGAAGTGTGTGTGTACAAATAGTTCGTTTCGCAACGGAACAATGATTCGGGTGCGAAACCTGATTTTGCTTTGGTTTCGGAACGCTTAGCGTCTCTCGACTGAACCGGACTGTCAACTACCATTTCATCGGTTTTAGAAAGTAGATCGAACTGGACCCCGACCATGTATCGGATAGTATTTTGTCAAGCCGGATTCTTGGCGAAAATGTGAGGCCACGAATCCTGTCCGCGAAGCATCATTAAAAATTCGTTTAACAGTCAGCCGTAGGCGTACTTCTAGCTTTAGCGTGCGCGATGGGCCGTCCGTTATGCGATCGGCAGGAATTATACGTAGCTGGATTCGCCAGAATTCAGAACTCACTGAATTCTGGCGAATCCAGCTACTACGAATTCTGGCGAATCCAGCTACTACGAATCTTGACGGGTACTTGGGGCAAGCCGGCTGAAGCCGGTACACCAACGGGGACTATCGGGGAAAATCTTCAATGGTCAGCAACGTTGCGAGCGGGATTCCGGCCGCCTGAAAGGCCGCGGCCCCTCCCTCAAGTCGATCGATCACGCCCAAGACTCCGATCACTTCCAATCCAAACTCTTTTGCCGCGGTTGCAGCTTTCAATGCACTTCCGCCACTTGTGATGACATCCTCAACGATCACGCACTTCATTCCAGGCTTCACCGGGCCTTCGACCAGCTTTCCAGTCCCGTGCTGTTTTGCCTCTTTTCGGACCATGAAGCCGAGCAAATTTTTATTCTTTAAACCGGCATGAACTACGATTGACGCCGTGATTGGATCTGCGCCGATGGCTAGCCCACCCACGGCATCAGGCATCGCTCCAAAATGCCCAGCAAGAATCATTTCCAGCATTCCGGCTGCGATTTGATTTGAACCCTGCGGGTGAAGAGTTATTGTTCGGCAATCCAAGTAGTAAGAAGCCTTCTTGCCGCTCGCTAACGTGAAATCCCCGAATTGAAGAGCATGCTCTCGAACAAGTGAAATGAGTGCATTGCGATCGTAGGCTAGATTCATGAGATTCAAATGTGAGGGGAATGAGAATGCGTTTCCAGCCGGACAAAGCCGTGCGAACGCTAGCTTTTCCGACGGGCGTAAGTGTAACGCCAGGATCAAAGGTCGCACAGCGCCGTTAGGCGAGCGACGGGATGAAAACTACGGTAGCTGGATTCGTAAGAATTCAGCTCTAAGGCAAGCGACGGTGTTCTTCGAACATAGCACGACAAGCAAGCTTGTTAATTCAGTAGATTCCGCGTCGTGCTACGGTAGTTTTCACGCTGCCATTCGCTTAACTGATTTCGGAAGTATCCAGTACTAACTGAATTCTGGCGAATCCAGTTACGAAATTCTTGCGAATCGAGAACTAACTGAATTCTGGCGAATCCAGCTACGAATCGTATTGCTCACGAACCGAAGATTCCGTTACTGTCCGACTCGAGGATTACAAACATGCGCGATAGTACCCGAACAAAATTACTGGCTCTCAGCCAAAACTGCCTGCTGGCGGTTTTGTTCGCTCATTGTCTGGGTTGCCACATGACAGCCCCAATGCACACTTGGAAGGCCTCCAAAGTCGCAAAAGCGGGGCACGTCCGAGTTGCCGTGGCACCTATCGGCGGAGATCCAGCCGTGGCGCAACGCTTGCAAGACGTAATGCGACAGGTGCAACCGCAGCCGAACCCTTTGGTGGCAGCTCTTCATCCGGCCGAGCTGGAACAAGCGGGCGGAATTCGGCTGGTCTCTTATGACAATCAGCCCAATGAAATGGCTACCCTAAATGCTGCACGACGTGCTGGCATGGATTTTATCTTACAAGGCCATGTTCTCAGCGATGATTTAGACACTCCACCGCCCGAACCGAACAAAAAAAAGCGATTCAGCATCTTTAAGCCGAAGAAAAAAGTGGAAAGCATTTCCGTCCATTGGGTTGTTACCGATGTCAACTCGGGGCTAAAAATCAGGGATGAAACCGTCGCCATGGATCGTTTGCAAGCGGAACGTGAGTTTCCCGACCTGCAGAAACAAACCCAAGCGGGTGATGGTCGAGTTTTGATGGCGACCGCCCGTCGATCCTGGTCGCTAGTCGCCCCGATGAATGAGCCCGTCGACGCAACATTGGATTTGCCCTGGTTTATGCGTGGCTCATCTCAGGTTCGAAAAGGCAATGGATATGCAAGGCAAGGGCGATGGGATTTGGCGGAGGCCGAATGGCAGGAGGCAGCATCATTGCATCCATGGAACACCGCCGCTTGGACCAATCTCAGCTTAGCCGCGGTCGCCAAGGAGGACTTTCAACTGGCTCGAGACCGATTGAAACACGCGAATACCTTTTTGCCGGGCGACTCGACATTTCCAACGCTCACTTGGATCGAACAACGTCAGCAGGAGCATCATCTTTCACTGAATTTGCCGGAGCCAGAATCAGGTTGGACACTCGCAAAACCTCCTAAAACCGTTCGACCCGACGAAGTTCCACCTTCTCCGCCGAGAGATCTCAAGGAAATGCCGTGGTGGACCGCCGTTCCGTTCTTGCCGCCTCCCGGCTGGACCTGGAAGAAATGGTTGACGCAGCCGATAGTGCTGTGATCGAAAAGACTGCTATACTTAGAAACCCTAGTTGGTGTACTGGTTTCAGCCGGCTGACGAAGGTGTACCAACCTTTTGCCGGCTGAAGCCGGTACACCAAACTAAATCCGGTACACCAACTAGGGCCAGATCTTCGGCCGTCATCCCACCTTGATTGCAAAACTATGCCTATTGCCCCCCGTTGGCAAACTGAGAATCGTACCCCACGCATCCTAATCGTGGACGATGACTTTGAAATTGCTGACCCCGTTAAGTTTGCCTTGCAGAAACTCGGTTATGAAGTCACCCATGCACCCGATGGTAATCAGGGGGTCGCGGCCATTCCCGTCGTGGATCCGGACTTGATGGTCCTGGACATGATGATGCCTGGACGAAGCGGTTTCTTGGTCCTTGAGTATCTGCGGACGACGAAGCGCGATGGCGTTCGAGTTATCATGGTCACGGCCAACGAAGGGGAACGGCACCAAACCTATGCCCGCATGCTTGGCGCCGACGACTACATGCACAAGCCATTTGCGATGGATCGCCTGGTACAACGTGTACAAGAACTGTTGGCTGAACCATTTGCGGATGGCAAACCTGCTGACAGCGAACATGAAGATAGCGAGCCCGCAGCCAACATTCAGAAAGATCCAGAATGACCGCGACGCAACTTCCTGTTCAACAAGTTTATTCCGTTCAATGGGCCGGCGACATTCGCGGTTGCCTGCAACTTATCGATCAAACGTTGCTGCCACTGCAGCTCAAAGTGCTGTCGCTATCCACTATCGAGGAAACGTTCGAGGCCATTGTCACGCTTCGGGT
Source organism: Planctomycetaceae bacterium (assembly GCA_947463915.1). GTDB lineage: Bacteria > Planctomycetota > Planctomycetia > Pirellulales > Pirellulaceae > JBKCUI01. Next base: position 16,401 of record CANHVO010000027.1, read on the forward strand.
ACGAGGCGCACCGGCTATCGGCATCGCGGCCGCGTACGGCGTGGTGTTGGGATTTCAGAAAGCACTCCATGGCTCGACGGTTAGCGAGTCTCGCGAGATCGCCTTTCAAGCATGCGATTACTTGGCAACAAGCCGCCCCACCGCTGTCAACTTGTTTTGGGCATTGGATAGGATGCGAGCGGTTGTCGAACGAAACAAAAATCTTGCGGAGCCTGCCGACATAGCCCAAGCATTGCTCCGCGAAGCTCGATTGATCCACGACGAAGATCGACGTATGTGTCATGCAATTGGAGAGTTTGGGGCACAATTGCTTGAGGACAATTCAGGAGTTCTAACGCATTGCAACACGGGTGGCTTAGCGACCTCGGAGTACGGCACGGCCTTGTCCGCCATTTTTACAGCACAAGATCAAGGTAAGAACCTGCATGTTTATGCGGACGAAACGCGACCATTGCTTCAAGGTTCTCGATTGACCGCGTGGGAATTGCAACAACGACAAGTTCCTTGCACAGTCATTTGCGATTCAATGGCTGCACAAGTAATGCGTGAAGGCAAAATCCAAGCCGTCATCGTCGGTGCCGATCGAATCACGGCCCGAGGCGACACAGCGAACAAAATCGGAACCTACGGCGTAGCTGTCTTAGCAAAACACCACAACATACCCTTTTATGTGGCCGCACCGCGAAGCACGTTCGATCTATCGATTGTCAGTGGCGATGATATTCCGATCGAACAACGCAAAGCGGATGAAATCGTGAATGGCTTTGGCCGTCAAACGGCCCCGAGCGGCATCGAAGTCTACAACCCAGCATTCGATGTCACTCCGGCAGAGTTGATCACTGCCATTGTTACCGAGCGAGGAATCATCGCACCGGTCTGCGAAGAAAACGTGCGTGGTTGCATCGGATAGGTAGCCAGGGACGCTATGAAGCATGGACGCTGTGAAGCATCTTGTAGCGAAACTCGTCAAGAGTTTCGGTAGTTTAGGCAATCCCGCCGAAAGTCTTGACGACTTTCGCTACACAAAAGCCTGTTTTTAACAGCGCAAAATGCCGCACAGCGTTGCCCTACCGAGCGTGCCTCGAAGCGAGTTGACGGTAAGCATGAAAGAGATAGCGAAAATGAAACTACCGACTCTATTAACGTTTGTTTTACTCGCAATCGTCCCGCAATTCGGCTTCGCGCAAAAGCCCAAGGCCACACCCGAAAACGTTGCGGCAGCTATCGAAAAATGCGTGACTTTTTTGTCACTGGCGCAAATCAAAGGGGGGGAAAGAAACGGTTCTTGGTTTGGTTCCGACAATGTAAAGGAATATGGGACTGGCCAAACGTCGTTGGTTACTTTGGCTCTCCTTAGTGCCGGCAAAACTCCTAAGTCATCGGAAGTCAGCTTAGCACTCAACTATATTCGGGATAAAGTACCTCGAAAGACATACGAAGCTGCTTTGAAGGTCATGGTCCTGTGTGCCGCTGAGCCCAACAAAAGCAAAGACCAAATCCAAAAGACGGTGAATTGGCTTTGTCGAACACAATTGCAGAACGGTGGCTGGACGTACGGCGAAAACGGAGGCTCAGGCGACGAATCCAATGCCCAGTTTGCCGTGTTGGCCCTTTGGGAAGCAAGCAAAATCGGAATCTTCAGTACGGAGCCAAACAGGAAGTCAGAGGATGTATTTAACGGATGCGCTGCCTATTGGCTTAATCAAAAAAAAGGGGCCGTTTGGGGATACAGCGGTAGCGGTCCAACGGCAAGCATGACCTGTGCGGGAATCGCATCCATGATCATTCTGCAAGATGCTTCGGCCAATTTGGATGCCTATGCAGATAAAAATCAGGTGCATTGTTGCGGCCTGAAAGAAGAGCCCAAAAGAAACGAGCCCTCGTTCAACCTTTCTGAATCAATGGACGCTTTGGGCCAACGATTTGCCGTCACTCACAATAACGGTGCGACGGGTTGGACCTTTTACTATCTCTATGCACTGGAACGTGTCGGGCGATTGACTGGCCAACGACTCATCGGAACGCATGATTGGTACCGCGAGGGAGCTGAATTCATGATTGCATCGCAACAGCTCGGCGGCTCATTTCAAGATACCAATCTGGATAACATCTCTTCCACGGCCATGGCACTTTTGTTTCTTAGCAAAGGCAAGCGTCAAGTCGTTGTCGGACACCTGCAATTTGGCAATGACGACGATTGGCGACATCACCGGCGTTCTGTGCAGAATCTCACAGGACACATCGAATCGGTTTGGAAGCGTGAACTTGCATGGCAATCGGTTCAACTCGAAAAGGCAACGCTGAAGGATTTGCTTGAGACACCAGTCCTTTTCATCAGTGGCTCGCGTGAGTTCAAACTCAACGACAATCAGCGAAAGATGCTCAAAGAATACGTTGAGCAAAACGGTTTTATCTTCGCCGAAGCCTGCAATGGCGAAGGCTGCAACGGGGCCGAGTTTGAACGTTCGTTCCGAAGCGAAATGGAGAAAATTTTCGACAAGCCAATGCAGAAGCTACCTCCGTCTCACCCCCTTTGGTCCGCTGAAACCAAGGTTGATCCAAATGCCTTGCCAAAAGATTTTTGGCTCTACGGTGTTGAAGCATGCTGCCGAACAAGCGTGGTGTTTTCACCGATAAGCTTATCCTGTCGCTGGGAGCTATCTCGCCCCTACGGCATTGCGAAAAAGTATAGCCCATCGGTGGATGCCGATATTCAGAACGCCGTCAAAATCGGAGTCAACGTAGCGGCTTACGCAACTGGCCGAGAACTAAAAGACAAATTGGATGCGGTTCAAATCGTCCAGTCCCAATCGAATCGTCCACCGCTGGATCGCGGCTCGCTCGCGATCGGCAAGATCATGCATAGCGGAGGATCGGACGACGCGAGCAAGGCTGTATCGAACTTGCTCGAGGTATACCACAATTGGACGCTTGCCCTGGTCGAAAAAAAGACGCCTATGGTTTCGCTGGCAAGCGACGAGACGCAGAAGTATCCGCTTCTGTACATTCACGGCCGCAACAACTTTTCGTTCACGGAAACGGAAGCTGCTGGATTGCGAAAGCACTTTGAAACAGGCGGGTTCGTCATGGGAGACTCGATTTGCGCTTCAGCGGATTTTACGGCAAGCGTTCGCAAAGAGTTTGCCAAAGCCTTGCCGGATTCGACTTGGCGGACACTTGATCCTAAACATCCGATAATGCTTCGGAATGCGTTCGGCAGTTTTGACTTGGGCAGTGTTTCGCTTGTCGACCCGTCGAATCCTAGTTCTGACATCAAGCAAGCGAAACGAGAGGGACCGGCAGAAATCTTTGCTCTTGAATGGAAAGGGCGAATCGTCATGCTCTTTTCACCAAACGATTTGAGCTGCGCGATGGAAACCAAACACTCGATGCAGTGTCGAGGCTACGTTCGCGAAAACGCATTTCAAATTGGATTCAACATGATTTTGTTCGGACTGGGTTTGGGGGGCTAGACCGGATGATTCACAACTGAGCCGCAGGCGTTACCAGCCGCGAGATTGTTCTCGGCGTTAGCTTCGGCTTGTCTTACAGGGATTTAAATTCATCCTCTCTCGGGGAGGGGCGGGCCCACTCCTGGAAACATGTTTCCAAGGAGTTTACCTAAGAAACTCATTGCTCGGGAGGCCACCGCTGTAAACACGTTTCCAACGAGTTTACCTAGGCAATTCATTGCTCGGGAGGGTGAGGCTCCTGCCGAACCTTTGTACCGTTAGCTCGGCAGGAGCCTCGCCCTCCCTTTGGTTTTCAATGGAATTGACTTTGCAAAGATGTTTACAACGGTGGGTTCGGGCCGTTTGCGCGGGGAGTACGGCTTTTGAATTGGGTCGGGTTCTCGTAAGATATTGAGTTCGCGAGACACACGGTGCGTTGCAACTGCTCCATTTTCTACCCGGACACAGGACCTCAATAGATGATACGAGTCGGCTTGGTTGGTATTGGATTCATGGGTTGGATCCATCAGCTTGCGTACCGGCGTAGCAACGCCGCTAGACTCGCGGCTTTCTGCTCAACCGATGCCAAAAAGCGGACGGGCGATTGGCGGGGAATTCAAGGAAACTTTGGGCCGCCGGGCGATCAGATTTCGTTGGACGGAATCGAGGTCTTTGAAACGCTCGAGACGATGGTCCGTTCTCCGAACATTGATGTCGTCGACATCTGTTTGCCACCGCACTTGCACACCGATGCGGCAATTATGGCGTTGGAAAATGGCAAGGATGTTTTGTGCGAGAAGCCGCTTGCTTTGGACGCAGAAGATTGTTTTCGGATCATGGATACCGCCAAGCGATTGAATCGGATGGTAATGGTAGCCCATGTGTTGCCGTACATGGGGGCCTTTGCTTATGCGACGGAGATCGTGGCAAAGAAAACATACGGTGCGCCGATTGGAGGCTACTTCAAGCGAATCATTTCCGATCCGACTTGGATACCCGATTTCTATGCCAAGGACAAAGTAGGCGGACCGCTTGTGGATTTGCACGTGCATGATTTGCATTGGATTCAGTTGCTTTTTGGTAAGCCGGTGGGAGTCCATGCTGTCGGCCGGATGCGGGGAGATGTCGCCAAATTTGCGCATGTTATCTACGACTTTGGGAAAGCCGACGTCGCTGTTTCGAGTAGCTCGGGGGTGATTGATGGTCCGGGGCGCCCCTTTACGCATGGTTTTGAGTTGCATTTAGAGAACGCGACACTTCAGCATGAGTTTGCAGCCTTTAGCGATTCAGCGGAAACGATGCCGCTAAAAATTGTGACTCGAGACGGCCACGTGATTCGCCCGGAGCTGCCAGCGAGCGATGATGTCGACGCTTTTGTGGCCGAAATCGATGATATGGCCGAAAGTGTACGAACACGGATTGTCGCGCCTCGATTGGATGGCATGCTTGCGGCGCAGGCGGTGGATTTGGCGATTACCATACAAGAGCAGCTTGCCAAGAAGCCTTAACAAATCACTGGACCGGAGATTTGCAAGTGACGACTCGACCCCTCTTCCCGGCCCTCTCTCCCCGAAACGGCGACGCCATGAAGCAGTTTCTGCCGCCAGAACTCTGCTTTTTTGTAGCGAAAGCCGTCAAGACTTTCGGCTGCATCGCCCAAACGACCGAAACTCTTGACGAGTTTCGCTACAGAATGCTTCACAGCGTTGCGGTAACGTGGCGAGGGGGAGAAAATGACATCGCATTCGCTCGATTCCGATGGTCGCTGCGTCTAGCCGTTTCTTTCATGGCTTTCACTTTGATGTCGCATTCTGCTTTATCGCAAGTTGTGGATCGCAACGAGCAGGGTTTGTACGAGTTAAAGTCTCCGAGACTGACCCTGGTTACGGATATTCCCATCGACGATGAACTCAAGAGTTGGCCAGGCTTAGTTGAGCAAAGCTTGAAACAATGGCAACTCTATTTCGACGTTAGTGAAGAGCGATTGGCCGGATTGAAGGTGCACGCCACATTGATTGGTGATCGACCTGGACTTACGAAGCTTGGCATGTTGGATGGGGTGCCAGGTTTTGATGAAGGGTATCAGCACGGGAATCGCATCTATGTTCGCGAGCAGCCGACGATCTATTTCCGCCGTCATTTGTTCCTCCATGAGTTGACCCACTGGATTGTGTGGGAGCTGTATGGCGGTGGCGGTTCGCCTTGGTTTATGGAGGGGATGGCCGAGATGCAGGCAACTCATTTGATGAGCGGCGGAAAGCTAATGCTATGCATGATACCTGCTTCTAAGGAGCAAGTATCGGGCTGGGGGAGATTGAGGATAGTCCGTGAGACCCTAGAGCGAGGCGAAGCACCAACGCTTACTCAGATTCTCGCGTATGGAGATGAACGCGAGGATCATGTTATACGCTACTCCTGGAGTTGGGCTGCATGTGTCTTTTTCACGAATCATCCCAAGTACGGTCCTATGTTGCGAAACTTGTATCGTCAAAAACTGGACTACTCTCTCGCCTTGTCGCGAAATTTCAGGGAGCTGCTTGCGAGCGATTGGGAGAATGTCCAAGTGGACTGGAACGCGTTTGTTTCCGATTTGGATTTCGGTTACGACATCGCAAGGTCGACAGTAAATCGAAGCTCAGGGGTAACGGCGAAAGCACTACGACCAGGGGAGTCCATTCGGCTCGAACTGGCGTCGGACCGTGGCTGGCAAGCAACCGGGATTTTGCTGGAAGAGGATACTTCGGCTCAAATCAAGTGCAGTGGAAATTTTCAGATGATGCGACCAGTCCAGGGCGAACCGACAACCTGGAACGTTGAACCGAACGGTATCACTTTTCAATTTTATCGAGGAAACCCTTTGGGCTCGGTTATGGCGAGTGTTGTGAGTTCGCATGAGCCTGAGCAAACAAAACGTTGGGAAACGCAACGAGTCGGACTTGAAATAACTCTGACTCCCGTGAAAAAAGGGGAGTTGTATTTGAAGATCAATGAACCATCGAAGGGGTTATCGGACAACGAAGGCAGGATTTCTGTCGAGATTTCTGTCACGAAACCGTAGGTCGCTCTGGTGTCTGGGTGGGACAACGAAAAAGATTTTATTAGGCTCAATACATGTGTCTTTCACCGGGAAACGCAGTCAATGCTAGGTGGCGGCGGACGGCTCGACGTAGTGCGCCTGCTGTTTTTGCCGACTGAAATTTCCTCGATTATCACTGTGGCAAGGCTTCCAATCCCTGGACCTTGTGGCGGAGTCGGTTCATAATCCAGGATCGGCAGACGTTACGGATTGGGGCGAATTTGCGGGTTGCGAGATTTATCCCGACTGCTCTCAAAGTTAGTTCGAAACAAACTTTTTCGTTGCCTGACTTGGGCATGAAGTTGACGTAGGCTTCGCCCAGACCCACCTCCCTGTCGCCAATCCACTCCTCCTATTGGTTTGCAGTTTGGCGGTTGGTTTGACTCCGAATCTGTCTTGAATTGGTAGTTTGGAAGTATCGTTTACAACCTTCTTGGAACAATCTAATGAAACTGGATCGTCGAATTGTGATGCGATCTCTGACGCTGCTTGCGGCGTTTGGAGCGAGCTTCGTGCAGTGGCAAGTTGTTTCGGCACAAGATGCCGCGGCAGTACCCGTACCTGAGTATCCTCCTTTTGAAAAGGTTACGGAAGGATTTGTCAAAGCGGATTCCAAGTCTCCGGACAAGCAATCACTGTGTGGCATTTGGACCCGTGAAAAAGACGGACAGATGCTTTTGGAATTGCCAAAGGACTTTGCTTCAAAGAAGTACTTCATTGCGTTGACCGTCAGCAGTGGCGACAAATACGCTGGCCTTCAGTCGAACGATTTTTATGTGTATTGGCGACAATACAACAAGCGTCTTGCGTTGATCGTCCCGAACATGGACATTCGGTCCAATGGTGAGCCGGAATCGAAGTCTTCCGTTAAACGTTTGTTTACGGATACTGTCCTCTTGGACGTGCCAATCTTGACCATGGGCGCCCGCGGAGGCGGTCCAGTGATCGACGCAGATGCGTTCTTCGTTGGCAATGCATCCAAATTCTTCGGCCCTTCGGTTCGAGTCCAAGATCTCCAGTTGATCAAGATTGCCAAGGCCAAGTCGTTTAGCAAGAACGCGGAAATTGCGTTTGAGGTTGTCGCGGCCGGTGGAAAGCTACAGACGCTTCACTTCTCGTTTAGCGAAGTGCCAGAAGATAACGGTTACCGACCACGAAAAGCCGATCAGCGAGTCGGTTACTTTTTGACGAACTACTCAGATTTGGGCAGCTACGATGAAGACAAGAAGCTTGTCCGTTACGTCACCCGATGGCGTCTAGAAAAGCGCGATCCTAGCCTAAAGATTAGCCCACCGGTCAAGCCGATTCGATTTTATATCGAGCACACCACTCCTGTTCGTTATCGCCGATGGGTTAAGCAAGGCATCGAATACTGGAACAAGGCATTTGAGCAAATCGGTTTCTCAGACGCAGTCGAAGTTTTCTACCAGGACGCAAAGACTGGCGACAACATGGATCTCGATCCGGAAGACGTTCAGTACAACTTCGTTCGCTGGCTCAACAATGATATCGGAACCGCAATCGGCCCAAGCCGCGTGCATCCGCTGACAGGCGAAATCCTCGATGCCGACATCATTTTGACAGACGGCTGGATTCGTCACTTCAATTTCCAATACCATGACATGATGCCTGATCTGGCCATGGAAGGGATGAGTGCCGAAACGGTATCTTGGTTGGGATCACATCCAAACTGGGATCCCCGATTGCGACTCGCACCGAACTCGAATCGCGATCACTTGAAGAATTACTTTGCCAACCAATCGAAGCTTCCATTCGGAGGACATCCGCTCACCAAAGTGGATTCAGCGTTGCTCGGCGATCAACCATTTGATGGACTCGTGGGTAGAACCAGCCAAGTGAACGGCTACTGCAGCGCTGCGGTAGGAAAGCAGATGGACATGGGTATGGCCCGTTTGGCATTCGATCTCTTTGACGACGAAGGCAACCTGCCAACTCAAGAACCTGCAAAGAAAGAGGAGCCGAAACCCGAAGAGCCGAAAAAGGTAGAGGGCGTTAAGGAAGAGCCAAAGAAGGAAGAACCAAAGAAAGAAGAGCCCAAGGTTGAAGAAAAGAAACCTGAAGCCAAAAAACCTGAGAAGGCTAAAGAAAACCTTTTGGATGGCATGCCCGAAGCGTTCATCGGACCGCTCTTGGCCGAACTTGTTGCACACGAATGCGGGCATACGCTCGGACTACGGCACAATTTCAAGGCTTCGAGCATCCACACGCTAAAGGAAATCAATTCCGAAGCGGTTAAGGGTAAGAAGACCGTCGCCGCATCGGTCATGGACTATTTGCCCATCAACATGCCGTACCAAATCGAAGGCGGAATCCAGGGCGATTATACGATGACTGGAATTGGCCCGTACGACTTTTGGGCGATCGAGTATGGTTACACACCAGAGGAAGCCAAACTCGCTGAGATCCTCAAGCGAACGAGCGAACCCGAATTGCAATACGCAACCGACGAAGATACCGGTGGGCCTGATCCATTGGCACGACGTTATGACTATAGCAAGGACCCATTGGATTACACCGAAAATCAAATGCGATTGGTCAAGCTGTATCGTTCGCGATTGCTAGACAAGTTCGTTAAGGATGGCGACAGTTGGGGCAAAGCAAGAAAGGGTTACGAACTAACTCTTGGCGAACAAATGAAATCCGTCAGCATGATGGCTAATTGGGTTGGCGGTGCTTTTGTTAATCGCGACAAGAAGGGCGATCCAGGCAACCGCCGATCGCTTGTTCCTGTGCCTGCCGATCAACAGCGACGTGCGTTGGCTTTCGTTTTCCAGAATGCTTTCCGAGACGAAGCGTTTGGTATCACTCAGCCCATCTTGGAGCGTTTGACCAATGACAAGTGGATCGACGAGGGCATGCGTTCGATGGGTGAGTCAACATTCCCAATTCACGATCGAATCCTTGGCTACCAAGCTTCGACATTGACGATGTTGATGAACCCGAGCACTTTGCGTCGTGTTTTTGATAACGAGTCGCTAGTACCGGCCGACCAGGATGCCGTTACGCTGCCTGAGTTGATGGACAAGCTTTATGCTGAGATTTGGTCTGAGTTGGATGCTAAGCCGGAAGGCGAAGTCACAGCGAGAAAGCCTCGAATCAGCTCGTGGCGTCGCAACTTGCAACGTGAGCATTTGGAGCGTTTGATCGACTTGGCTATTCCAAGTGATTCGAACGCGATTGCAAAGCCGGTCAAGGCACTTGCCCTGATGCAGCTTAAGGAGCTAAAGCGAAAGTTGGACGCGACCCTAGAAGGTCGAAATAGTTTAGACCCATACTCGCTAGCTCATTTGGCGGAAGCTCAGACACGGATTGCGAAAGCGATCGATGCGATCTATGTCTACAACATGCCGACCAGCTTCGGCGGCGGTGGCGGTTCGTTTATTCTCTTTGGTCAAGACGGGCAACCGATCCAAGCCAAGGAAATCCCAGAACCCGACATGCCGTAGTTAGTAGACGAACGGTTGAGGAAATCACGAAAGGCCCTGCAAACTAGCAGGGCCTTTTTCGTTCCGCCGTTGGTGTACCGGCTTCAGCCGGCTGTTGCTGGCCAAAGAAGATGCAATCCTTTCAAAAGTGAACGAGTAATTCTCCGGCAGCACGTCGGTAAACGCATTCCAAATGCAACTTATCTGGCCTAACTTGAGCCTACATCCGCACGCGCGAGCCGCCGGATTCTGATCCGGTTGATTCCAAGCCCAGAGGGCAAGACATAGACAGCCAAAGAGAGCACCATTTGACGCGAGCTATCTGGATGAGGCTAAAAACTTGCTTGCTGATCATTCCGCTGAATATGCCTCGAATTACTACTTGAATATCACAATCATTGTGTCGCCCTCAGGGCTTTGCATTTTCGCGTTTGGGCACCGGCGGCTCACGCCGCCGGCAGAGAAGTATCGCCCGCCGGGCTGTCTTACCGCGCAGTGCCTATCCGTTACTCAACATCCATAAGTCACTCAGTGTCGCTCGGTTCACGCAAGGCAGGAACTCAGTTTTCGCAATCTGCTCCGGCATGTTAAACCGGTGCGTGTTGGGGGCAAAGCACCCAGCGCTCGCGGTGAGTTTTGGGTCTTCCAATTACCTTTGCGTCAGGCGATAAAGAAGTTTACCGGCGGGACCGGTGAGTTGCCAATTGCGATTGTGACACAAGTATTTTAAAAAGCGAACAACCGCCGCACGCTGAGATCGATTAAAAACATCGACATACCGCTTGTCCATTAAACAACCCTCATGCGTAACAGAAAATTTGTAGAATAGTGTCTCTGCCAAATCAGACGTTTGCTCTTCGTCAATGATGTCAATCATGATTACCGGCAGATAGAAGCGAAACCCTTTGGTGTCGAGGAACGTTAGAACCCAAGCTCGATCACGAAGGAGCTGAGGCTCCACAAACCGCCAATCACCGCGTTGGCACGATACTGCGAGCCGCGATTCGTCGTGATCGAAACCGTACGAATCACGAACCTTGGCAGTGTGGATGTCAACACCGTCTTCGAGGGTCACGTCAGCGAATGCTGAGGTAATATACGACTTCAGCCAGTCTTCGAGTTTCATCGTTCCTTTAGCAGAACTAGTAGTTAGCCGAGTCGAAAAGGTTCGAAGTCGCTTCGGCTGTCCAAGTTCCACTGTTCCCTGGGAACTCCCATTCCTCGCCATCAATCCATCGGCGCTCTGGACGAATCTCCCAATTCCCTACAATCCGATTCCGCTGTTCGATGAACTTTCCAGCGTAATAGACAACGTACGACTTCTCTCCTGGAATGGTCTTGAATTCCCCAGAGAGATCCTCCACCCAAAGGCTCACGTACAATTTTGTGAATGAGACTTGCGAACCGGATAATCTTCCACGAATCGTAGCAGGTTCCGGTATCCCCTGCGCACTATCTACGATGCCCCCAGTAAATCGACCAAACCAACCAAGTTTCAGTCGCATGTCGAACTCAGTGTCTACACAAGAGCTAGGCAGATTTGGTGTTTTGTCGTAGGAATAGATTCCCCTCCATCGAGTTGCAATTGACCGTTGGACCATGGCGTATCCTTTTTCAGAAAACACTTGCTGAACTGAGAGTGGAATTAGAGCGGATGGAAATCGAATCGGCCACATTACTTTTCAGGTAGCGGATTAAACTATCACAACCACTCTTCCAGGATTCCCGTTCGACATGAATGCTTTTTTCCATGCTCTTGTTTCCCGGTTTTTTCCAGGCGTTGGGACTGGCCTAGTTCACTGGTTGGGCATCCTATCCCAATTGCAACACTGAATTGGCGTCGTATTCCAATCGAGTTGCTCAAGACTGAATTGACCAGCCTCACCGAAACAGCCCGAAAGATACGTCGCTCTAAGTTTTGTAAGTGCTTAAAATGTGGCGACACGAAACCGCCGGAGTGGCTATGGTCAGCTTTGAGAATGCCATTGATGATGCAACAGGGATTGGCTCCATTCCTGCCAACATGCGTCTCTATCATTTAGGATCACGCTGAACGAATCGGAGCCAACGATTTGGCGACGGATCCAAATCAAGAATTGCACTTTACAACGACTCCATGAGCACATTCAATTAGCAATGGGGTGGGCCAATGAGCATTTGCATCGTTTTCGAATCAGAGATGAAATCTATGGCGATTCCCAGTTGCTTGACGACGGCTTCGAAGACCAATACGAGTTCATTGAATCCACCGGTATCAAAATCAACGATGTCGTTCCCAAGGCGCTTTGGCCCCTTTTGAATTGTTTTCGCTCGATTCTCAGCAATAGCTCCTACCCGTGAGTTGGAACAACTCTGATCGGTGCAGAAATCGGTCCAAGATTGCTGTCTCGCATGGTACATCTCCGATCAGTTTGCCCCAATCATCTAAGGGGCGGTTGCTGGTCATCATCGTTGACTTCAATTCATTTCGGCGCATGATGATCTCAAAGAGATATTCACTGGATCGCTTCGGCAGTTGCTTCATTCCCATATCATCAATGATGAGTAAGTCAGGCTTCAAGTAGCGTTGCAGTATACGGTCATGTCCTTCCATTGGTTTAGACTGCTTGTTGTGAAGTCAACCACACGAAACGCAATTCATTTTGGAATCCAATTCCTTACAAAGTCCAGAGGTTGCATCCTGGACTTTCGATGGAATCGCCAATTTGCAATACTCGCCAACCGCCCGAAACAGTTTTGAATGACCGCATTGAATGGAGTTAGGCTTTTGCAGTTATCTACGACCAATCTTGGAATCGACCAACTAGGACCAAAAGCAATCGCAAAGATTAGCGGAAAGGCTTGGGATGAACTCAGATTGAACTTCCTGGTTGTATGCGGGATGCTGCTTGAAGTGTCTCTTGATGCTTATGGAGAGTTAACAACAACCTATCTCAAGTTCACCATTGGCAACAGTCACATTAGTCGAGTTTATGCTGCCGTGTGGGTCAAAAGCTCGAAGTCATTCACGGTTGGATTTGCTCTGCCTGACGAATGCATGCACCCCATGTTCACTGACGCACTTAAAGGGATGTCGTATAAGGGACTTACAAAGTACATCACCATCACATCAGAAGATTCAATCCCGGGAGAATTCAGTGATTGGGCTGAGATCGCTTATAAGCTGCGATTGAGTGAATTGGGATGAAAAGTGGCGGTTGTCGGTTCGTGTGCCGATCCTGAGTTGTCGGCGACCATCTGGGCCGGTTTTTCGGGGCATCGAAACATCCTTGGCTGGCGGGATTGGTGCTACCGTAGCACCCAAATTGTAACCCGTAGCACCGCGGTAGCACCAGTTTTTCGAGGCTCCGAAGAGAGAGAACAGAGCAATTTGCTGTAAGTCCAATAAAAAAGCCACGTTACGATTTTCGCAACGTGGCTCGTTTTGGAGGCGGGAGTACACCAATTGAATTTTTTGTGGCGGCACTTCTGGGCTGGGATGCCGATTCATTGTTCTGCCTCGTTAAGTTCTTGTTGTATCGGAATTGCATTCAGATCAAACCTCTCCGACGAGACGCGAGCAACCCGGCCTCTCCAATCACATAGTTCAACTGTTAGTCTGCAGATGTCTTTGTAGTTGATTGCAAGGTGAGTCGTAGTAATTTCCTGACTTTGCCCTGGCCGAATTTCTAAGTAACCGATTGTGGGGACTTGATGTCGAATGTCAATATGCCGGGGCACAAGAATAGGGACCCAAACGGTGTCTTGCTCGAAGCCATGTCCTGGCCATGGACAGCCTTCCCAAAGGGAAATGTCGCTGGACGTTTCTCCGGTCCAATGAATGTACACTGATGAATGCCCATCAGACTTGCAAGGGTATCAGCAACCGGCGTGTCAAACCGGTGCGAGTTGGGCAGTTGTGAGGAGGGGGCCCGGCAACGGGCATCCTAAACCGATCTACGTCGGGTTTTGAACTGTCAAGGCATGGCTTGGATTCGCTTTGGCAGAGTTCAATTTACCTGGCGAGATAAGTACGAAAGAACAGAACGTCACTATTGAGGCAAATGGGAAAGGGCAAAAAACCAATGCCTTGCGATACCAGGATATCCCGGTAATTAGATCGACCATCAGCAATCCGATAAATGACCAACTTGCAACGATGCCAACAAGCAGCAACGTGGTTGCGGTGGTCCTGTTAAGCTTTGACTGCAAAACAGGTTCAGCAACAAAACCGTAAATCGCGAGATTGACGGGGAAAGATCCAAGCACAACGTACGAACCTACCATTACAATGCCAACGGGCATCTGTTGTTTCAAATCATCCGAAAAGAAAATGCATGCAACTACTGCCGTTGCACATGCAAACACAACCAACCAAACAATCGGAGCCAAAACGATCCGAAGAATCGCTAAGAGACTACCAGTTGTCCGGATTGTTGATTGCATTCGATGCTCAGACGTAACGAGTAATTCTCAGACGCATGTGCCTGTAACCAGTCGTCTTATTGTAGCCCATTTAACTGATCAACTGGGCCATTAAATTGCGCCTACAACACAGGTCCCGCGAGCATGGTCTCAAAAAACACGATGCCAAACCCGTTTAGTTTGCGAGGCCGAAGCCGAACCGTGGATGAGTGGATGTCCAAGCTGGATCATCGGGATTTCGACGCTCCGGCGTGTCAAACCGGAGCGAGTCGGTCAGCAGCCATGCTGCCGTGGTGAGGGGCATCCCAAGCGAGTCACGAAATGCCGCTTGGGCTGCTCGAACTTGGGATCAACGCAACCCGCGTACGTCCCAAGTATGACGTCACAGAATCTATTCCGTCACATCTTAAGGGCTTTTTCATTCGCCAAATCGTTCCCAAAGTCTAGGAAATCGCTTCTCAAGATCGTCCGAATCTTCATCCCACTTTTTGCCGGATGGCTCTGAAGGATATTCGATGTCGTGATCAATTTGACGTCCATAAACCTTGCCTGCGACATACTGAAACTCTTCGAACGAGCATGCCTCTACAGTTGGGTCTGACGCATATTTAACAAGCGATTCAACATCGCGTAGCGACTCAGCGAAGACGGTTCGGCCCATCGAAATCAACCAACTACGGAAGTCCATGAAGCCGTCATCCGAGCATCCACCTTCGATGATGTAGGCAGCGGCCCAAAGATCCCAAATATAAGCTTCAATGAAGTGAACTGAGAAATGCCTATCAAAGTCAACAACATCCTGTGGGGGAAGTGCGGACAACAACTCCGTCAGCCGTGTAATTTGCCGATCCATGTTTCCATCTGGCGCGGTCGCACTGAAGTCGCTGCGGGATTCTTCGATTATTTGCCAAAACTGATCAACATTCATGGGCTAATGTCCCTATGTACAAGAAGTCTTCCATTTTGAAACGGACCATCTGGGGCATCGGTCCAACAATTGTTCTGTTTTCTTTCGGCGTTACGCATCTGTGAAGATCAACCGCCATGTTGTTTCGATCAACTTGCGGCAGTCATCTTCCTTTTCAACCCAGATTACACATGCAGCTGTTTCGCAGTCATCAAGATGTAGACGTCCAGCAAGTTCTGGATCGCTTTCCTGGACAACATTTCGAACAAGGTTGCCCCATCCGTAACCATCGGGCTCGATGCCACTCTCCTGGATTGATTCATTCGTACGCTCAAACTCTTCTTCGCTTGGATCAAATTCAATTTGCCAAGCGATTTGGATTTCGCGTCCATCGAGTTCTGTTTCTGTCATCGCGGCGAGGATGATGGGCGACCATTTGTCGCTCTCCCAAATGCCGTCAGCTTCTTCGATTGCCTTCACTATGTTCTTGGGTGTCCTCCAAATTGGCATTTGCGGCATGTATGAAGCTCAATGGTTTTGAAAACAGAACTGGTAATTCTCTAGCGCGTCGCCGGCACACAGTCTCTCTCTTAGTGTACCCAATTGGTTGGTTGAATGGGCAAGCGAGCCGCTTGGAGATGGCGCAGACGCACCGGCGTGTCAAACCGGAGCGAGTTGGATGGTGGCCTCCCGCCTCGCAAAGTTGCAGGCCATGCGAGAAGTCGCCAAGGAACTTGGCGTATGGCAAAGGCCATTGCAGGTGGAGCCTAGAACCGCTCTGGCAGAGTTTGCTCAGCTTCGTTGAACCGCCGTATTTGGCTCGCACGTAGGATGGTGTGTGGGGCGTGCCGGGTGACGGGCATCCTTACCCGATTTGTGCCTCGCCCAGTATTGAATAAGGCTATCCGTTACCAAGACGGATACGAAAATACTGATGTAGATTGCCATGAAAACAAAACGAGCAAAGCTACTTACTCGTTGCGAAGGATACTTTCTACTGTCTATCCAAGCGGAATTCCAGATATTTACAAGTCTGCGATTCCGAAACTGCAAATAGGCGCCTGGTCCACTCGCAACCGCTAGCCGATAAAACTCATCGTCTTCTAAAATCGCAAATCCCTTTCTCGAACATATCGCCGATAAATTTGAGAGATACTCACTGTCAGTCGTAGTTTCAAGCAATCGAATAGAATCGAAGTGTGACGCAACAAGCTCTAAGCTGTCGCCTTCACGCAGTTGCGAAGTTAGAACTGCTTCAACGTAAGAGCAGCCGTGATTCCTTGCCAACCATTTATGGTAGGACTTTTCATACGGGAAGTAGGATGCGACCAAAGCAATTACGATCAGCAGCTTTCTAATTGAAAACTGGTGTAGTTGCATAGGTGAACTCCTCTCGCCATACCTTGTAATTCTCCGGCGCAGCGTCGGTAAACGCATTCTCAATGTACCCCATCAGGCTGCCGAAATGGGCAAGGGAGCTACTTGAAAGTCAATGTTTGCCTGGGAACCGAGTCAACCCAGACGCTCCGGCGTGTCAAACCGGAGCGAGTTGAGGTTGTGATATTGGCAAGCCCGGAGGGCGGAACATCTCTGCCGGCGGCGTGAGCCGCCGGATTCTGATCCAGTTGTTTCCAAGCCCAGAGGGCGACACATAGACAGCCAAAGTGAGCACCATTTGAAGAGAGCTTTCTGGATGAGGTTCA
>CANHVO010000028.1 GCA_947463915.1 Planctomycetaceae bacterium
CCAACCATGAACCACCCACAAAACTGTCAACAGACTGTATACTCAAGATCGGCCTCCCTGATGTTCCTTAAGTTGCTTCGTAACAACAACTTATACGCAGGAGAGGCCACTTTTGTTTGCGACATGAATGAATAATCCGGGTTAAACGACTAGATCAACGAGCCGTCGGTGATCTAGTTACTCTCGGCAAGAGAGACCCACTTCAAGCTAATCCTTACCACCAAGGCGGCGTCATCAACGCCGCCTTTTTTTAAATCAAAATGAAAAGGTACTAATCATGCTGCATCTCTCCCATGCTGCTCGAGCATTTGCATTTCTAGTTTGCATTTCGCTATGCGCATTTACCGGCTGCGACTCGACTCCAACGGGCGTAAGCGTTTCGGGTCCTAGCGCAAAGACTGGCAAGCTTCGGTTTGCAGTCATTCCAAAGGGAACTAGCCACCAATTCTGGCGTTCGGTGCATGCTGGTGCCGAAGCGGGAGCCAAGGAAATGGGCGACGTGGAAGTAATTTGGAAAGGACCGGAAACTGAGGCAGACACATCCGGTCAAATCGCCGTCGTAAAGAGTTTCATTACCAACCGAGTCGACGGCATTGTCTTGGCACCAAATCACTCGCAATCCCTCGTGGATGTCGTTTCAGAAGCGAACTCGGAAAATATCCCAGTGGTCATCTTCGACAGCGGACTTGGAAAGGGCCCCAAGATCGTTAGCTACGTCGCAACGGATAACCATCGCGGTGGCATCTTGGCCGGAAAATGCCTAGCCGAAGCGATCGGACATCAAGGCAAAGTCATTATGCTCCGTTACAACCCAGGTAGCGAAAGCACCGAACAGCGCGAGATTGGGTTCTTAGAAGCCATGGCAGAAGAAAAGGGTATCGAAGTCCTCTCATCAGATCAGTATGCAGGTACCAAAACCGAGGAGGCATTCGCCAAAGCGACCCAAGTACTTAACAAATATCGCGATCAAGTGACGGGGATCTTTGCCGTTTGTGAGCCGAACTGCAACGGTACGCTTGAGGCGCTCACCCAAACGGGGCTAGCCGGCAAAGTCAAATTCGTAGGCTTCGACTCGAGCGACACGATGATCAGAGGCATGAGCGAAAACACTGTGGCTGGCATTGTCCTGCAAGACCCATTTGAAATGGGAAGGCAATCGGTTTTAGCTTTGGCCAAGCATGTGCGGAAAGAACCGGTCGAGCCGGTGATCTCGACAGGCGAGTATGTGGCAACGCCAGAGAATCAATCAAAGGAACCGTACAATCGGCTGTTGCGGCCAGAGCTTGGCAAATAGTGTGCTACCCTGCGCAGCACATGCCTGTCAGTTCTAGCACACCAAGCATGTTGCGAACGTTAGGCTCGAGGCCCACGTTCGCCAGGGCGTCGACGGGCGGGCTTGCCCCGCCAACGTCGCAAATACTTGGCGTGCTAGGCCCGGGCTTATTCTGGCAACCCGCGATTATCCTGGCACTAAGACTTTTCTTCTGGCTCGTGGCTCAGTTGCAGTGTGTTGGCCGGCACCATCTTCGCATTTGCGGCGTCCCAACCCATCATTTGACTTGATCGCCAGCTTTCGTTGGCCATGTTTACTGCAACGACCCCAGCCATCCCAAGTTCGATCGGACAATTCAAGGCCTCTCCATTTCGAAGATGATTATGCAGGTTGGTATGGTGGAGGTTTTGGTCCTCGCCACCTGTCTTAGTATGCTCGGCCAGCGTCTTGCCGTCTTTGTCTTTCGCAATCCACCCCGTCTTGTTGAACTCGAGCGTACCGCGATAGCCGCGAATCAAATGGTCGATACCTACACGATTGCTCATCGTTCCCAGGACGTACACGGTCATTCCGCGCGGGTATTCGCATATCATCTCGATGTTGTCCGGCAAATCGCGTCCATCTGGCCATTGCCAAATACCGCCCATACCAACAACACGACGAGGGTACAGCAAATCACAAGCCTTCATGATTCGCGTGATGCGGTGGATGAACAAGTCGGTACAGATACCACCCGAATACGCTGAATAGCATCGCCATTCGAAATAGTGATTGGGATTCCAATCGATCTTTTTAGCCGATCCTAGCCAAGCATTCCAATCGAGATCGGCTGGCTTCGACGCGTGTTCGGCCACCTGCTCCGGCTCACGCCAAGGTCCCTTCTTTGAATCATAGCGGCGCACGTATTCGATTTGCGCATGGATTACCTTTCCAATGACCCCTTTTCGAATCGCATCCCGGGCTGAAATGTAACTATCGTCCGACATGGCTTGCACACCGATTTGCAGCGGACGTTTGGTCTCCTTTTGCTTCTTCATCACCGCTTGCGCTTCGGGAATCGTGTGCGTCATCGGCTTTTCACAATAGACTGCTTTGCCTGCATCCATCGCATCGATGGTCATGGTCCAGTGCCAATGTTCTGGAGTCGCAACGACCACGTAGTCGACATCTTTGTTGTCGAGTAACCGGCGATAGTCTGTATGCGACTCGATCGCTCCAATTTTTGCTTTTCCTGCGTCGGCTCTCTTCTTCCAACAGTCCGCGACCGCGATCGGCAACAAATTGTTTTTCTCTTTTAAGTTATTGATTACGTCGAAGTGCGCATTGCCGATGACTCCGCCACCGATCACCGAGACTCCAATTCGGTCATTAGCCCCGATGATTTGGCCGTAGCTCTTGGCCGATAGTTGAGTTGCGCCGACGACAGCAACAGCCGTCGTTGCTGTGGACAAGAACGATCTTCGAGATACTTCAGCTGTCACAAGTTCACCCTCTTTCAAGTCATTTCATGTTGTTAAGGCTCTACCTTTAGGATAGGCATTCCGACTGTCGAAAACGATCAAGACCGGTCGCTCGCCTCGTTAACCGCGGCAGATAGCGAACGTGGTCAACTCGGAAGTCATTCTAACCCAAGTAAAGTGTCGTTGCATGGTTAGGCGAGCGGCAGGCGGAAAACTACCGTAGCTGGATTCGCCAGAATTCAGCACGTACTGAATTCTGGCGAATCCAGCTTCGAATCCTGGTATGTTCTCTCCCGCCGCTTGCCTTAGAGTGTGATCTTACTTGATCACTGTCCAGTGCTTGTAGAAAATCGCTCGCACTGGAGCCATCATCAATCGAATACCGGTCAAGACGCCGCTCATCAACCAAGGGAATGGCGATGGGCGAAGGATGTCGACGAAGAGACAGTATCGCATCGCATCGGACTCATTGCACGATTGGTGTTGTAGTGTGTCATCAAAAATAAAGAGCTTGTTTTCTTGCCAATAGTGAGTCTTGTCACCAACCTTGATATAGACGTTCTTGTTGTCGATATCATTGATGTTGTACAAAACTCGCAGTGTCACACGCAGCGGACCGAAGTGCTCACCGGTGGATTGCTTCTTATTGAAGATCGACACGCCAATGGTTCGAATATACTTGAATGGCTGATGGTATTCAGGCATATCGACGGTGCCAGGAATGTTCGTTCCGTACCACTTGAAGAAGATCATACCTCGCTTTTTCTCTTGCATTTTGGATTCGAGAAGGCCGACAAGATTGCGATCTGCGGCAGCATCGATCAGCGTTTGAATCTCCGATTGGTAGCCTTCCGGCAAGTCTTGCAAACGATAGATTCCGCGATTCCAGAAAGGCACGCAGAACAGGTCCATTAGGAGGTTAAACGGAGAAAGCAACCAGGTGAATACACCGTTGCCCGCGAAGTATTGATCCATTGTCTTGATGGTTCTTGGGCTGTTGCGAAGCACATCCACAAACCCCAAAGCCAAATAGGTCAAGAAAATCCATGGGATGAAATAGAGAGCGAGAAGCGGCGGAACGATCCGCTTGAAGGCCTTCTTGAAGGTCCTAAGGAACCTCTGGTTGCGTTCCGATTTGGACGTGTTGGCAGAGACCGGAGGCGAAATAGTTACCATAGTGTTGGGTTTGGATTAGCTTCGAGGAAGAGATTATCGGAACGCAAGAAACCGATATCACAAACCCTGGAGCCGCGTCAACCACAGACAGTGCGTAAAAAAAGCCCGCTTTCATCAAGCGGGCTTTTGATCATTCCGAGGTTTCGCAGAAAACTACCAGGCGAAGTGAGCGAATGCCTTGTTCGCGTCTGCCATACGGTGAGTGTTTTCTCGTTTGGTGATCGCTGTGCCTTCTTTGCGGTAGGCTGCCATCAATTCGTCAGCGAGCTTCTGGTGAGTCGCGCGGCCCTTTTTGTCCCGTACTGCACCGAGAACCCAGCGGAAAGCCAAGCTTTGTTGACGGTTCTTGTTGACTTGCATTGGAACTTGGTAAGAAGCACCACCAACTCGCTTGGAGCGAACTTCGATATAGGGCTTCACGTTTTCGATCGCTTGCTCGAAGACTTCGATCGATGGTCGATCTTTGATCTTTTCGGCGATTTCATCGAGAGCGCTGTAGAACACGCCTTGGGCGGTCGTCTTCTTCCCGTCGTACATCAAGCAGTTAATGAACTTGGATGCAAGCAAGGAATTGAATCGAGGGTCAGGTCGCAGGCTGGTGCGAGAAGCGGTAATTTTGCCCATAGGTATATTCTAAATTGGTCTACAAGGAAGCTGGAGATACTAGGTAAGGATTAAGCCTTTTTCGCGCCGTAGCGGCTGCGAGATTGCTTGCGGCCGACAACTCCGAGTGTATCTCGGCTTCCGCGGACGACTTGGTAACGCACTCCTGGCAAATCGCGAACACGACCGCCGCGCACAAGCACGATCGAGTGTTCTTGCAAATTGTGGCCTTCGCCTGGAATGTAAACAGTGACTTCCTTGCCGTTGCTCAGGCGAACCCGGGTGATCTTGCGAAGTGCAGAATTCGGCTTCTTCGGAGTCATTGTCCTGACCAACAAGCAAACACCTTGCTTCTGTGGACATTGCTCAAGGACAGGGCTTTTCGTTGTCTTGTGTTGAACAACGCGGTTTTTTCGAACCAATTGATTGATGGTTGGCATACGGACGGCAGTCGCCTTGCGAACTGAGTGAATTACATTGAGGAAGTACAAAGTTCCAAAACCATCGTCATTTGAGCAGTACCAAAGGTGGGAATCGAACCCACACGTCTGTTAAGGACACTGGATTTTGAGTCCAGCGCGTCTGCCGATTCCGCCACTTTGGCAAGTGTATCAACCGCGTGACGATGAATTTGGGAGGATGAGTTTAATGTTGACCAGTACTATCGGACAAGTCCAACCGCGGTTTTTCCTCGAAATTCCTCCCGGCACGATTTTAGCCAAGACTATCGGTTCCGAGTTCCCGCTGGGTTCCCAAGGAGTTTGAATATCCCCGAGTCTTTGCGACAAAATCGTGTTTCGACAGACTTCCCAAGCTTAATCCAGGCATTTTGCTCCGATTTTGAGAGCAATACAGGTCTCCGAGGAGCCGTCTTCCCTAGCTTTTGGATTTCTAATGGTCCCCGATGAGCTCGTGGATTGTCGATTTAGTCGTTTGACGGTCAGCCGAAGGCGTACCGAATTCTTTGGGCAGTACGCCTTCGGCTGACTGTTAAACGAAGCCCTGCACCGGAAGGCTGGCGCCGTTCCGCTAACGCAACGCTATTCGGGTATCCTCGGCGAATGAGTCTGGGAATGAACGTAGTTGTGGGAACGAGCTTTTTGAAAAACGTTTAGCTCGAAGTCCCAAAAAAATGCTGTTTTTTCTTCCCTCCTAATTATCGTTGGACGAAGTTTTGGGTTATGACGACAAATACGATTGTATTGTCATGTTATCAGTCCAGCCGACCGACAGATTGATCTTGTTGTCCCGGAAACCAAACGATTGACATCATTGTGACCGTGGCTTGCCATCGAAACGATGTCAGTCCTTTCCAATAAAAAAATCGGCCAAGTCCACCTTTTGCGATTTTTCCAATGGAATTTGAGATCAATACCAAACAAAATGCCCTTGGCCCGCGGTTTGCAACGGTATCCAAGTCAGACCGCAAACACTTGAGCTCGCTTCGATCGTGGATCAGGCTGGTTTATCGTGGGACTGGAAAAACTGGGCTGTAGGCAGTATCGCCCGAGTCTTGTTCCAAACACAATAGAGTGCAAGCAAAGGTTCTCTCCAAACAACAACTAAGGTAAACAGAGGAAGTCATGCAGATTCTCAAGGTAAACAAACTCCGAGGTCCGAACATCTGGGCGAATTTCCCAGTGCTCGAAGCTTGGGTAGACCTGGAAGAACTCAAGGATACTTCTTCGGAAATGATTCCGGGATTTAACGAGCGACTCATGGCATGGTTGCCAACAATGGTCGAACACCGTTGCAGCGTTGGCGAACGCGGTGGTTTCTTTGTGCGACTGCGCCGCGGGACGTACATGGCCCACATTCTTGAGCACGTTTCACTAGAGCTTCAGTCCTTGGCCGGTACTCCGGTTGGCTATGGCCGAGCTCGCGAGTCCAATATCGACGGAATCTACAAAGTCGCGATCGCTTATAAAGAAGAGAAGCTTGGTCTGGCTTGCATAGAGACAGCTTTCCAACTGATCCTCGCTGCTGTGCATGACACTTCATTCGACGTGAACGCAGAGGTCGAAAAACTCAAGGAGTATGGTTACGAAGTTTGCTTAGGGCCAAGCACCAAGGCTATTGTAGAAGCGGCCCGCGCTCGCAGTATTCCATGGCGACGTTTGAACGAAGGGAGTCTAGTTCAACTCGGACATGGCCATCTTCAACGAAGAATTTGCACAGCCGAAGCGGACAGTACCAGCGCCATTGCCGAGTCGATCGCACAGGACAAAGACTTGACTCGAATGTTGCTCAAGACAATCGGAGTTCCCACTCCAGAAGGCCGTCCTGTTGAGAGCGCGGAAGATGCATGGGAAGCTGCAGAAGAAATCGGCTTACCTGTAGTTGTTAAGCCTCAATACGGCAACCACGGACGAGGAGTGGCAACGAATCTTCAAGATCGTCAGCAAGTCGAAGCTGCATACCATGCCGCTCGCGAAGAAGGTAGTTCGATCATTTGCGAACGCCATGCACCGGGCGATGACTATCGCGTACTTGTCATCGGTGGCAAGATGGTGGCCGCGGCTCGTCGCGAGCCAGCACACGTGATCGGCGATGGCCAGTCTACGGTTCAACATCTCATCGACATTGTGAACCAAGATCCCCGTCGCAGCGATGGACACAGCACATCGTTAAGTAAAATCAAAATCGACGCGGTTGCGCTGGGAGTTTTACTCGAGCAAGGACTCACGCCAGACACAATCGCGCCACTCAATAAGAAAGTCTTGATTCGACGCAATGCGAATCTGAGTACTGGTGGTACAGCTGCTGACGTTACCGATCTTGTCCATCCTGATGTTGCTCGTCAATGCGTTGAAGCCGCGCGAGTCATCGGTTTGGATATCGCAGGAGTCGATGTTGTCGCTCAGGACATTACTCAGCCGCTTCAAGGCCAACGCGGAGTGATTGTGGAAGTCAACGCTGGACCTGGCCTGCGTATGCACATCGAACCTTCGTCGGGAACACCGAGGCCGGTTGGGCAAGCGATCATCGATATGATGTATCCAGCGAACAACAACGGTCGAGTGCCAATCGTTAGCGTTACGGGCGTGAATGGCAAAACGACGACAACTCGATTGATTGCGCACCTGGTTGCGTGCACAGGCAAAAAGGTCGGGATGACGTGCACTGATGGAATCTACATCGCAGGTCGACGTATCGACTCTGGCGATTGCAGCGGTCCGCAGAGCGCTCGATCTGTCCTGATGAATCCATCTGTCGAGGCAGCTGTGCTGGAAACAGCCCGTGGCGGTATCCTTCGCGAGGGGCTCGGTTTTGATATGTGCGATGTCGGTGTTGTGACAAACATTGGCGAAGGGGATCACCTGGGGCTCGCGGATATTGAGACGATTGAACAACTCGCAAGAGTCAAACGCTGCATCATCGAAGCGGTACACAAGAATGGTTATGGGGTTTTGAAAGCCAACGATCCGCTCACCGCTGAGATGGCCGAAAAATGCAAAGGTAACGTTGTGTTCTTTGCTCTCGATGGCAATGATCCTGTTCTCGCGGCTCACCGCGCCAAGGGTGGACGCGGAGCATTTGTTCGCGACAACGCAGTTATTTTGGCGGAAGGGGACACCGATTTTGTCCTGCTCTCTTTGGATCGCATTCCTTTGACTCACAACGGCCGGATTGGATTCCAAGTGGAAAACGTTTTGGCTGCTGCAGGCGCTTGCTGGGCTCTTGGAATGCCATGTGAGCAGATTCGACTTGGGTTGGAGTCCTTCTCGTCGCACATGGACAAAGTTCCTGGCCGTTTTAACTTGATGGAAATCCATGGTGCGACCGTTGTTGTCGATTACGGTCACAACCAATCCTCGCTTCTTGCTATCGCGGAAACACTCGATCAATTTCCACACCCAAGCCGAACGGTAATCTATTCGGCTGCTGGAGATCGACGGGATGTCGACATGATTCGCCAAGGTGAAATCCTGGCCGACCATTTCGATCGGATTATTTTGTACGAAGACCAGTATCTGCGAGGGCGTCAACCTGGCGAGATCATGTCGTTGTTCAAACAGGGCATGGACGGTGGCAAACGCGTGAAGGAAATTCACGAAATGCAAGGCTGGCAAAACGCGGTAGATCGAGCACTGAAACTGATTCGCAAGGGTGAGTTTTTGCTCATGCAAGCGGACACGATCGACGAAGCGGTTCAGTATCTTCAGCATTCGATTGAGCACGAAAGCGTGGGCCGCGAGATAGAACTAGACACGGCACTTTTAAAGTCCGACGATAAAGTCGCCAAGATGGTTCCCGCATCGGACTTGACGCCAGAGTCAAAGAGCAAGACTCTTTAGGCGACTGGCGGTAAACTGTTGGTGTTTTTTAAAGGATCGGGAGATCGTGCTCCCTTCCTTCTTAGGCGATCAGCAGACCTAGATCTACCGTAGGACGGGACCATTATCACGTCCCTTTATTCGTTCGGGGCAATGGTCCCAAACTACAACTGATAGTTTTCGTTTTCATCCTGCCGCTCGCCTTAAGGCTGTCCGTTTGGAACCTTAAGTTGCGGAGTCGTAATGCGAATAGGTTTTGCTTAGCCCAGTTTTAGGTCTATAGAGCACTTCGATTGTCACTAGAACTTTAGTCGGTTTCGTGTCGCATTCCGAGTGTTTTCAAAGTGCAGGTAGGACACTGGTAAAGCATGCGGAAGCCGATTTCTGGCCGGAAGCGAATTTGCGATTGCGATTTTGGGCCGATTCCTTGAGGCTTTTGGGTGAGCCCGCAGCGCTGCCCCGGCCAAAGTATTTCTTGAAGTTCCAAACTAAGTCGCACCACATTTTGCCGTCGATGCCAACCTTTTGGAGGATCGGCTCAAGGTCCTTGGGGATATTTGGTCGCTCAAGACTGCCAATGCGTTGTCGGCCTGTCCAGTTGAGTAGTTTTAGGTAGTCCGATAGGTTCATCCATAGGAAACCTTTATCGCTTGCTCGAACTCCGTTGCGGCTTGTCTGGGCGTCAGGTTTGTCCCGTTCGTTGAGCGTTAGCGGCGATAGCCAAGCGTCTCGGAGGATTGACGGGCCTCGTTTCTTTTTGACTTCCGATTTTCGCTTGCGAAGCTCATCGGTGGGTGTTGTTCGGCGGATTCGGCCCGCTTCTTCGGTCTCGATTGTTACCAGATCTACGGCGGCTGATTGGATTGTTTTTCCTTCGAGAGCTTTGATGCGATCGTAAGCAGAGGTGTGGATCGACTCTTGGGGAGACGAAGCCATCGCCGCGCGGATTGGGTTCAAGTCGACGTACATGCTGCAAGCGAGCAGACCTGCTTCGTCGGTGATGGCTTGGGCTTTGAAGCGACCTTCCCAGAAGTGACCAGTGACTTTGTCTTGAAAATTGGCAAGTCGCGCTATGGGTTCGCACAGGGCTTTCATGAACCAAGACGGATCCGACAAACGCAAGCGGATCTGCTGAATGCGTTCTGTGTTATTGGCCAGAGCGTCGACAGAATTGGTAGTGGGGTCGGCGAGATGTTCGTCGATTCGTTGGCCGGGAAAGATACGCAGCCAGCGAAGCGCGACTTCTTTGTCGGACCATTCCCGGACGACATCGGGGCGCGTTCGAGCGACCAAATGGAGGTGATTCGAAAGGATCGCATAAGTTAGAACATCGATCCCGAAGACCGAAGCGAGTCGTTCCATCCGGCATCGGATCCATTCTCGGCGGTGTGAGTAATCTTTTCCTGTGGTTTCATCGAAACCAGCCAAAAAGGATTTGCGAACGCAGCGTTGGATTAAATGAACGATGCAAACTTGGCTCGGGTCAAACTGTTCGGCACGTGGCGTTCGAGGCATAACGAAATCTCCTTTCTTAAAACGATAAGAAAAACAGGCCGACTCGTCAAGACAGGTGCCAGGCACCTATTTAGATCTGTTGAGGCCCGAAGAAAAAGTCGCCAAGTTGGTTCCTGCATCGGAATTAACGCCAGATGCTAAGAGTAAAACTCTCTAGCGTGTAGAACGACTGTCCTCAATCGTTTCTCAACTAGCCGTACGGGCACTAGCGCAAAAAACCGGAAGTTCCGTCCGGTTTTTCCCTTTGACTTCTATTGAGCCTGAGACGCTAGCCGAGCCACGCCTCTGGAAATCGGCTAGCGCCTCAGGCTCAGTATGCTTCAAGCAAGTGGAAGGGATTTAAGACTTGTGCCAACGCTTACCATCGCAACAGCGATGTTCCCCACGAAAGTCCGGCTCCGAATCCGCACAACAACACGAGATCTCCACGTTTAAGCAGCCCCTGGCGGTTGGCGTCGTCGAGCGCCATTGGGATGCTTGCGGCCGACGTGTTTCCGTATTTGTCCAGGTTGACGAAGACTTTTTCTTTTGGGATTCCGAAGTGAGCTACCGCGGCGTCGATGATTCGAATGTTTGCTTGATGCAGAATCACGAGATCCACGTCGGCTGGTGTAAAGCCTGCTGCGTCTAAAACATCCATCGCACTTTCGGCAACAACTCGGACCGCCCATTTAAAGACGGTTCTGCCATCCATGGCCAAGTATTGGCGACCGCGACCAAGCGACTCGACCGATGTAGGTTCTCGAGAACCGCCTGCCGGAACGCATAAAGCTTGTGTATCCCCCTCGGAGCCCAACGTGAATCGGATAAGTCCATTTGTCTTGTTCGGTTCAGAGTGGCAGGGCTGCAACAAAGCAGCGCCGGCGCCATCGCCAAATAGCGGATAAGTCTTGATGTCGTTGGTGTCAACCGTGCGACTCATGACTTCGCAGCCCACAATCAGTGCGTTGCAAGCCGAACCGCTGCGAACAAAATGAGCTCCCGTCACCAGCGCGTACATAAAACCAGAACAAGCCGCACTGACATCGAATGCCGGAGCAATGCAGCCCAATTTCCGCTGCAATAAGCAAGCTGTAGATGGTGTCGCGTGGTCGGGTGTCATCGTAGCACAGATCACGAGATCTACGTCGGTTGGTCTGACACCACCACTGTCAAGGCATCGAATGGCTGCCTCGTACGCCAGGTCGCTAGACGCTTGATGCTCTGCCGCTTTGCGCCGCTGTAGAATGCCTGTTCGCTGAACGATCCAATCGCTATCGCAGCCGAGGGCTGAGAGGTCTTCGTTGGTGACAATATGGTCAGGGGCGTACGAACCGGTTGAAACAATCGCGAAATCTGGACAGGTACCTATGCGACTACGCCCGCTGTTGCTAAGAGAGTTTTCCGCGGAAATAGTTGTGTCGATTGTCGCCAAGATTTTCAGAAGTCAGGGGTCTATAGGGAAAAAGCGACTCTCGGGCTAAGCGGCCCCAAAAGTAATGGGGCCAAAAAAGCCGCTTATCGCGTGAACACCAGTGTTTTGTCCAATACACGAGTATACCAATATTGCGGATTGGGGAAATGTTTACTCGCACAGCAATCCACAGCAAACCTTGGCGATCTTTCCGGTTTAGGCAAAACGGAGAACACATGGTCGATTCGGGGTGATTAGGCTCCCTAATTTTATTGACAAGTATTCAACATTTTCCACCCGGACATCCTTTTGGGGGGTGACTAGTGGCATAGTGGCACGTTAAATTGAGTCAACTTGCGAGCCGCAGGATTGCACTTTGTATGTGCGATTTTTTGCCTTTACGCACGGCTCGATTCGTAAACTCCAACCATAGAAAGTGCTGATGTTGCGATGTGCTTACTAGCCATTCAATATCGCGTGGTTTCCGAAAGTCCGATCTTAGTCGCTGCAAATCGAGAGGAGTTTTTTGATAGAAGAAGCACGGCACCCGCCATTCAATCGGGCAAGCCGCGCATCCTATGTCCCACCGATCAACGCAACGGTGGAACATGGCTTGGAGTAAATCAGCACGGTGTATTTGTAGGGATCTGCAATCGCCGAACCATGGAGCCGCTTGGGAGCAATCGTTCTCGAGGACTGTTGTGCAAAGAAGCCCTCAAGGCAACTTGCTCGCGAACAGCACTCGAACGGATCTTGGAGGAGTTTGACAAACATCAGTTTGAGGCTTGCAACCTTGTTGTTGTAGACCGCGAGGCTGGTTTTGCGATTCACCACGAAACGGAAAACGAAATCATCGAGATGCAATCTGGGCTGA
This sequence comes from Planctomycetaceae bacterium, assembly GCA_947463915.1. Taxonomy (GTDB): domain Bacteria; phylum Planctomycetota; class Planctomycetia; order Pirellulales; family Pirellulaceae; genus JBKCUI01. The sequence continues at coordinate 12,572 of CANHVO010000028.1, forward strand.
ATATCATTGGTGGTCGTAACTTAAACGATCCCCGAGATGAACGTGTCCAACTGGCAAATCGACTTTTGACCCTGCAAACGCTGGATTCACCCGTGAAGTTTCTAGCAGTTGCAAGCAAAGTGTTTGCTCGATCACCCTCACCAACTGGCCGTGCAAATATGGTTCTTCGTGGTGCAGACTACGGAACGGTATCTAGCACGCTGATCGCTTTGGGGGCCAAACCCCGCGATGCGATCTACCAGTATGCGGATGGTCCGGCAGACGAGGCGAGATACGAAGACTATTCGCCGTTGCTGAGAGACATCTTAAGCCGTGGCTTGCGTGAAGCTCGTTCGAAAGTTTCGATGGCGGATTAGCCCAAAAAGTTCCTTCCAACGAAAACAAAAGCCCTGCCTTGGCCAACAAGACAGGGCTTTTTTATTGGCTCAATGGACGTCATCAAACGACACCGAAGATTCGACGTCCGGCCTGTGCTTGCGCTTTGCCCAGACTGGACGAAATCCACGCAAGTAAAACGGCAGATAGCCAAGCCCTAGCCCCAAAAAATACGAAAGGCCGGAAACTGTGACCCATAAGCTGTTGCTCACCCTAGAAAACTGAATCCATTCCAAGATCATTGGCGTGGCGGCGAGCAAAACCAGCAGCAATATAGCGGCAAGCGATAATCCACCTCGCAATCGCAGCACAAAAAAACCAAGGTAGATAGTTAGGATTGGACCGACACTTACCCCTAGCATTACGAGCGCAGCATAAATGACCATCGAGGCAAAGTCGGCTGTCATTTGCCTACCACCCATCGCGGCAAAGGTCACAATCGGGACAATCCCGAGGATTAGCAGCAACGGCGCGAGCAGTAAAAGCACCTTTGTGTTTAATGCGTCTTGATAAACATCCGCTCGCCGCATGGAAAGACTGGCTCCAAAGACACGGTGCATGAACCAACCCGTAATTGAGATCCCTACCACAAATACGAACAACGGGCCAAGACCAAACCCCGCAGTTATAGGTGCCAGTTGTACTCCTGCAATAACAACGCCGCCGATTGCACCCACAACCCGGCTAGGTGACTCGCGAGGAAAGAGATAGAAACAATGACAAAGAAAGAGACCTAAACCGAATTCGGCCCAAATCCCTCCAAGGATTAAGCACTGTGCGAGCAAGTTTCCGCTTGCGAAACGCATGGATGACAAAAGCATCGCGATCGCCACTGCCAAGAAGAATTGGAGTAGCAGGCCAATCAAGCTCGCTTGAACCACGGCGTTGTCATACCTGTACTCGGCAGACCCGTACTCGGACTCTGCCCTTTCACCGTCCGAGGCCTGATTTGCCAAATCACGAGAATTAGGTGGGGATGGATGCACGTTTCAACCTTGAAGCACTCCAGAATTTAACGTTGGGGCTAGATCCTGGCATCATTTTAGCATGACCTGCATCCTCTCTTAACGTTATATTCATTTGTTCTTAATATGCGGCGAATAACCTTTTGCGAGGAAAGAATAACCAATGTCACTTCATTTGAGCCAAGACCTAACCGAAGCCCACAATTCATTGCTCAAGCTATCAGGTAGCGTTGAGGATATGATTGCGTCCGCGGTACGTTCGTTGGTTGAGAGACGAGGTGCTTTGGCGGCAGAAGTGATTGAACGGGACAGTCAAATCGATCGCAGCGAAGTTCGGATCGAAGAAGATTGTCTCAAGATGCTGGCCTTGCACCAGCCCGTTGCAGCGGATTTGCGACGGATTACCACCATGATGAAAATCAACAACGACTTAGAACGGATTGCTGATCTAGCTTGCAATATTGCTCAAAGAGCGGACAGTCTCTGCCCGCATCCTGAATTTCCAATTCCGCCAGGGATCAACGAAATGGCGTCGATGACCACCTCGATGGTCCGTCGAAGCCTCGACTCGTTTGTTCAACGCAGTACCGAACAAGCCCGCCAAGTGATTGAGGAAGACGACCGAGTTGACGCCAAAAACGTTGAAGTAATTGAGACACTCAATTCGTTGATGTCCCGGGACAACAGTCAGATTGCAGCGGCCATGCACTGTTTTTCCGCTTCACGCCACCTTGAGCAGATCGCAGATCACGCGGTCAGCATTGCCGAGGACATTATTTACATGGTCGATGGCGTAATCGTGCGCCACCGTCAAATCCTACAACGATCTAACGTAACGTAGTTTCGTTGCCCACTACTCGCGTGCAGAACCTTCGATGTCAAAAAGCAAAATACTAGTCGTAGAAGACGATCGAGCCCTATCCGAGATCTTGGTCTACAACTTGGAAAAAGCAGGATACGACGTATTGAAGTCCATGGATGGCCGCGATGGATTGAACCAAGCACAATTGCGGTTACCAGATATCGTATTGCTCGACGTGATGTTGCCGGTTTTGGATGGAGTTGAGGTCTGCCGACGTCTTCGAGCGACCCCTGAAACGGCGTCAGCCACAATCATCATGTTGACGGCCAAGTCCGAGGAAGCAGATCAGCTAATTGGCTTCTCCGTTGGAGCAGATGATTATGTTACCAAACCATTTAGCGTGCGAGTTCTTTTGGAGCGTATCAAGGCTCTAACACGTCGTAAATCCAAACCGATCGAGGAGGATACCGAAACCGTTGCTCGTTTTGGAATCATGTTGGATCGACGTCGCTATCGAGTCACTGTGGATGAACAGAACGTCGATTTGACCAAGAGTGAATTCAAGTTGCTTGATACGTTGATTCGTCAACCGGGCCGAGCATTCGATCGTTCGGAGTTGATCGACTCAGCGTTAGGAGAAGACACTTTGGTTTTGGAACGAACGATCGACGTCCATATCCGTGCTCTTCGCAAGAAGATTGGCGAAAAGGCCGAAGCGATTGAAACTGTACGCGGAGTTGGCTACCGCTTTCGCGAAGATTAGCGATTTTGGTAACCCGACGCGTTAGCAAGGGACAATGTGGATTCGATGGAGACCGAAAACCCATACACACCGAGTGCTCTATGCGTTGGGCGTCGACCTTATCCAGTACTCCCAATCATTGGCTTATTAATCGGATCGATTTTTCTCTTGGGATTCACCCTCTCGTCCCTAACCATCGTCTATCTTTATGTGAGATACCCGGGACTGCATGACCCTTCGTCGAGGCCAGTGACTTATTGGCCTGAAATCGGAGCTATGTTTAATACGGTTATTGCATTCCTGACTGGCGTTATCGGAACTCCTGTCCTCTTGAAATCCATCGCAGCCATGCGGACTTTTTCGAAGTCAAAGCCACCTTTCCCGACAGCATAGTGCATTGTCGCTGCATTGCTATGTTGGCTTAGCGACTCATCTCCATCGACGATATTTCTTTGGTCGAAAAACGTCGAAATAAACCTGTTCTCGTCGAGCAAGCCACGCAATTCGTTTCGCGAGGCCGTAAAATGGTTCGGGAAACAACGAATCCATACGCCCTCTCTTTGCTTCATTCGATCATGTCAAGCTACTCTCTTGCGCCGTCTTCTCACTTAAACCTAGAGCCCGCAACGTCGAGCTATCGATTTCGGGCTTGGCTGGCGATATTGGGTATAGTGCTCTTCTTTATCTTTTACATTGGAATCGCTTCGTGGTTCACCTTCATCACGATTCGTATGATTTTTGGTATCGCGGCTGGTGGCGAAGGTGCATTTGCAGGATTCTTTACGGCATTGCCTGCTGGCTTTTTCGCTGTCTTCATGTGGAAGGCGTTTTTCTTTGTTCGTCGAAACAAAGAGTTGCCGGGAATCGAAATCAAGCCCGAAGATCAACCGGAGTTGTTCGCCTTCCTGCATCAGCTGGCAGACCAAATTGGCTCGCCTCGTGTTCACCGTGTATTTGTAACCCCGGACGTGAACGCTTCGGTCTTTTATGATCTCTCGATTTTGAATTTTTTGTTGCCGACCAAAAAGAATCTTGCCATCGGTTTGGGGCTCGTCAATACGCTCAACCGGTCGGAGTTTACCGCCGTTTTAGCACACGAATTTGGGCACTTTGCGCAGAGCACAATGGCTATCAGCCGTTGGGCTCATATTGGTGAGCAGATTGCCAGTAATATCATCGGGAAGCGAGATGCTCTCGATGCAATTTTGAGGTTTATTGCCGCGATCGATATTCGGGTTGCGTGGATTGGTTGGCTCATGCAAGCGATTGTATGGGCGATACGCTCCGTAATGGAAACTGTTTTCAAATGGGTTCTATTGGCCCAGCGCGCACTCATGCGTGAGATGGAATTCCAAGCAGATAGGGTTGCGGTGGCCGTCGCCGGTAGCGATGCGATTGTTCACGCTTTGTATCGACTGCAACCAGCTGACGAAGACTGGGATGCCACTGTTAGATTCTTGAACCAAGAGCTTCGGAAAGGATATGGCGTCAGAGACCCATACCAAATACATCGGCGAATTGGTCAGCACCTGCGATCGATCACTGATGAGCCGAAACGAGGGCTTTCGCCGATTTCGACTAGGGAGCGAGTCTTTGAAGAACGTTTGGCTCAACCGCCTAGAATGTGGTTGACTCATCCGTCGAACACCGAACGCGAGGACAACGCGAAGAGCAGTTATATCCGAGGCGCCGAAGACTCACGCGAGTCCTGGACTTTTTTTCGAAACCCATCCGAACTGCGACAAGCGGTCGGCAGTTTTTTGTTAAAAGATCTATCCAAACAGCCGGAGTTTTTATCGGACGAGGAAGCATTGAAGCGATTGGATGACGAATATGTCATTCCTATCCATGATACCTCCTATCGCGGCACTTACGTTGGTCGCAAGCTAACCCTTTCCTTTCCAGATCCAAGTAGTCTGACCAGCGATGGGATGCCAGCCGAAGAAATCCATCGAGCCTTTCCAACCCTTTACTCAGATGCGCTACACCAGGAGGTCATGCGATGCCGAAACTTGGATGAAGAAGTCGTGATGTTGGAGTCATTGCACAAAGGATTCCTCGAAGCCCCAGCTGGAGTTATTCGCCATCGTGGTCGTTCGCTCGAACGATCACAGCTTCACGAGGTAATTGAGCGGGTAAAGCAGGAAAGAGCTAGCGCACAGCAAATCATAGAGCAGCATGATCAACGATGCCGAACGGTGCATCATTCTGCCGCACGCTATGTTGGATATGGCTGGCCGGATTATTTAGCGAGTTTGCGAAAATTATTGCATTACGTAGAACATTCTCTCGCTGATATCAGCGACGCGTCTGGGTACTTAGGAAATCAGATTGCAGTCCAAACGGCAACCGGTCGCCTTGGGAGTCGCGGACGAAACAAATTGGTCGCTGCAGCCAACGATCTTCATTCGTCGCTACGACAATTGGATATGCATGCTTCCAACATTCAGCTGCCGCAAGCAGTTTTGACGGAGCTCAATCTTGAAAATTGGCGAGCTGCATTTCCGAAGCTGGAATTGCCACCTGCAACAGCTGAGAACCTGCATCAATGGATCCCGGTCATCGAGAGTTGGTCGATGCCGATGTTGTTCGCGTTCCAAGCATTGCAACGTGCCGCACTCAATGAACTTTTGCGATCCGAGAAGCGTGTTGCCGCCAATTTCTTAGAGGACGAAGAAGGTGAGACTGCACCACAGGCAGCAGTCGTACCCGAACAATACCCAAGACGTCTCCGAGGAAAGGAGCGAGTACGTCAAGAAAAGCTCGATTGGTGGAGTCGTTTTGTTGTAGCCGATGGCAAGATTGCTTCGGCGGCTCGATTCGTCGTCACCGCAAGCATCGTCGCATCGATCGCGATTGGCGGCTTATTTGTCGGTGCGGCAACGGTCGTTGTTCATAATGGACTTTCGACTCCTGTGAAAGTGCAGATCAACTCAACAACCGTTGACGTTCCTCCGAATTCAAAAAGACGCGTTGACGTCGGTACAGCTTGGAGCGGACGCGTTGAGACCTATGGGGATGATGGACAACTGATCGAAAAGCTAGAGCCGAGCTTGGGCAGAGGATTCGCCACATACGTCTACAATGTAGCTGGAGCTTCTCCTTTGGTTCAATGGACAGCCGTGTACGGAAATGCAGTTGCCGGTCCTCCTCTGCATCTCGGTTGCCCTAAGTGGAGCATTGCTAGAGCAGATTGCGTTTTCGAGCAACCGCCGGTTCAGCTAACGACCAAAAGCGGTGGGACGACTCGCAGCGTTCTAGAAGCGGTTCCCTACAGTGATCCTCTTATTACTTTATCATTGGTCAAGAGTGCGGACGAAGCCGAAGAGATGATTCGCACTCATTCGCTTTTGGACGGCGCGAATGCCAGGTTTACCATGAATTGGTTGAGGGTCGCAAGAAATCGCGGGGACTTCCAGGAAATCTTGGCAGAGCGATTGAAACGAAATAAGTTTGATCTTGCTGCCTTGCGAGCGCAGTTTGACTCAGCGAACCAAGAGGAGCAAAAACGCTTGACAAGAGAGTACCTCGAAATCGCTGAGTCTCATCCAGACAATCCTGATCTGCAATACCTCAAGTTTCGCACTATACCACACGCAGTGGACCACATTGAAAAAACCATCGAGGCCTACAAAGTGTGGCCCGACAATTTTTGGATATGCAATGCTGCTGGACGATCCTATCTGAGGCAGGGCGATTTCCAGTCAGCTGAAGAGTGTTTTCGAAAACAGATCGCGAGAAAAACCCCGTTTTATGATCATGCAACAGTTGAACTCGCCCGACTGCGTCGATTTCAGTCCAATGAGCCGACAACTGACTTGAGAGATCTAAGGGACAGTTTGGCTTTGGAGATTTTGCTGGACACAGAAACTGGGAAGAACGTATTTGGCACACCGCTCGAGGGCTATTATCTTTTGCATCAGGGAAAAGTCGCAGAAGCTAGGAAGTTAGCAGAAGAGAAAAAAGACCAACGGCTAGTGCTTCTCTGCGCGATGTCAAAAGGGGCGGAACCTGCATGGCTAGACGAAGCGTTCGCGCAGCCCGTCAATGAACTTACCGACGGTGGAACTCGAATGTACCTGGCAGCGATTGCTTCGCGACGAGGGCTCCCGTACGAACAGTACTTGGAAGTGGAGAAAGAAGAGGAGCGAAACGAAATGTCGCAAGCACTTCGGCTGAAAATGCAAAAGTGGTTGAGCAAAAAAGTATCAGCGTCAAAAACAGAGTTCCTCAAAGAGGACTTCAAGGGCCTGTTGCCGATTGAAAGGGGGATTCTCATTCAAGCATGGCTGCTTTTCGCCCCCGATCAAGTCGATGAGAACTTACAACGCACAGCTAAGTCCTTGCTCTTTAGTCAAGAACGACCGTATCTGGGCGACGAGTCTCCAGCGAAGACGGAGGCGTTGAATTGAAGTCGCTTCCCAGGGGCTCACTAAGTGAGGGAGCTTGCCGACGCCCTATGACATGGCCAACCAATACACCACCAAGATAAATTGGGTTCGAGAATCGCGGAAACGCGTAGCCACCCGCGTTGCCCATATACGTTCCGTAAGCAGGGTAAAGAGTGTGGTAGGCTTCGCGTACTAGTCGTGGGTCGTGTTTGTATTGAACGTAAGACAGTACGTCGTTCGACGCGACACGTTCGTGCCATAGCGGAACTGCAGGCAGTAGATAGATCGCAGCATAGTTTCCTGGATGTTTTCGGTTAGAAAAATCCTTTGCGTGAGCCGCTTCATGAAATGCCAACGATGGCACATCGCCATAAATATGGATGGTGCCTGTGTACGGATTGTAATGATCACCGCCAAACAATCGCCCTGGGATGATGGTTTCACCCAAGACCGAAACAGCCCCAAACGAGTATCGCCACGGCCACGCGACGGAGGTATTGCGAGTAAGGCGTAGCCAATCATCCCCTGGCCGATATTGATTGAGTCGAACCTTGATATCGGTCAACCCATTGGTCTCCATGTATTCGGCAAGCAATTCCTCCGTCTCGGGTGAGATGTTATGGTTCTCGACCTTGCGATTCCAGAGTAGGAGTTTGGACGGGATTCCCCAGACCCAACCAAAGCCATCAATGATGGGTCTCGGAGCGCCACGCTCCATCTGTGATTCGCCATTGGCGATCAAGTCGGTTGGGATATTGTTGCGCTGGACAGCGATGGATTTTGGCTCCAAGATTTTGCAGCCTGGGAGAAAGAACACTACCATGATTGCCAGACGGCAATTCCATTCGAAGGCTTTCCGCCAAGATTCGCGTTTCTGCAGAATTGCTGTCATTTTCCACCTCTGTTCCTTAGATGTGTATCCAGATACCAGATTGAGAGAATCACCGCCAACCCAATCCGCCGGACCGATGCAAGGTGGCTCACTCTTGCCGAGAGTGCCCCTTCTCATTGCGATAGTGATAGGAATGAGGTTTAAGAATGAATCAGCCACGTGCCGTGCGAAATCGAAAATTGCATTTCTTGAAAATTTCGATTGTTCAAAAGAAGTGGATACTTGGCCGTCTGTTTAGAATAGTTGAATAGCGAACACTACTTTTCGCCTCTCTTCGTTCACCTCATCTCGTTTCAAAGAAATCCAATGTACTACCAACTCATTCTGCAAAATCACGTCGATGATTTGAATCAGACGACTTGGCTCATTAAGCCACCTGGCGTGGTTGGTCGAGATATGAATTGCCAAGTTTGCATCGATCACCCCTCCATCAGCCGACAACATTGCCAATTCTCGCTGAATCATGAAGAGACCTTGATCGTCAAGGATTTGGACTCCATGAATGGGATCTACATCGATGACACTCGAGTGAAGCAAGCGGCGTTGATGCCAGGCCAGGTGCTGCAGATTGGCGCTTTGCGAGTCCATGTTGAGTTTACGACAGGTGCCGGGCCGGTCCCTAAACCAGCGACCAAACCGAAAGGGAACGTCAATGCAACTCAGCCGATGAAGACCATTCGCCCCGAACCGGCTCCGGCTCCTCCCGTCGAAAAACCCTGGTGGAAACGACTTTTTGAATAACGGTTGGTGTCCCGGCTTTAGCCGGCTGAAGCCGGGACACCAACTACTACTTTTGAATCGTTGGGTTGCAGGATCAATCAAGGGGAATAGACTGTAGCCTGCCAACGCGACCGACGGATTCAAATCAATTTAGCACGGCGTGCAAACAAGTGATTTTGGCGGGGAATTCACTCGTTTACGCATCGCGCAGGGTCTGCTTCATTCTGCCGCTCCCTTACACCCATAGGCCCAAGCCTTAAAGCCAAACAAGGAAATTCTATGCGCTATCGATTTTTGCGTTCAGCGGCTGTTTTGATTTTGTCTGTCGCTTCCACCGCACCGCTCGCTCGAGCGCAGTTCAGCGGCAGTATTGAACCACCAGCTGAGCTCAAAACGGGCTTCGATGTTATTACTGACGAGCGAGCGCAAGAGTGGCTCTCTGTTTTGGCTGGCCCAGTTTTCGAAGGACGTGGAACAGGACAGCTAGGTTATACTCGCGCGGCGCACTGGGTAGCGGGCAAGACGGCCGAGTTTGGACTCGACCCGATGGGAGATGGCGGCACCTACTTTCAGATGCTACCTATGTCGCGCCTTTCGGTGGAACCAACTCAATCCAAATTGACGGGGCCGAACGATCTTTCCGTCGTCTTCGACAAAGCCATCGGCCTCGATCGCTTTACCAATGTTCCCGAAGTTAGTGGTTCGGTCGCGTTCGTAAAGCTTGCGGGAGCATCCCCTACACTGGAAAATGCGGAGTTGCTTCGGGACAAAATCGTTTTCTATACTGCTGACGAAAAGGCTCAGGGGCGCGCCCAAATGCTCTTGGCACGCCAAAGGCCAACCGCTTTCTTTCGTGTAATCGAGTCAGAGCCAAAATCAGGATCACAACTTCAACGAGAAGGTGGTCGCCAAAGGGCAGCTAGTTTGTCTGGAACCATTTCCGCCGCTGCAGCCGCGTTGGTTGTGAAATCGATGAACGGAGATCCGAGTTGGCTCAAGCCACTTGAGATGGACGGGGTCGAAACGCACATGCCTGAGGGGAGTATCAAACTGGAACTTCGTTACCGTGAGGAACCGACCGCTGTCCCTAACGTTCTCGCATGGCAGCCTGGTTCTGATCCAGCCCTTCGGGACGAGTACGTCGTCATTGGGGCTCACTTGGACCATCTTGGATTGGTAAATGGCTCGATGTTTCCAGGGGCGGATGACAACGGATCCGGCTCGACAGCGCTACTGAATATCGCTCGTGCCATTTCAGCGAACCCAATCAAGCCCAAGCGAAGCGTCCTGTTCATGTGGTTCGCAGCCGAAGAGATTGGACTTGTCGGCTCTGCCTATTACGTCGACCATCCGCTACTGCCCTTGGAAAAGATGGTTTGCATGCTCAATGTGGACATGGTTGGACGCAATGAAGAGAAACAGGGCGAGGCAGCAAGCGAGAATGAAACATCGATTCACCTCGTCGGTAGCAAGCAAGGAGACCTCGATTTGCATGAAGTCATCATGAAAGCAAACCAATTCGTGAACTTCACTTTTGAGTATGACGAAGAAGGGGTCTTTGGGCGAAGCGATCAAGCGAACTTTTTCAAGAAGGGAACGTCGGTTGCATTCCTATTTGGTGGATTCCATCCCGATTATCACCAACCATCGGACCAGGTAACCAAGATCAACTTTCACAAGATCGCTACTGCGGCAAAGCTGTTCTACGTGACTGCCCACTACGCAGCTGAGCACGGAAAATTTAAGCTTCCCGTGAAAGAAGAAAAGGCGCCTAACGTGCCGCCAACCCAGTGATAGAGACGGTGGACTAGCGCCCCTCATCTTTACTCACATTTCCGGACAGGTTTCGTACTCGATTGTCCATCCGATCGAGTACGAGTACTGCCCTTCGGGCGGAGTACGAGTACGAAAAACCCAAGGGAATTGGAATGTGGTGTTCAAAGATGTGGTAAAACCGGGGCTAGCGCCCGACGGCTAAACGAACGGCAAACTCTTGGCGAAGCCTCTCCGCTTCGCCCACGCTAAACCACCGAGAAACAGCAAGCAACCTATTCCAACATATCTCATCCAGCCTGCTTGGAAAACAATGGCGCCGTTGATTGCAATGAATCCCAAGAATCCAGTCACGACGTAACGATACCAATTTGGAAAATCAGGATAACGCTTTGGCAGCAGCAATCGGATTGCGGCATCGGCGAGCCATACAATTACGAATAGATAATTGACATACAAGCCGGCTCCAAATCGGAAGCCAAGCAATTGTTCTGTTTGTTTGGCTGTGGACTCGAAAGCGGCGAGTTGACTACCTTGATGGAATGTCATCATAGCGCTAATGCTGTGTGCGAGAGCCAACAATGCTCCCGAAAGCCAAAGGATCGCGATAGCAAGACTCGTCGATTTTGCGCCACGCATTTCTGCGGCCAGGACAACGACCATCAAGATCATTGAAATACGAATAGCCCAAAGCGACGCTTCCATATACAGATTATGTCCTGCTTTATTTTAAAGCCGAAAGAAGCGAAAACAGTCAAGTGCATTAGCGGCTGATTCGCATAGCGAGCCACTCTTTGAAGATCAATTGAAAATGGACGAGGCCGTCCGTTTCGGGCACGAACTGGTTGAAGGTTACTGGGCCGGTGCTCGTTCGATGGTCAGCGGCGATCGGTATTGCTTGGACCCCAACTCGCTCCGCCAGCTTCATGGCGCGCGGCAAATGAAAGGCGCTGGTTAGAATACCGCAGCGTTTGCCTTGCCAATATTCAGGGTGCTCTTTTAGCGATGCCATTTCAGCGAAAGTGTTCTGACCTGCAAGCTCCGAAATCACGTCGGCCGGAATACCAAGACCTCTCCAAATCTGCGTGGTTTGAATACTTGGATCGTCTTTTGGTTTGAACGAGCCCAGGAGACTGCCAGCCAATTGCAAATTGTCTCCGGTTGTGACCAGATGTTTGGCGATCCCTGCCAAATACAAACGGGCGGCATATCCAACTCGATCGCCCGCCGAACTAAACTGCGCACGACCATCCGGTGTAACACTGGTGCCGCCCCCCAATACAATCACGTAGTCGAACGGTTCCGACGCGGATGGTATCGAGGATGTGATGGATGCCTCCCACCAATCGATGAGCCTCGCTCCAAAGAATGGCGTACTCACCACCCACATCAAGCATGCACCGCAAATAAGAATCATACCGACTCTGCGTTCATGGCGCCTTAAAAGCACAAAGCCAATGGCCAACACAGTCACAATTGCGATGAACAATGGCTGTACCATCGCTGTCAGCAGTTTTTCAGCGGCGCTCTTACCACTGAACGAAGCAGTCAGAGCGAGAGGGAAAACAACCGTTGCGAAAAAGACGATGAAGGTTGGCTTGAGCCATCCACTTTTTTGTTCGTGGTCAGGAAGCGACATGCGATGGATCGATCATTTCTCTGGCAAACGGATAAATCCTTGCCAATCTGGTGGTGCGGAGCGGCCATGTTGTGCAATGAAGACCGTTAGAAAATCTTTGACACGATCCTCTGCGGGAACTTGGTGTAGTAGGCGAAAAGCCTCACCCCAGTTACCATCTTGCAAACCATCGAGGGCCTTTTCGTACGCAACGATATGTGCGTCGGTAAGCAAAACATCGGGTCCCTCCGGGGGCAACAATTCGCTGACCATGAGCGGAGTGGTCATACCCACTGGCAAGACCCTCGCGACACGGCGAGTCCTGGCGATGGTCGGAGAGACTTCTTTTCGAACGCGGCTCGCAGTCGCTTCGTCCATTAGGATCGGTGCACGCAGTTGTTTAGTCATGCTCTCTAGGCGAGATGCCAGATTGACGACTGGCCCAAACACGGTCACCTTCACTTGATCTACGGTTCCGATGCGGCCAGCGACGGCTCGACCGGTTGCGATTCCTAGTCCGGCGCGGAAACCGGAAAGAGCATGTTTTTCGATCGCGGCTGCTGTTTCGAATTCCGCTCGGATGGCAAGTGCGGCTTGGGCAGCTTGTAGGACGGAGCTTTGCTGTTCTAAGGGCCAGCCCCAGAATCCCATGGCAGCATCTCCGTGAAAGTCACCCACGACTCCGTTTCGATCGAGGATATGATGCGTCATTACCCCCAATGCATCGCTCACGCGTCGAAGTAATTCTAGTAGTTTGTCGCCAGACTCTTCGCTCTGTCTTGAAAAGCCTCTCAAGTCGCAAAAGAGGACCGATACGTTGGCTTCTCGCGGCGCGAGCACTTCATCTGGGTCACGGGTTGCCAAAGCCTTCTGAACCACCGGAGCAAAAAACGGGCGCAATGAATCCTGGCGGCGCTGCAACAATCGGGTTTGTCGCAAGGAGCCAAGAGTTGTCGCCGTCAATTCGGCAAACTTGAGATCATCCTGCAGGTCCACGGCAATGGCTGCGGTGGCATCTCGGGCGTTTTGTGGAATCATAGTGCCAAAATCGCCAGCCACATAGATAGCCCATCCAGGACACGCTTCGCTATTGATGGGAGTGCAAAATGCCCAATCAACGTTTTCGCTTTGGGTGTAAGATTGGCTAGCGTCAATTCCGCGGCTCCATACGTGCAAGACGCTTTCTCGCGTGCGGATGGCCTGATGAATCAATTGGGCTGAAGGTGAAAACTGGTGCCCAATTAAATTGCGAGAGTCCCAATGAAGCAGTCGAATCCCAAACTCATTGATCTCGCTCGAGCTTCGTCCTTTTGCGACGCTTACCTTGGGCTTCGCCATTGGTGGTTCGCCGCTGGGTTGGTCGCCAACGATAGCAACAAAGCTTGCTTGTTGAATTCCCTGCATCAAGACATTGACGACTCGTGCGCACAACTCTTCGTCTGTACTGCTGCTGGAAATGATTTCAGGTACTCGGCTCAGCACCTCGATTCGGCGGTCGGCGTCTCGATAGCGAGCTTGTCGCAATTGAGAGGGGGCGTAGGAATGTTCGGTCAGTGCCGGAACTTCATCGGACTGTGAAACCATCCGAACGCGTTGGTCGACCAAACTAAAGGTTGTTTGGCCGATCACAAAATGATCGCCGATGCCAATGTCGAATTCTTCTTGGCGCAACCCTTTGTGGAAGATTGGATTGCGAGCATCGTTCAGCCGGGAAATTTCTAACCTGGAACCATTCCATATCAATCGAACGTGACTACGCGAGATGCGGTCATCCCATGGCACCGACCACCCAGGAGCAGTTCGGCCCAGAATAACGGGCTGGGTCAAAGGCTCTTTTGGTAGTGGGCGTCGCCAACGATCGGATGGGTTGGGCCCTTGGGCGATTAAATCCGGCATTTGGCACAGTTCGTAGGCGGTGGATGATTAGAACACACATACTACTTTAGCCAAAACTTTTCACGCCGGATAGCGTTGTGAGGACGAGTCTTTAGGCTGGCGCCTGACACGTTGAGCAGAGTCTTGAACATTAATTCGATGGAGTTGGGGTTACCCATTCGCTCGCAACCGACTCTTCAACAGCTGGCTTGGCTCGTCGACGTCGTCTTGGCTTGTTGGCAGCCCATTCCTTCGTCATGATCTCGAACACGTCAGGGCTCTCGTAGCGGACAACGTTTTTGCCCTCGGGAATCGGCCCGATGAGTCCCTTAAAAATTGGCATGCCCCGCAGGTCCAAGTCGGTGCTGCTGTCGTCGATCCCCACTTGGGAATGGGTGTGGAAGATGGATTCCGCGCTATGAAAATCGCGAATTCGGAGTGAACCATCTTGAGCTCGAGTAACTACCCGAAAAACTTCTTTCTTTGCCACAGCTCTACCTCGGTCAATCGCTTTTGTGCTGGTCGTCAGGCTCCTTCCTCAATTTCCGCGCATAGATGATTGCGATCGCATTGTTGCGATCGCTCCACAGCATCCTTGCCGAGGTTCACCTACAATGTATTCATTCGACACATGGAGGTCCAAAGTTGCGAATCAATGCTAGCCCTAGCCCTAAGCCGGATCACACTCGCAAAAGCCAAACTCGGATCTTCCGTTACAACATGATGAAACGGATCGCCTGAGACTTGAGGCGTGTTTCAATTTATCTTGTCGCTTAGCCGCAATAGCGGCGACACTTTGTAGCCATTGGGGCTTGCCCCACGGTTTCTAGGCACGATGAATGAGTCTGCTGGGCGGGGGTTCATGCAATGCAGCCGAAAGTCTTGACGACTTTCGCTACAGGAAAGCCCGATTTGCATTGAGCAAAATGCGAAACAGCGTTGCGTTACACGGCTAGACATACATCCTCATCGAAATGAGACGGCCTCAATCGATCCATATCCCAGCGTCGTTCAATTGTTTTGAAGCTTGTTCGGCCCAGCCTCGGTTTGCCGCTGGAGAAGCGGGACTTGGATGCAGGATCTTGCAAACTGCAATCGAATTGAGCTTTGTGTCGGAACGGCAGACTCGATTGAGGCAGTCTTGAGCGTAAGCGCCAACACCCACCGCAAACTCTGGCTTGAGAAGTAACAATGACTTTTGCAAATGCTCATCGCAAAGGGCATCCAACTCCTTACTCTCCGCCGCAGGCAATTTGTCGGGGGTTACGTTTCGGGCACCGTCATCCATGAAGACTAACGGGCAATAATTTGAGACGTAGTGCTCAGCAAAGAAATCGTTGGCAGTTGGATATCGTTCTGCAAAGAGTCCCCACAATCGCTTTCCCGAAACCTCGCTCCGCTTACAAGCGAAACCTTCTATAGGTCGTTTGGGGTGTTCACGTTCCGGCTTACTGATTTCGGTTTCGATTTTAAGATAGTTTCGCACCGCATCGATCTCACCAAATGGAACCCCGGTCTGCGCCATCCCCCAGGGGCCTGGGTTCATGCCAAGTAGAAAGACACGACATGGACCGCCGGTATACAGCTTCATGTATTGTTCATGAGCGGACCAAGCGTAGTGGAGAGGGTTGTAGACCCAAGTAACTGGAGAAGAGAATCGAAGCGAATCCAGTTGGGATCGAAGTTGCTTTGCGGCTGCAATCAAGCCTTTCGTGATTTTGTTCATCGCCGCATTATTGCAGCAAAGTACAAACAAAAACACCCTGCCGGTCGGCAGGGTGTTCTTTGAGTTTTTTCTTCTCGTTCGTATCTGTACGATTTAGAACGTAAAGAGAATGTCGCCGCCAACCGATGTTTGGCTTCTCGAATTGTTCTCATTGAATCCGAATCCAGGTGCACCTGTTCCGGTTCGATCCCAAACTTGACGAATTTCTGGCCTGAAGGTCAAGTTCGCATTTCTGCGAAGGTTCAACCCGGCTGTGTAATTGAGGTTGTCGTCATTCTTTGCGCCGTTAAACCCAGCACCGCTGTAGTTGAACCACTCGAAACGTTGACCGAAGGACACGCAATCGTTCACCTTGTAGATCAAGTAATTGATGTTACCGAAGGTGTTACGTTGTGTCGCACCCGCACTGTTGTGCGTGTACAGGACGTCGCTTTGCGAGATATAGGTCAACTTTTCAGTCAGAGCGGCTGTCAAGATGAAGTTATGGATTTGGCCTCGTTCCCCTACAGCACGATTGCCATCGCCAAAGCGACCCAAGCAATTCGTGTAAAGAACGGTGAAGGTGTCGTTCAATTTCTTCTTGAAGCCACCAAGATAGGCATCGCCATTGTCTTCGAATCCACTGTCCCAACCCATGACATATCCGTTGTACAGCTGGGTATCCGAGTCCAAATTGTAAGTGGTCAAGGCACCGGTATGAGTAAACGGTTCAGCGTTGTAGAAGGTGAACTGACGGCTGTAGAAGAAATTGCCCGTGGATTGGACGACTTCGTTTCCGACGATCGTGAAGAAGTGTCCGAGCTTGACGCTCAAGTCACCCACTGCAACTTCACCGTACAACTGAGGCATCGAATGGCCGTAGCCAAGATTGTTAGGACCATTGTCCCAAGTGTTGTCCCAGTGATTATTGGGGATACCGAAAGCCTGTGTGTCCGGTGCATCGGTACCGTAGACGTAGTCGATGCGTCCGCCGAATCCAATGCCTTCTTTGCCGTCGGCAATCTTTTCAGCCCATAGCCATTGTTGACCAAGCTGGACGCGTCGAGCATAGGTATTGAAGCTGTTCGGATTGGCTTTGTTGTGGTAGCCAACACTTGTCCAACCGCCTACATTGATACCAGCAATACCGTTTGGTGCCAGTTTCCATGGCTCGCCAATGTTGCAATTGCCTCCCAGCAATCCGAGGCCGAGTAGACCGCCACCACAGCCGCTGCCGCAAGCACTGTCACAACCGCCATCACACATGCCGTTGCCGCAACCACAGCTTGCGAGACTGTCGCAGCTGCTTTTGCCATTGCAAAGATCCGCAACGTCACAGGCTGGGCTCTTGTCACTGCAAGCAGCTGTAGACGCTTTCGCATCACTCGCCGAAGCCACAGGTGCTGCTGCAGGTGCTGACCCGTCTTGATAGTAGCTGTAGTAAGATGCTGGATAATACTTGGGAGCTGTTCGGTTAGTCTGACCAAAGGCCGTCCCCGCACAGCAAGCGCTTGCAATCATTGCAGTTAGCGCAAATTTGCTCATTTTCATAGTTCTGGAACTCCTATCCTGAACAAGGGTGGAACGCTTAAGCGTTTGAAACGGCCGAAACACATGGGCCATTCTTTTTGTTTAGCACCCACGGATAGACGGTGAAGCGTCTTGCCCCCCGGTTGAGAGTATTCCGATCGTCCATCCGTGAACGCTAGTCAAAGGAGTTATCGGTGTGGCTGCCTGCAAAAATTCATGCGAAGGTCACATGCCAGCAGGACTAATACAATCGGAAGCACCAGACCTGGTAAACTATTCCGATTAAGCAAGAAATACCACCAAAAAGCGACCGTAACGTTGCGTTTGCGTTTGCCTTACCAACATGCCTATACTGTTCGAGACGAGCCAAACTCTTTCAAAATTGACGAAAACAGGAATTCATGCAGGAATTTGACTACCAGCTTCGCCCCAGAATCATCTTTGGCTCTGGCGCTGTCGCAAAATTGGGAATGCTGGCTCAAGAGTTGGGATGTTCCAAAGCGTTTGTGGTCAGCGACCCTGGAGTTGTCCGTGCAGGACTCTTCGGAGCCGGCGAAAAAAGTCTGACAGACGCCGGAATTCAAGTCCGTGGGTTTCACGATTTATCAGAGAACCCAACCAATCGCCATGTAGAGCGTGGGGTATTGGCCGCCAAATCCTTCGAGCCGGATCTGCTAGTTGGGATTGGTGGCGGTTCCAGCATGGATTGCGCCAAGGGGATCAATTTCGTTTATTCGTGTGGTGGCAAGATACACGACTATTGGGGGGTGGGGAAAGCGACGAGAGCCATGCTTCCTATGATCGCGGTGCCGACGACTTCTGGTACGGGTAGTGAAACCCAATCGTTTGCTTTGATCAGTGACGCAGAAAGTCATGTGAAAATGGCCTGTGGCGACTCACGGGCTGCCTGTCGAATCGCATTGCTAGATCCGGCCTTGACGACGACCCAACCCGCCTCAGTTACTGCGCTTACGGGAATTGACGCAATTACCCACGCGCTCGAGACATTTGTTTGCAACAAGCGAACTCCTATGTCCGAATGTTATTCGCGCGAAGCTTGGCAATTGCTCTCCCTGGGTTTCCCACAGGTGATTGAGTCTCCAGGCGATGTCGATGCTCGTGGACGCATGCAATTGGGCGCATGTTTTGCCGGCATGGCTATCGAAGCTTCTATGTTAGGTGCGGCTCATTCGCTAGCAAATCCGCTTACGGCAACGTTGGGAGTTGCACATGGGCAGGCGGTCGGTCTGATGATGCCGCATGTCGTACGATTCAATGCCCAAATCGTAGAAGATCGCTATCGAGAACTGGCGAAGCTTTTGCCAGATAGTCAGATCGCTTCCGATAACCTGACAGGCTCGGAAAGAATAGCATCCATCTTTACCAAGTGGTTGCAAAAGGCAGGTCTGGCGACAAACCTTGAGGGGCTTAAGCAATGGCCCGCGGATTTGCGAGGGGACGCCAAGAGGACCAACGAACTGCTTCAAGCATTATCGATGTCTGCATCCAAACAATGGACCGCGTCTTTCAACCCTAGAACTGTTACTGAGTCCGATTTCCTTGCGATGTATCAAGCGGCGTTGGCTTAGCACGACGCGCAAGCTAGTGAATCTACGGCTCAATTCATTAGCTTGCGTGTTTTGAAGTTGCATTGAATTGAGAAATGTAGCTGAATTCGTAAGAATTCAGACACTTTGCAATGAAGACGCGGCCAGAATTCTCACGAATTCTGCTACGAAATCACAAGTGTGCAACTTCAAAACTCGCGCGTCGTGCTGGGTGTATTGGAGCCCGCCGCTCGCCTAAGCTCCGCTATCGTTTGATTGGAACTCGCACTTTCGAGACGGTTGGAGCTCCGTCCAAATTGTCTGGCGTTGAGACTTTTCGTACCACGACGGGTGCCGGGATCGCATGCAAATAACTTGAAGACACAACCGTCGCTCTTGTGTTCGAAGCGGACTCAGAAGCTTCGAACTGCAAACTTCCTGAGGCGGATTCTTGCGATGTCGAAAGCTTTTGGTTAGGTGTAAGTCTGGCAGGCCGTTCAATAGTAAGCGAAACTTCTTGATCCGCGTTCGAATGGTCCGTTGGCCCGGACCTTAGCGAGTTCGTTGCGATTTGCCGGTCGCTTGTCAGCTGAATCAAGGATTTGTTTTTGTCCTTGGAACTTAGGTCGTCCTTGAAAGGATCGACGAGCACGTCCGGCAGTTTGGAATCGATTGGAGCTGTGGGCTTTGCTTTTGGCGGAAGCGCATTGGGGGTCCATGCCGGAGGAATGTCCGAAGGGACAGGCTTCAGCACATTGGGAATCGATGGAGTGGTTGTGTTGGGACCCGTTTCGACGGCAGGAATGCGATTTATGGAATTTGGTGGGGTCCGATTTTCAAAAGGGACTCTTTGCACTTTGGGATCAGAAGGTTCGGCAGAATTGACAGACGTGTCCAAATTCTGTTTTCTCGCGATAGGCTGTTTTCCGGACGGAGGGGGCGAAACCATACTCTGTTTGTCGACCAATACGCCTTTTGCTGCTGGGGCTGTCGGTCCGACGTTGGGGCGGAGCAAAGCAGATTGAATGGGTGGTAACTGGGCAGGCATCCTCTGAACGGAGTCTGACCGAGAGCAGACTTCACATCCACAACTAGGGCTTTTCGGAGCTTCGCAGCCACAGGTTGGGCCTTGAACGGATTCGCAACCGCAGCTTGGTCCTTGAGGTGATTCACAGCCCGATGTTGCACCTTTTCCTCGCTTCTTTGCGCGAGCTTCGATCTGGTCACCGACTCGATCAAAATGACCAAGAATCAACTCTCCGACGGAAGGCTTGCGAACACAGGTGCACGGTTTAGGCCCGGAGTGCTTGCAGCTCGGCAATTCACATCCGCAGCTAGGCGCGGTCATTCCTGCACATTTGTCACAAGCTTGGCCAAAAGCCGAAGGAGCGAGCAGCGTCACTCCTGTCGTGATCCCAAAACCAAAAGTGAGGTGGGCAAGCATTCGAGCAAACGAAGCACTTTTTGGTTTCTGTTGCGGCTTGACATGCGTTGGCATGAATGAAAATTCCTTTACAAGTCTTGGGACAACCAAAGTCAATCAGGTTGACCTCGGGACTGCACTGCTCGAAAAGGTTTATCGAGCCGTCAGATACGGAACCCTCAGAGTATTCGCTACAAGCCAGAAACCCTACCCAGACCGCCCGTCTTTACTAAAGGATTGGCCGCACTGCGGCAGCGGTGAAGGGACCTCGTTTAACAGTCAGCCGTAGG
>CANHVO010000029.1 GCA_947463915.1 Planctomycetaceae bacterium
GCGAGTTGGCGGCTGCGATTCAATCGCGAATGCGATGGCAGTTTTTAGCCTGGGGTAAGTTCGCAACGCGAACGCAACCCCAGGAAAAATGCCCCACCTGATACAGAGCTCTGAAGGAGCGACACTGGCCGAAAAGTCCCGCATTCAATGTAATGTTTTTCTACGACTTCCTTACGCACCATCCGGGAATGCCGTCGCTTCGCGACTCTCGCCAAATCGGTGCTATAACTACCACGGATTTCATCCGTGGCTATCAAATGACACTGCTCCGCAGTTCAAGCCAAGCGACAGAATCACATGACAGAACCTTAACACAACCTCTTTCGGCTGTTCCTGTCCACCAGAACGCGCCCGTCACCTATCCCGCACCGGCGTGTCAAACCGTTGCGAATTGGTGGGGGAACTGAATACCGCGGAGCGGTTACAGCAGGTAGCCGGTGGTAAGCGAAGCGCCACCACCGGAACTCTGGCACGCTCAACGCCATGATCCTGAAGGGATCAAAGAACTAAGTCCAACTAATTGCTGTGATCCCTGCCACACTAAGATAGCTTTGCCAGCTATACGTATTTCACGGATCAGAATGAGATAAAAATGCTGCAAGCGCGAAGTTCTTCTATTGTATCTTCCAATGGGAAATTGCTAAATTCCGACCATGGTACAGTGAACACCTGCCGCTTTGCATAACATTGCCAACTTGCAGGTTGAGTAGAGTTTGTCCATTGGAAACGGAAGAAACGAACATGTGGAAGTCAGTGGCCGTTGCTCTCATATTTCTTGGTTTAAGCCTAGTTCAGCTGCCTGCCGTTGCTGGCGACTTACCGTCACAAATCCAAGTCGGTGAACATCGCTTGGTTCTCAATGGCGAGGGTGCGCGAACCAAGATGCTGCTTGAGTTGTACGTTGCAGGGCTATACTTGACGCAGCCAAGCAGCAATGCCGCTCAAATCATCGCGGCCGAACAGCCGATGGCGATTCGCATCCAAATCACGTCAAGCTTCGTCAGCCAGAAGAGCCTCGTTGACTCGTTGGAAGAGGGCTTCAAAAACGCGACTGGTGGTGACACTCGCGAAATTCGCAAACAGATTGACGCGTTCCGCGACTGCTTCAAGGAAGCCATTTCAAAGGGAGATACCTTCGAGATGGTCTACCTTCCAAATCAAGGGGTGATTGTGAACAAAAATGGTAAGCTCAAAGGCTCTGTAGCTGGCACGAAATTCAAGCATGCCTTGTTTAGTATCTGGCTTTCCAACACACCTGCCGACGCCACTCTGAAACAGGCGCTACTCACCACCGGCAAAGTCCGCTAAAGCCAGTGGCCTGCTCCGTCGCTTCGCTCTCCGAGGCTGTGCATTTATTCGTAGGACGGCCATTCAAAACCGTCCTTACTGCAAAAAACTGCCAATTTCGGCCCCCTAAAAAGGCAACTCTGTGACGCATTTCGTAGCGAAACTCGTCAAGAGTTTCGGCAGTTTAGACGATGCAGCCGAAAGTCTTGACGACTTTCGCTTCACAAAAACCTGCTTTTAGCAGCGAAAAATGCTTCACAGCGTTGCTAAAAAGGGCGTCCTACATTTTCCTTCAGCCTCTCCGGGGCTGTTTGGGATGAATCGGCTGAAGCCGATAACTGCCGGCTGAAGGGACTCCAACTATTCAAAACTCTCATCGGCCGATTCGATCGCACGTTGCGAGGAACGCAGGCCGAACAGCCAAAACAAGGCGGGGTGGACAAAGAAATCGAGCAAGGTCGAACTGATCACGCCTCCCAAAATCACTGTCGCCACAGGATACAGAATCTCTTTCCCCGGTTGCCCAGCCGCGAGCACTAGTGGTACGAGCCCGATCCCGGCAGTCAAAGCCGTCATGAGCACCGGCGCCAATCGTTCCAATCCAGCGCGAACAATCATCTCATGACTCCACGACTCCCCCTCGTGCTTCACCAAATGCAAATAATGCTGAAGCAATAAGATGCCATTGCGAGAAGCAATTCCTCCCAACGAAATGAAACCGACCATGCTGGCAATTGTCAAGTTTTGACCAGTCAGAACAATCGCTGCCACCGAACCGATAAATGCCATCGGTATCGCTGCCATGACTTGCAATGATAGGTTGATACTTCGGAACATCGTGAACAACGTTAAAAACACACCAACCAAAGCGAGCGCAAAAAGGCCGAGAATGGCTTGTGATGCTTTCCGCTGACTTTCGAATTGCCCGCTGAACTCAAAATAGTATCCTGCGGGCAATGAACCCTTAATGCCCTCAATTTTAGATTGGATCTCTTCGACCACTTCAACAAGGCCGCGGTTGGCCGTGTTGCATTGGATGACGATACGACGGCGAATCTGCTCGCGCTGGATTGTGTTGGGGCCGCTTGCTTGCGTAATCTTGGCAACGGATTCGAGAGGCACCATGCCGCCACTTGGCAACTCCACCGGCAACCGTCGCATCACGTCAAAGTTTTCCCTCGCGTCGTCCTTGAGCCGGACGACCAAATCGAAGGTGCGTTGCCCTTGCATGACTTCCGAGACAACTTGACCATTCATGGCTGTCTCAATCAGCCGATTCAGCGATTCCACATTAAGGCCAACCGCCAGCAATTGATCACGGTCGTATTCGATTTTGATTTGCGGAATGAGTGTCTGCTGTTCGACGATCAAATCGCGGACACCTCGGACCTGCTGGATTGCACTTTTGACCTCATTTGCCTTGCGTCGCAAAAGATCGAGGTCATCACCATAGAGCTTGATTCCAATTTGCGCTTTCACTCCAGAAAGCATGTGTGAGATCAAATGAGAAATCGGTTGCTCAACGGCAAAGAAGATACCTGGAATTTCGTTCAAGTCGGTACGAATTTTATCGAGCTGCTGCTCGCGGGTTCGAGAGGAACGCGGATCGAGGTCGATAATGTACTCGCTCGCACTAACGGGTTCAGCGTGCTCATCTAGTTCCGCGCGGCCTGTTCTCCGAACAAAATTCAGGACGTCTCGATTGCCAACCAGAGATTGCTCCACAGTCCTGTTGATCGCAATGGTAGTCGAAAGCGAATTGCCTGGCGGCAACAAAACATTGAGTTGAATTGCCCCTTCGTTGAAGGGTGGCAAAAAATCGCGATCCATTCGGGTTACGGCCCATCCAGCCACCGCGACCATCGCCAGGACCACTCCGATATTCAGAGTGGGGAATCGCAGACTAAATCGAATAATCATTGCAACCAATCGCTTTAGAACGCGAAGAACAAGGCCATCCTCCGCATGCGCAACAGCTCTTGAACTCGGCAAAAACCAGTAAGACAAGATCGGGGTTACGGTGAGCGAAACGATCAAGGAAGAAAGGATTGACACGACATAGGCGACGCCCAATGGCCGGAACAGTCGGCCCTCCATACCAGAGAGGGCGAACAATGGTAGAAAAACGAGACAGACAATGATCGTGCTAAAGACAATCGAGCTACGCACCTCTAAGCTCGCTTCATAGACCACGCTTAGCGGCGATTTCGGCGCCGCGAGATTGGCATTTTCTTTAAGGCGGCGAAATATGTTTTCCACGTCAACGATTGCGTCGTCCACCAACTCGCCAATGGCAACCGCCAATCCCCCTAGCGTCATTGTGTTGATCGACAAGCCAAATGAATAAAAGACAAGAACTGTCATCAAGAGGGACAGCGGGATGGCAGTCAACGAAATGAATGTCGTACGGAAATTCATCAGAAAGAGAAACAAGATGATGACCACCAATACGCCGCCGTCGCGAAGGGCGACCATGACGTTTTCAATGGCGTGGTCGATGAAGTGCTCTTGGGCATACAGCGACTCGATCCGAATACCGGCCGAAAGTGATGGTTGGACCTCGGCGATGGCCGCATGGATTTGCTTAGTGATGCTGCGAGTGTCCGCGCCGGGTTGCTTGCTTACGGTTAACACGACAGCTTGTCCGCCGCTAAATTGGCCATCGTTTTCTCGGACAAACGCAGCTGCATCGCCTCGCTTTAACTGAGGAGCTTCGACGACGTTGGCGAGCATCGACAAGGAAATTGGCCGTCCATTGCGAGGCGTGACAGCGATCCGTTTGAGATCGGCGATTGTTTCGATTCGCCCGATAGCACGAACGAGCAATTCGTCTGCGCCGCGTTGCTCCAAGTAGCCGCCCGTTGCATTTTCATTGCTGCTCTCGACCGCGGCGCGCACGTTTTCGATCGTTAGACCATATCGCACCAATGCTTCTTGATCGATTTGGATTTGAAATTGTTTGCGACCTCCACCCATCGTGAAGACTTGAGCCACTCCCGGGATGGAAAGCAATCGCTGTCGAACGATCCAATCCGCTTGAGTGCGCAGCTCCATCGGGTCGACGGAATTCTCCGGACTCCACATACCGAGCACCAAGATTTGCCCCATGATGGAGGAGATGGGCGCCAGTTGCGGTTTGGCGTTTTTGGGCAGACGATCGGCGACCATGGCAAGTCGCTCGTTGACGATTTGTCGGGCAGTATGCACGTTGGTGCCGAAGCCAAACTCGACATAGATGATCGATAGTCCAACCGAAGATGTACTCCGCACGGCCTGCACGCCGTTGCCCCCGTTCATGGCCGTTTCAATTGGAAAGGTAACGCTGGTTTCGGTTTCTTCTGGAGCCATCCCCGGTGCCTCGGTCATGATAACAACGCGAGGTCGATCTAGATCTGGGAAAACATCGATGGGCAGGCTAATAGCGGTCCAAGCTCCCAACGCGGACAAAAAGACCGCAACTGCGATAACAAGCAGCCTATCTCTCAGAGCAAATTTCAAAATCGCGTTTAACATGAATGGCAATCTTTTTGGATTCTAGTGGGAGTGTCCGGCATGAGGATCAACGGCGGCCCCCGACTTGCTCTTGATTGCCATTTGCATCTGATGCGCACCGCGAAGTGCAACGACATCGCCGGGAAAAATTGCTCCATCGTTTTCGATGACGACATGCGATTGATCGCGGTGCTTTTCGTGGACTGCGATGCGGTTGAAGCGATCACCATTTTGCTGGAAGACAAAACTCTCAACACCGTCTCGAACGACGGCATCGATTGGAAGCACGATTTGGTCGACCCATTGCGCAACCGGTACACCGAGTTGCATGCGCTGCCCGACTCGATACTTCCAAGCCACATGGCGTTGACCAGAAGAATTGCGAAGATCGTCGAGCATCTCATTGTTGAGCGTCACGAAGAACTTAAACGTTCGCGTTGCAGGATCGATTTCGTTGTTCAGCCAGCTAAGCGACAGGTTTTCGATTCTCTCAACATCTGCACCTGCTCCCACGACTGACGAAAGTGGCCAACCAGCGCTTTTCGCTTTAGCAATCATGCCAGCTTCGGTTTCGAAGGCTTGCCCTTCGATCAATAGCTCTTCGTAGTCAGCCAGGATGCAAAGAGTCTCACCTGCATTGACGCTTTGCCCCTTCTGCACTTGGATGTCTTGCAGGACCAGCGTGTGCTTTGTTTTGGATCGATGGCTCGCAACCGAATGGACCACGCCAGAGTCGTGTTCTTCTTCGGTATGTTCGTCGGGGCCGGGAGCATACACTTTCATCTCTGCCAATAGCCGACGATCGGACTCGATTTTTGCGATTTGAACCTCCGTTAATCCGTGCAGACGCAACGATTCCCGTTGGGAACGCAACAAGGAGTCCAGTTTATCGCGACTGTATTGTCGATCAAGCAGCGTCTTGTTGGAGATCGCCCCAGAATTGGCAGCACCTTCGATCCGTTCGATTTCTTTGAGCTCGATATCGCGATCACCTAGCGATTGCAGGTAGTCTTTTTGAGCTGTAACGAGGTCTTCGTGAGTCAGCCTCATCTCTAAGATCAAATCGCCTGGCTCGACAGCTTCTCCAGATACGGCATGGATATGGGTAACGATGCCCGTCATGGTCGCACTTATTGGCAATCGAGTTCGACCTGGTCTATCCACCACAATCGCAGGAACCGAGATCGTGTGCTGATAGGACTGCAATGCGATCGGCTGCAGGTACGCTTCGGTCAAGCCGAGGTTTTTTTTAGCCGCTTCGGAGAGTTCCAAGAAGTCACCGGTAGCAAGTTCGGCATGATCGTCGTGAGCATCAGCCTCATGGCCGTGATCGTCGTGATTGTGGCCTGCATGGTCATCGTGAGAATCACTTCCTACGGTTGTTTGATCTGCATGGCGATCACCGAAAGGCCAAACCAATTCAAAGTAGGTACCATGTACCCAGCCAGCGACATAAAGTCCAAAGCAGACCAGAACAGCCGAGAGCCAAAAAAGGGGTGATTTGTTTTTCATTTTGACGATTCCAATCTTGGCGTTACCTTGATCATGGCATTTATTTCGTTGCCAGGCTGTGGGACTTATGGGCCTGTTGATTTAAAACTTTTCCAAGTGCATTTCGTTTCACAGACTCCGTAGGCGTACTGTCAAAGGTGCATAGTACGCCTTCGGCTGACTGTTAAACGACTAAATCAACAGTCCGCTATGCATCGGAGGCTATTGCTTTCCAAGCGACGACCGGGGACGCGAACAAATCTTGCGCGAAGACCTTAGCGTTTCTTCACGGGTTGCGTTGCTGGTTGTTGAGCGTGATTGTGCCCTGAGTGATCGTGCTTGTGAACAATCTTGACCACATAGGCTTTGTTCCGAATTCGAACGGACAGTTTTGGCTCAGGCTTGGCTGCATGCAAAGCGGTCATCAATTCGGGATTTACCACGCCAAAACATGACGAGAAACCTTTCGGGTCGGCTTCCTGTGGCATCGACTTCAACTCAATTTGAACTGGCTTTCCAGCCGCTAAAAAATTGATCATGACAAAGGGCGCATCGATTGCAATGCTGGACTTCGCATCCTTTTCGAGCAGATAGATGAGGACCTGTTTTTTCCCCTCATCCACAAGCAGCTCCGCGTGATACTCTTCCTTGCCAATTTCCAACAGTTCTCCATGATGGGGCCCTTGAGTTGGATGGACGTGTGCAACAGATTTGCTAGACGCCTTAGGTTGTTGCGCAGAAGCCTGGACGGATAGTGACAGGAGAACGACGAGGGGCATAAAACAGAAACGGAAAACCATAGCATACAGTCCTTTGAGCATTGATTCGAATGAAAGATACGATCGTTTGCGAGCAAACGACAAATCAAATGCGCAGCAGGGCGACCAGGGCTTGAAGCATTAGCAAGCTTGCAATGCCCAGTCCTTGGAAATTCCTAGATTGCAGGAGACTGGTACAGGCCGAAATCGGAGTAGAATAGCCAGCAAATGAATCGAACCAAAGGTAATCCAATCGCTGTTCGGCTCTCGTCTTTGGTTGGTACCGGTGCGAATGATGGTGATGTTGGGGAGAATTGGGTTCGCGTCCAACGCAATGATTGCAACTGAGCGGGAAGCTCTCTGGCAGCCATTCCTCGTGGATTACTTTGTCATGATGGTTTGCCTTGCCTTCGCAAACCGGTGTTTGATGATGTTCGCATGCACAGCTGGAATGACCAGACGACGATAGGTTAAGGTCGTGGCCGGAGAGTTCGAAATGGCCAATCGCTCCGCATCCGCAGAAAACTAGCTGCAGTCGAAGCATCGACAAAATCAAAAAACAGGAAACCCAGCGATTCAAATTACACCTCTGTGCCAAGTGTATCGAATCGGGGGCCAATCCGGCTACAGCATCTTTTTTGCAATTGCTTAAGTTGCTCTAATTTGAGCTGCGGTGCCGAGCAAGCAAAGATCGACCGTGGTGCCACGCATTGGAGTAAAGGGTTGGTACAAGGTTACGTATCAAAATCGATACCTGGTCGAGGACCTGCGGAATTGCTCGCAAATTACGCGTCGGATTCTGAAAAATCCGCAAAGAAAAGGGAGCTATTTTGATAATTTGTTTCCAAAAAAGCGTAACAATTGCCCGTTTTTTCTCCCATTCCGACTCAAAAACAGGTATTTTCGGGTTTGGAACTGGAACCTGGCCGCGTTGAAGCGATCTAAGCCTGCACAACGCTATCCAAGTAAAACACTATGCAACCACCACCAAATATCGATGAACTCTTGACAGGATTGCTTGACGGCAACCTATCCGAGGGAGAACTGCGCCAATTGGAAGCGGCCATGGCTGCGGATCGTACTCTAGAAAAGCAGTTGGAAACGCTTAGAAAAATGCGATCCGACTTGCTAATCCATCGTCCGAAAGGGCGTTTAGGAGCGGATTTCGCCAAGCGAGTGACCGCCATGGCGGAGGAGCGGGCGCGTGCCAATGCTCCACATTCGGCTCCCACCGTTGCCCCAAAATTGCGTTTGGCGCCGTGGGTTTATTCTGGAGTCGCATCCGCAGCGGTCTTTGCTTTCATTATGTTAGCGATGCCCTCGGACTCCAAAGACCAAACGCTCATGGCAAAGACAACCTTGCCAGCGGAAATCCAGGCAGCGACGCCAGGGGAAATCCCCTCTGTGGGAGCTTTGGAATCGCAACTGCATGTTGCCGAATCGAAGGTTGCGGAAGGCACGATCCGAAAGCCGAATTCACCCGCTGTCGTCAAAGAACTTGAGCAGGCAAATTCATTGGCTGGCGTTTTACCGCCATCTCAAAACGATGAAGCCCAGAAGAAAGATCTTGGCAGCGTTCCGGCCTCAACTGAAAATCCGGATACGTCTAACGTTGCCTCGAATTCGAAAGACAAACTCTACAACGAAAAAAGCCTCAAGAACGCAAAAACGAAACTTGGTCCTAATCTGCTCACCAAGAATATGTTGACTCTCGTTGTCGATATTTCTCTCACGAAGAGTGCAATTGATAATGAGGTATTGGAATCGATCCTGTCTCGGCATGACATTGCGATGACCGAGCAGCAAATCTTATCCGTCGAAGAGCTTTCAAATCTTGAAAAGACAAGCCTTGCAGGCAAACCGGTTGACGATGGTTCCGGAGAAATAGGAATCATTTTTATTCGAGCCCCGGGAACGAATGTGAACCAAGCGATCGAGGATATCTTGAAGGAAGAGAAGTCCTTTCCACAGGTTGGCATGGATATCCAAATGGACGATTCGTTGAGAGCGTTTGTTACGGAATTGAGCGCGATCCGCGTCATCGCGGAACGCAAAGGTCAGGCTCGTCATCTTCGTAGTACCCCTAGAGAATCTCTAATGTCCTTTGCGGAAGGTTCGAAAAAGCTTCCCCCATTGAAACGAAAGACAGAGAAATCGGGTATGTCAGCAATTCTCAAGGCAGATGGACGTGCCTTGTCGAATGCTCTGCTGATCATTCGCCAGGCAAAATAAGCCGGCGGACGTTAGCCAAAATGGTACTCTGTCACTCACTTTGTTAACGGAACGGCTCGCGCCCCGCCGCTTCAAAGCACGATAGTTCCATAATCAGCCGACAGTTCCGGTTTACTCTAATCCGTCATGCAGACGGTGCAACATTAGCTGTGCCATATCGACCTGCAGTGCTCCAGCGGTCGCACGCCAACCAGGTACCGCATTCAGCTCAAGTAAAATGTTGCGACCATCTCGCGTTGGCAGAATATCCACGCCAATCATCCAGCCGCCGATGGCCTTGCAAGCTCGAAAGGCAATTGAGATTTGCTCGAAGGTGGGTTCATGTGAAATCGCCTTGCCGCCACGCGAAACATTCGAACGCCAGTCGCCATGATTCTCTCGGCGAACACAGAATAGTTCCTCCCCGACGACTAACAATCTCAAATCGTAGCCCTCGCTTTCCAGAAACTCTTGGATGTAGATGACCGATTGAAGTTGCTCTAATGTGCTGAATACACGCCAAGCCATATCCGAATCTGTTACACGCACTATTCCTCGGCCTTCTCCTCCGAAGATGGGTTTAACGATACAGTCGCCACCGAGCGATTCCCAAGCCTGTAAAGCATCTTCGCGCGTCTGACAGCAAATGGTTCTCGGGGTTTGAATTCCTGCCCTTTGAGCGATGTCCAACGTCAACCATTTGTCGATTGCCATTTCCAAACATCGAGGTGGATTCAAAATCGGAACACCAGACGCTTGGGCGGCATGCAACGCGTTCATTCGAAACACGATCTGCTCGACAGAGCCCAATGGCATCGAGCGGACCAGCACTGTATCGCAATCCGAAAGTCCAATCGCTTTGGACTCGTCTGTACTGTCGCCGGTCTGCGACCACGTTGTCGCTCGCGGTAGGCCTAGCCCAGTCGACCAAACACTTAATTTCTGAAACGACAGTGATTCGATGGTCGTCGGTCGGCACGCGGGCATTTCACTGGCTGCGCGTTGCAAATCTCTCATGTACCAGCCGGTCGGCGAACCCAATACACCAACTTTCAATGCGCGATCCGATGTGGCAGGAAGCCCGCGATTCATACCGACGCCACTGGATTTGTAGGTTCCACGAACAATTCACCGAACGATTGCTCGAGGATATCTGGTCGAAGCTTTCCATAGCGGAACGAACGCCCTGACTTGAGATTGACGATCGTAATCATGGCTGGGCTAAACAAGCCTGGGTCGACCTTGTAAAAATCATACTCGTATTTTTTGAACGTCTTGGCGAATGGAATGCCATAATCGCGAGACGCGAGACTCGGAACCTTGGAGCCGATCTCTTGAATCTGATCATCGGTCGCGTTGACCCAAAGTGTAACGTGTCCGCCATAAAGAATAGCATCGTTGGTCCTACCGATCCCCTGCACAAAGTCCAAAGCTGGTGGCGGCAACGGGGCTGTACCGAAGCCGGATACAACAGAACACAAATCGAAGCCCAACTCGAATAGCTTATGCATGGACGTTTCGACGCTTCGCGCAACAACTTGGACCGTTCCTGCAATCGATCGCGTCGGAGCCACACAGATCACGGTGTTTTCGACTGCGACACCGCATTCGGTCGCAATCAATTCTGCAATCGAAGCGTTCGGGATCGAATCGCACTCCAATACCCCTACAGCAGACGAGCTTGGATCGGAAAGATGGAGAGTCTGAAGCACATGCTCTTTACCGCGCTTAACTCGCATCGGGCCACTCCCCATCGCAAAGAATTTATCTTTCTTGACGGGCCATCCCGCGTACTGCGATGCCATGCAAGCGTGAACGGGATCATCGGTAACCACCTGGACAATCCCCCACGGACCAACCGAAGGATTCGAAGGGCAAAGCGAAATCTCGGCTCGACCGGCCATGCAAATACGGGCAAGTATCAATCCAGCGTTTACTCCACCGGCAGCATTGACTCCGAAGTCCAAAACGGTTGCGCCGTTGTCTAACTTATGCGATTCAACTCGCCATGCGGTTGCATTGTCGGAAGTTGTTTGGCAAAGTTGGAAGGCAGACTCATTGAGAAGGTGCGGGGTGGGCGATTGAAGGGGCTCGTGAATCATTGGCTACATTGCAGTCTAAGGTTGGAAATGGATCAGAATGCGATTATAGGGGACTTCTTGGTTACCACCATCCATGGCACGAATCCATGCCCGTTTGGGCAACGCAATTAAGCACTTTCCGGCGAGCATCCAGGCTGTTGATTTAATCCTAACCCGAAGCGTAAGCGAGGGGGCCCTTGCCCCTCGCTTACGCTTCGGGTTGTGATAGGAACTTTGCCTAGCGGCAAACCCATTAAATCAACAGGCCCCATAGGTAGCAGGTTTCGTGAGAAACCTGCGCTCAAGAGCCCTTAATTAAATCAGGTTTCTCACGAAACCTGCTACTTCATTGGCGAAAATGCTTTTTCGTTTTCGCGATCTAAATCGCGAGTTGACTTGCGACATCACCAATCGTCGTCCAGTTCCCTTCGTCGACACGATGAACCCTAGCAACTCGATCCATTTCGCTAAAATCAACCTGGCTGTAAACTAGCTCCGATTCCTTTGTGAACTTTCCGTGGTCGCGACCGCAAACCACCGAGCATAAGATAATCCATTGCCGAGCGCTGCACGCTCCCTTGATTTCAACGTATTCCAGTCTCCCGTTCAGATCATACACCATGCCGTCCATTTGGCTGGGCGGAACACTGCCGTGGTCCACCCAGACAAAGGAGCCGTCCATTTCAAAGTACATGCCTGGCATTTCCCCCAATCGTTCCGCCAGTTTCTCAAACGATTGCGGTAGTTGTTTGCCTGGATGGGGATGGATTTGGACAAAGATTTGCATGCAACTCTCTCGCATTGGAACGCTCTCCTTGAAGTGGTACACCAAAAGGATAACGGATCGTTTACAATCACAAAGACGTATCCAGAGTCAAACCGTTTTATTTCGGCTGGGCCCGTTCGGGCTGCCGCTAAACCAATCGCCACTCGAGACATTATGAGTTCAGTCGTCCAAGTGCCCACCGGGGATTTGCCCACAGCCTCCTACCCGTTTTTCGGTAATCTTGCCCGCATTATCAACTCGGGACAAGCTCGATCGATTGTCATTTCAGGCAATATTTATGATTTGTACTTCGATGGTAAGCAATACGCCCCCTTGCTCTCTTTTATTCAAACGAAGACCCAGATCCCGGGCCTGATTCAGGTCGTCTATGAATTGAATGGGCCGGTGCGAGTCTCCGAAGAGGACAAAGTAAAGCTACGTGAAGCCTGGGCTGCTTGGAAAAATGGTGTCTCGATCGACGCCATTCCGATGCGAGAGGTTCTTAACGATGGCAGCAAGTTTGACTTGAGACGCCGAGAATTCGATCAATATTTGCGAGATGCAATAGGCAACGCAACCCAAGCTCTCGAGTTCTTGCGGCAGCTTACGATATGCTCACGGACATGCCTCAAGGAAAACCTTTTGATCCTGATCGAGGGGGCGGACATGCTACTCCCTGCGGGTGATGGCGACGTCGCCCGGATGAACGACGCGCAA
Source organism: Planctomycetaceae bacterium (assembly GCA_947463915.1). Classification (GTDB taxonomy): domain Bacteria; phylum Planctomycetota; class Planctomycetia; order Pirellulales; family Pirellulaceae; genus JBKCUI01. Next base: position 12,804 of record CANHVO010000029.1, read on the forward strand.
GTTCGACGAATTGCGATCGTGACGGATTGGTTTGGTGATCCGACGTTCTTCGGCGGCAAGGACACGGTCCTTCTTTTTGCTGAGTCGCGAAGCCTGATTCATCCTCGCATTTCGCGAATGCCTCAAGTGGTTTCCATCGATGTTGCGGCACCCGACCTCGCTTCGCGAAAGCACTTCATTCAATGCCATGGCTCCCTGGGTAAAGGCTTCGTGCAACCATCCCCGGATACAGTCGCCGAAGCGACGGCTGGCCTGAGTATTCACGCCATGCGGCAATTGCTTCTGGCGGCGGACTATGCTCAGAAACCGATCGAGCGACAGGATACGACTCTTCAAGTCGAACAGTTTATTCAATCGCAATTGGGCGAAGATGTTATCGAGTTCAAAAAGCCATCGCAGGCGTTGAAGGACGTGATTGGATTCTCCAAGCTCAAGGAGTTCCTCAACGTTTACTTGATACCACGCATGAAGCTGCCAGACGATCGTGCTTTGCCGGGAGCTGCTATTGCCGGACCGATCGGTGGCGGCAAGACATTCATCTTTGAGGCAGTGGCAGCCGAATTGGATATGCCAGTCCTAGTTCTCAAGAACATTCGCAGCCAATGGTTTGGACAAACCGACGTGATCTTTGAACGGTTGCGGCGCGTGCTGGAAGCGTTAGAAAAAGTAGTCATCTTCGTCGACGAGGCTGACACGCAGTTCGGCAGTGTTGGCGAAGGAGCTCATGAAACGGAACGACGACTCACGGGCAAGATTCAAGGGATGATGAGCGATCCTCGGTTGCGAGGCAAAGTGATTTGGCTTTTGATGACAGCTCGAATCCACTTGCTATCGCCCGACATTCGCCGACCAGGGCGCGTCGGGGATTTGATCATTCCAATCTTGGACCCCATCGGCGAAGATCGAAAAGAATTTATTCGCTGGATGTTGAAACCGACCAAGATCGACAACGATGAATTGGTGAACTGGTTGGACGCTGAGGGGCTCGAGCAAGACTTTTCCTCGGCTGGCTATGCCGCACTTAGAAGTCAATTCAAAGCCATTCCACCCAAAGATGAGGATGACCTGAAGAGCATCATTCGAGACTTCATGTCTCCCGCAATCAAACAGACGCGAAGGTATCAGACTCTCCAGGCCCTCATCAACTGCACGAGACGCTCATTGTTGCCGGACCCAAACATCACGGAAAAGGATCGGGCCTTAATGGAAGACGAGATCCGAATGCTGGAACTGCAGGGTATCCGTTAGGCAACGACTGGCTAGGCGAATGACACTCAACCAAGGCTACCGCTATCGACAGATCCTTGGTCCCATTGCCACCGGGCAAACAACACTTTCTTATTTAGTGGCCAACTTTGCCCATTCTACAGAGGACCAATGGAGAGATCGCTTGGCTGCTGGCGAAGTCGAGATAGATCATCGGCTTGCAATCGAGACAGAGTCCTTGCGTCCAGGTATGGAGTTGATTTGGAACCGACCTGGTTGGCTTGAGCCAGAGACGCCACAGAGCTTTTCGCTGGTGTACCGCGATGAGGACATTGTGGTGGTCGACAAACCGAGTGGATTGCCAACGATCCCTGGCGGAGGATTCTATCTCAACACGCTGTTGAGTATGGTTCAAGTCACGTTTCCTGAAGCACGTCCATTGCATCGCCTAGGGCGAGCCACGTCCGGCTTGGTCTTGTTCGCGTTGAATAGCCAGATGGCGTCGCGACTGTCCAAAAACTGGAACAAAGTGCAAAAACAATATCGGGCTTTGAGCGGCTCAGTTGCTGCTGAGGAAAGTTATGACATACAGGCTCCCATTGGTAAGCTTGAGCATCCAAGACTAGGAACGGTCTACGCAGCCAGCGAAATGGGCAAGCCGTCGCGAAGCGTGGCTAGGGTTCTGGAGCGACGATCGGAGTCCACGCTTTTTGAAGTGGACTTGCATTCAGGTCGCCCACATCAGATCCGCATTCACCTTGCCTACCTCGGCCATCCATTACTCGGCGATCCTTTGTATGCCTCCGGCGGTCAACCATTGCTGAACCAACCCGGCCTACCTGGCGATTCTGGCTACTGGCTACACGCGAAGCGACTTGTCTTTGATCATCCTTTCACAGGCGAACGGATGGAATTGGATGCACCTCCTCCAACGTTATTGAGAGTTCAATCGAAAGAGGAGGATGAATGATGTTCCAATTGATGCTTAGGCGGGCGGCGGGAGAGAACACACCACGATTCTTAGCTGGATTCGCCAGAATTCAGTACGTTCTGAATTCTGGCGAATCCAGCTACGGTAGTTTTCCGCCCGCGGCTCAATTTGACCAAAGTGAGTGCCATTCAGCTTAGATCCAGCGGAATCCTTTTGGGTAGACCTGCCAACAAAAAAAGGAACAACCGAATCGATTGTTCCTTTGATCTGTATCTCGACGAGACTACTTCCTTGGCGGTAAATCCGAAGTCGAAACTTTATGAAATTTCCCGTCTTCTTTAATGGCCCATCCATCACCTGATTCAGCCTTGGTCTCATACGAGATGACTTGAGGAGATGTTGCGTTGTCCAGGATTTGCTTACCCCATACCATCTTCAACTCGCCATTTTTCAATGCAGCGATGGCCTTAGGAAAGCGGCTCTCGTATTGATCCAGGTCCTTGACGCTTTTCAGTGGAGCTCCGCCGTAGGTAGACTCCAAAATCAAAGCTTGAGTGTCAACGAGAGCTTCCGAGACTCCAGCTGGAACTGAAGGGACTGCGGAAGTTGAAGACGAGCAACCGCCGGCTGCGAATCCCGCTAAACAAATAGCTAAACAGAAAAGTACTTTTTGCATGTTATTCAATTCCTGTAGCGACTTCGCCACCTGCACGACTGCCAAGTGCCTGCCAAGCGGCGAAATCGACGCTGTCGGATACCAAGCGACAGGAACCATCCGCGTAAGCGATGTTAGCACCGCCCGTATGATAGCTGGATGCAGGAATGTGTGTCTGGGCGAAGCTCGTGTTTCCGCAGCCAAATCTCTGCGTGGCGACGGTTTGCGTCTTTCTGTTCCAATTAGGTGGTAGTGTATGGGAGTAAGCGATTGTTGAACTAACTGAGCCACGGTAGTACTGCAAGCCGACATATCGGAAATAGGTTGAACCATTCGGACCAGGATTGCAAAGCAAAAGGTTTCTTCCGTCAGAAAGCTCAGCAGCGGTGGTGTAGGCAGTTCCATTTAGCATGTGAGTCGTGTGGTCGAATCTTCCGGTTTGTGAGTTTTCGAAATTGCCTCGTTTCGTTTCTCCAAACATAGCAGTGTTGCTCGTGCCATCGGTGATGGCGGCATGAGTAGGGCCCTTGAGCAGTAGTCCCGTCGGCGGATTGGGCATACAGAAAATCCCATCGCCAGGCTGACCACCTCGAAAATCGGCATTTGCTCCCGTGGAGATCATGTAGTTCGATCGTCCAGCATCCCCTCCAACAACCGGCTGAAACATGATTGATGGGTCAGACGGGCACTGATACATCGGGATGTTGCCGATCCTAGCCAGGGCATTTACGCCCGTTCTGATTGGGATACTGGAATTGAGAGGTGCGTCACTATTTACGTTGTAGTCCAAATTCCAAAGATTGTTCAGGTTCCCCTGCTCAACGTAAGCAAGCAAAAAGACTTGTGGAGACGCGTCGGAGTAATAGGTTGTTGGTGCACCAGTTGTTGGAGAGGGAAGTACCTTCGAGTGACGTCTTGGAGGAAAGTATTTCATCGCGCTCTCAAAGTTGTGAGACGCCAACGCCAACTGTCGAATCGAGTTCTGGCACTGCATTCGCCGTGCAGCTTCTCTGGCGGCTTGTACTGCAGGCAACAGCAAGCCAACCAAAATTCCTATAATTGCGATGACAACCAGCAGTTCCACCAAAGTGAAACCAAGAGGATGCGACTTCCGAACCATTCCGAGACTCCTTGATAATCCAAAGTATGATCAAAAATAAAATTGAGAGGAATGAGGTGCTTCGGCGACCGATAGCGAACGTATTCTAAACATCCACTATGGGCTTTGCCAGACAATGCTCCCGTTTTCGACGTTCACAGCCCGCCTTTCGACCGCGACATCTCATAGGCATAGTGGATTACAATCAATCTTTTCTCGACCGCAACCCCTTTGCGGCGTTGCCTGAGCCCTAGCTGCCTTTGGGGGTTCCATAATCTTTTTGCTCGTTTCTGGAGCTTTTCGTCTCACTGCGTCCATTACGTCGATGCACTTCAATCTTTAAACAAGTCTTCGCACCAAAAAGATGGCTTCAGGCCTCGCGACGCCACCGAAATCGATCGCCAAAAACTCCGGGAAGGACTCGATGTTGCAGCGGCCAAAGCCATGCCACCCACGTTGGCTAGGGATTTTGAAGCTGCTTTGAAGCTGATTCGTGGGAAATTAGTAGGAGAAGTCGTGAGACTTCTTCTGGATGAAGATGCCATAATAACACATGCAGAATTCTTACGAATTCTGCTACTGGAAGACGTCCTTACTTTTCATTCACCTTGAATGTAATGAGAACATCGCTCCGGAACCCCAGGTCTTGTGTCCCCTGTCCGGCGTTGAAGTTAAAGATAGCGGTCCGCATTCCGGAATCGCGGCTCTTTATTTTTAGGGTGCGGAGTTCGTCTCGTTTACCCGTGAGTGCGCCATCGGGGGCAAGTTCGATCTGCAGCCATCGATCCCGCGATGTGTCATCGGCATTTTGCATGACTTGCTCCGACTCAATTTTCAAGAGAGCTGTGATTCCCGCAGCGTTGTCAATGTCGATCAAAAAATCTTTCCAGACGCCTTGCTGAAGTTCCATCGCGATATCTTCAGAGACAGCCTTAACTCTCGATTCTGGTGATATGCTTATCGTGATGAGACGCGGCGGCTTTGCTCGATTGGCTTCGCTTATTTGGGCCGTTTTTTGTTCGGTACCAGACTTTGGGTCTTGCACGGATGGCAGCCGCGGGTTGCAGCCCGCTGCGATGGAAACCAAGAGTATCGAGGCAGTTTGCAACACTCCGGAACTTCGCGATGAGCGACTATTCTGTGGCTTCATTGAGAATTCTCTGGTAGGTTTTTCTCGCATGTTCGTAATCCAGACGAGCCTGCGGTTGCTCGTCAGCGGCATAGGTCTTCTGCTTCTCCAGCCAACATTGCTCCAAAGCAGCCAGACACCACTTGGCACTTGCTTTGACACGCACGGGTTTGTCGTTGACACGAATCCAAATTGGATTGGTGTGGGCCGAGGGGAAAATACGGGCTGCGACCCAGCTGCTTCGATCCAATTTGGGATTCTCAAAACGAAGATTCCGCTGCTTCCCGTCTGACTTGATCGTTTGAACAGCCACTGGAAATCCGTTCACGATGAGTTCCACTTCGACTTCGGTCGCACCGGGTTGATACGCCGAGGCTGTTAGCGAGAAAGAGCCATCCTCTTCTTTCTCGAAGTCCATCAAGTGACTTGTTCCGTCACTGACGTAGCTTTCGCCTCGGCGCAGTGCTTCGACCCAACTGTCATAGTCCAAAACGCCATCTAGTTTGACGTAAACTCGCCCTATTCCCAAACGCTCACCCGTCATGCACGGGAAATCCGTTTCGCCGCTGGCAACGACATGCGTCCCGCAGTTTAGAACGTGATACCAAATGTTCCATTCGGATTCACGAGGCGTGTTCATGGTCGCGATAAAGTCAATCGCGGGTTGTTTCTTTCCGTCGGGGCCGTCAACGTCGTGAGTAACCTGCATGATAAACTCATTTGCCCCGATACCATCGAAAGCAGGAATATCAAAATTGGGTAAGCGATGCGGTCCGTCCTTTCCTTCCACGCGTCCAACACTGCGAGTTAGGCCTGCACCGCTATGCGCTGTTCCTGTGACGGCACCTTGCTGTTTGGCCCAGCGGAGAGTATTCATCCCAAGCGTTGGCCAATGATGCTTAGAATTTCCACCTGCTGGGATTTGCTGACGCAGCTTGAGTAGATTTAGGTGCCCTGATTGGTGAGACCCAAATCCGCTGACTTCGATGTCGTAACGAAGAAGATACGGATAGCGACTCACGTCATCCGGCTTACCACTAAAGAATTGCTTTTGGAAATCGAAACAGGGCCCCCAAGTGAGACAGCAGCCAACCTTGACGTCTTCGCCCATGATGTGCCTAAGCATGTCTTTGGGCAATACACCCTGCATTGGATTCTCGTAGTGCAAACAACCCGCAGCATGGATATGGTGATCACCGCTCCAGTAGCCAAGCTTTGCAGTGTCGATCCATCGCTCGACTTGATAGTTCAGCGTTAAAGGTTCGCCACCAACATCCAGCGACTGCATTTGAACGATGCTTTCGGGGCCATGTGAACACTTCACAGTGTATTTACCTCGCGGCAATCGAATGCTCTCCCCTGACTCACGATAAATTTGCGTCTGAAAGAAGAAGTCAGGCGCTTGACGTTTGGATTGGTATGGGTAGACACGGCCTTGTTCGTCCCGAATTTCGAACGCACCCATACATGGTGAACCGTCCGCGTCGATGACTGCGAATTTGACCTCGGTGCTCGGGACCGTCCGAATATCGATATCAGCTCCATTCCAGGTGCCACTTTCGCCTGCTGCATACTCCAGGTTGACCCAATCAATGCGGAACTTGCCGGGGCCTTGCAAGGGATCGATACGAACACCTTTCAATTCCCCTTCCACCGGAAATTCGATAGCGTATTCATGATCGCTACCCGGGTCGAGCTGGAATACCATTTGGCGACCGCCGTCAGGCTGTGGGATCTGCTCGGTCCACCAAAAGACTTGTCCAACTCCTGGCCCATCGGGACGCCCCCAAAATCGAAGTACCATCCGTCCGCCTCGGGCCGAAACGGGTGCAGAAAAGAAGGGATCATCTCCGGTTGCCTCGAGAAAGAGTGACTGATTACGCACAACCATTTTCAAGTCGTTGAGTTCGCCCCATCCATCTGAATTTTTATCAAATCGCCATTGTCGAATGACGGATGAGTTTACGGACCCCGCGATGCCGGCGTTGAACTCGAGTCGAGCCTTTCGGTTGCCGACGGTAGTAGAAGATAGCTGAACGATACGGTATTCCAACTCAAGCCCACTGAGATTGGCGTTGAGAGGCCGTCCGTCATACATCGATAGTACTAACCAGCGATTGTCGATGTCTTCTTTAGGACCGTGCGGGATGGGCCTCGCATTGGGACTATCCACACGTAATTTGGATTGGACCCCTGCTCGATTGATTACCTTCACCAGCATTGCGCGCCAGCCATTTTCCGCCAAATCAGCAGCTACACCAGGTGTTACTGTCGTCTCGCCATCGGTACGGATTTCAATGGATGCGATACACATGGGATCTAACATTCGTTGAATGCTGGCAGTGATTTTAGTATCACTCGGCTCATTCTTCAGCAAGCTAAGAGTATCGATTTGCTCCTTTGTGAAAGGTGCCCCAATCGACTGCATGGCTTCAGCCAGTCGGTTGGTAATTAGCAGCAACGGCTGGGCATCTACCCGCTCAACATTTGGCATTGCCCCATTCTGTGCCCATATAGCCGAATCAGTAAAGCCAATAGCGATACACATTGCGATTGGCAGGAAACAGCCAGAGACGTGCCGTATGCGGGTCTTAGGATTTGTTCGTGTCATGGCTGGGGCAATAGGATTGTGTTGAAGTGTGATTTGGCACTAACCATCTTACGGTTTGCTTGTTCTTCCGTGTGGAGAAATAGTGCGTTCCAGTCCGAAACGGGCCGATGTTTACTTCGCCTTCAGGCCGGGCTTGTCCCGGTGGAGGCAACAACTGACAGCTACAACCAAGGCCCTCAATTTTCTCTCTCTCAGGCTCTCCGTCCGGCTTGTCCGGGCGGAAGCGGCGTTTCCTACGCCAAACAATGCCTAATAGCTCCGCGATCATATTCGCCAAAAGTGCCCAAAGAAAAACTGGTTCGAAACATGGGCTTCATATCTTGCGTGAACACCATGTTGTTCATCAACACCAAAGCCACGTCCATCGGAGTATCCTCGATGCACGGCCCCACTAAGACATGAATGTGGTTCGACAATAGTCCGATCCTCGACAGCAGCCATCCATGTTTGTGGCAACTAGCAATGATCGCTTGACGATACGCGGCCAGAACGCTTGGTCTCACATCATGCCAACCGGATTCCGACTCGATGACAACTTGCAGTGCATATAGGAACTCACCATGGCTACTTCGACGAATATTAGTCAGGTCAACTTGCGCCTCATAGAATTGAAGCGATTCAAGAAGTTCTTGAACGCGATGGTCTGCCATGGGATGTCTAACCGGCTGCCTATCGATGTAGGCGTCCAAAACATCTGCTTTGGCGGAACCAATCGAGATGATTCGATAGTTGCGACGAAACAGAATGGGTTCCGTTGATCGCATCAGGTATTGCCAGCGACCCTTTATCAATCGAACAATCCCGGCGGGATTCAAATGAGGACGCGAACTGACAAAGAACTGGACGATGTTCGGTGGTTTATGATTGAATTCCAGGATCTTGATGTGATCTTTCGCAATTGCCTCGCGAAGGTGCTCGATGGAGCTTGCAGGAGATGTAAGGGATTCACGTCCGAAAACGCTGAGAGACCAATTGAGCTGGTACGCAGCGGACCAGTTATTGAATGTGTATCGAGGTTGTATTTGCATGATGCGTTTGGTAGAGCAACGCAGCTTCCGCCCGGCCAAGCCGGACGGAGAGCTTAGGCTTTTTGGTTAATAGTCATTTCAATCTAGCTCTTTGTAGCTGCCAATTGTTGCCTCCACCGGGACGAGCCCGGATGGAAGGCTCTTTCACGCGAGTATTTCCCGAACCACATTGCCATGCACATCCGTCAATCGATAGTCGCGGCCAGCATAGTTGTAGGTGAGCTTTTCGTGATGGATACCCATTAGATGCAATATAGTGGCGTGCAGATCGTGCACGTGCACTATGTTCTCTACCGAATGCCAACCAAACTCATCCGTTGCCCCGTGGACCATTCCCCCTTTGACACCGCCACCCGCCATCCACATACTAAATCCAAAGGGATGATGCTCACGCCCAGTTCCGCTTTCCGCCGTTGGTGTACGTCCAAACTCGCCGCCCCAAATGACAAGTGTTTCATTCAGTAGCCCTCGCTGTTTCAGATCCGCGAGAAGACCCGCAATTGGCTGATCTGTGCTCTGACAATTATTGGGCAACTCTGTCGCCAAGTTCGAATGCTGGTCCCACAATTGACACGAAGAACGCTTCGAGGTTTGCGTGTGATAAACTTGGACCATTCGAACGCCTCTCTCAACAAGTCGTCGAGCCATCAAGCACTGCTTTCCAAAGTGATCCGTCACCGGCTCGTCGACTCCATACAATCTCTTAGTGGTTTCGGTTTCATTCGAAATATCAAAAGCTTCCGGAGCCTCGCGCTGCATTCGGAACGCCAACTCAAAGGATTCAAGCCTAGCGTTGAGTCGACTGTCGTCGGCACGTTGGGCTGCATGCGATTCATTCAAGTCTCGCAACCAATCGAGTTGCTGACGCTGAGCCGTTGCATTGAATCGCGTGTTGCCTAGGTTAGAAATCGGATTCTTGAGGTCGTTCACCAAAGTCCCTTGATACTCGCCGGGCAGAAAACTGCTACTCCACAGAGGTGCACCCTGGGCGGGCTGCGATGGTGAAATGACCACATAGCCCGGTAGGTTTTTGTTCTCGGAACCTAAGCCGTACAACAACCACGACCCCATCGACGGCCGCGAAAAAGCTTGTTCACCCGTGTTCATTTGCAAACACGCACCGTTGTGATTGATGTTATCTGCGACCATAGAACGGATGAGACAAATATCATCAGCGTGCTTGGCTACGTTTGGGAATAACTCGCTGATCTCCATCCCGCATTGGCCATGCTTGGAAAACTGGTAAGGCGATGCGAAAAGATTGCCAGTCTTGGTCCGCTCAAGTTTTGGCTTTTCAAACGGCAGCGGCTGTCCGTTCAATCGCGTAAGAGAAGGCTTCGGATCGAAAAGGTCCACGTGGGATGGACCGCCGGACATGAATAGAAAAATGACATTCTTGGCTTTGGCTGGAAAGTGTGGCGTTGGCTCACCGCCTGAGGACTCGGCGCACATGGCAGCTAGTCCGAGCATTCCGAACCCGCCCCCAAAACTGGCCAGAGCAGCTCTTCGATTGACTTTTCCTGCAAATGATTGATTAGTCAACATAGACAAACTCATTGGTGCAAAGGAGTACGTGACAAAGTGGTTCCCAGGATTCCACACGGTTCGAATTACCGACAGCAGCCGATACGAGTGATTGTTCGGATTGGGTCGGTGGTCGCTGAAACAATCGATCGGTCAGCCAAGCAAGTCGTTGATTCGCATCGCCGTCCTGTTTGACTACTAACGTAGCGAGTGTATTGGCCTGAGTTAGAGCAAACGTGTTGTTGAGAAGCCACAAAGCTTGCGGGGCAACGACCGTATCGTTGCGTTTGTCGACGATTGTCTGCGCATTCGCTCCATCGAACACTGCAAGATAGCCTGACCGATCCGATCGCACGTTGGCGATGTAAAGGGTTCGGCGCGGGACCATGAGGTCGCGAACCGCCGGCCCGCCCCGAGTCTGATCCAAAGCCCCAGCTGCGAACAGCAGCGAGTCTCGCAACTCCTCCGCGCTTAGCCTCCGTCGTTGCTGATGCGATACGAGTGTGTTCTCGATATCAACCGTACCTGAATTAGACGCAGGTGCCGACGATCGCTTGTAAGCGTCCGAGTTCATCATCAATCGGTGCATCTGTTTGATGCTCCAGCCGCTATTGATGAATTTGATCGCCAAGTAGTCCAGCAGTTCCGGGTGCGTGGGCCTTTCCCCCAACTTGCCAAAATTGTTAGGCGTTCGCACGAGGGCTTGGCCGAAATGATGTTGCCAAATCCGATTGGCCATGACTCGAGCTGTTAGCGGGTTTTCTGGACGGGTCACCCATTTCGCAAGTTCAACTCGACCACTTCCATCAACGATTTTTGGTTGTTCGTTGACAAGTAGGACCGGAAAGCCGCGTGGAACTTCATCGCTGAGTTGATCGTACTGGCCCCGTTTATGGATTCGGGCATTGTGATATCCAGCATAGGCCGTATTTTTGATGCCACCGTCTGCCAATCCAACGGCTTTCGGCGCAACGATGATCTCGGCGGCCAATTGGGCACGCTCCGCTTCCAAGGTCCGGGCGGTTGCATCGTTTTGAATCAGTTGTTGCCCATCACCTTCGCACACCCACCAACCATCTTCACCCGGCTGACGTCCCGTCTTTAGCGATTCCCCTAAACTCCAATGTTGTGGCTCACTCGTACTTGAGCGTGTGATGACGAAAGTTGTCACAGTTGTATCGCAAGCATGACTGGCTTGAGGCTTGATAATCAAACGCAACAATTCGCCTGGTGCAATCGAAAGGTCAGCCTTCACAAACTCCGCCGTGCCGCCGTTCGCTATGGAACCTGAGCCTAGTAGCGTGGTCCCGTGACGAAGTTCCCATAAAACACCGTCACCACAATTCGGGTCGGTGTCTACCAGTTTTATATTTGCCTGGTAACTGCCATCCGCCGGGCTAACCCAAGCTGCCGTGATCGAAGAGATTGGGCCAGGATGAAGCGCAACACCGCTTGGTGGAATACTAAAGGTGAGGACCTTTAATTCCGCGTCAGTCTCATTGAGCATCAGCGATGGTGTGTCAGCCCCTTGCTTGATTCGACGCATCAGCCCCTTGGTTCCGAGCGCGTTGTGCTCTACGGTTTGCAGCGGGCGAAGCATGGCTGTCAGGCTTGTATCGATTTCTGCGATTCGTTTTTGCTTTTGTGTTTGTTGTTCGCGGACGTGCGGTTCGGTCAAATCGATTCGCATCGGTTCTTCGCCCGCACCTGGCGGTGTAAAATTCTCGAGAATCCGACTGCTGTAAAAGAACCCCGCTAACGCATGGTAATCTCGAGCTGTGAAGGGATCGTATTTGTGGTCGTGGCAGCGAGCGCACGCCAACGTTATGCCGAGAAATGTACGACTCGTAAAGTCGACTTGGTCGTCTACGATGTCCGTGTGAATCTTTTTTTTGTCGGCATCCCCATTGCCCCATTCGCCGATGGCATACGCTCCCGTTGCGATGATCTGCTCGACGTTAAATTGACCATCGCTTGTCCCAAGAATATCACCGGCAATCTGGTCCCTAACAAATTGATCGTAGGGTTGATCGCGATTGAATGCGTTCACTACCCAATCTCGATACCGCCACGCTTCCGCAATATCTCCCGCGCCACCATAGGAGCGGGCGTCCCAGGAGTCGGCATAACGTGCGAGATCCAACCAATGTCGCCCCCAACGTTCGCCGTACTGCGGAGAAGCCAGCAGTCGCTCAATGACCTTCGGAAATGCATCAGCACTTGTATCCGCAAGGAAAGCTGACATTTCGCCAGAAGTCGGAGGAAGCCCCGTCAAATCGTATGTAGCACGTCGCAACAGCGTTCGCTTGTCCGCTTCGGGTGATTTGCCGAGATTCGCAGTCGTTAATTTCGAATCAAGAAAACTGTCGATTGTTGCGGTATCGAAATCAGCCGGCTTTTGAATCGGTTGGAATGCCCACCAGGTTTTCGCTTCTGCTTCGTCCATTCCGCCAACTTTTTGCCTCGCGATACGAGGGTCATGCGCCCCTCGACCGATCCAATCCTTCATCAACTGGATCTCTGCGTTCGGCAATTTGCCACCAGCATCGGAGGGTGGCATTTGCGGACCATCTTCTCCATACTCGATCGCTGCGATGATCAGGCTTTCCATCGGCTTGCCGGGAACGATCGCGGGCCCCGTGTCTCCCCCTTTCGTCCATCCTAGCTTTGTGTCCAACGCTAGTCCTCCGTGCATCTTGCCTTTGCCTGACGTATGACAGCCTTCGCATCGTTGGACCAAAATAGGTCGTATCTTGGATTCAAAGTAGTCGTCATTCTCGTCAGCAAAAACACGTACGTTCCAACCACTTAGAAATACTCCGATCGCCATCAGCAATGCTGACTTGGCAGCGGTATGCCTAAGGATTGATCGCAGGGGAGCTAAGGCGGACTGCGGGGAAAAACATACCGCGCTGAGTAGCTGGATTCGTAAAAATTCAGCTAGTTCGGAATTCTCACGAATTCCGCTACGGTATGTTTCATCCTGATGCTCGCCTAAGGATGCGATATTCATACTAGCACCTCTCGGATCACGTTACCGTGCACGTCGGTTAGTCGATGGTCACGACCGCCATAGCGATAGGTGAGTCGTTCGTGATCAAGTCCCATTTGATGCAAGATCGTGGCGTGGATATCGTGAACCGTTACGGGATTGATCACAGCGTTGGTGCCGAACTCATCGGTCTCGCCGTAGGTCATTCCTCCCTTAAATCCGCCACCGGCCATAAAGATGGTGTAGCCGCTCACGTGATGATCGCGACCGGTGGAGTCATTGATGGCACCGACGGCAGGAGTTCTTCCCATCTCGCCCGCCCATAACACGATTGTTTCCTCAAGTAAGCCCCGCTGATGGAGATCGGTAATGAGCGCTGCAACGGACTGTTCGGTGACTCGAGCATTCTTCTCGTGGTTCGTCTTAAGAAGCGTGTGTTGATCCCAGGGCGAATTGTTGCCATCGAAACTCGGACAAGTGATTTCAACAAACCGGACTCCCGCCTCGACCAGTCTGCGAGCTCGCAACGCCTGCGTCGCATAGAACCGCTGATGTTCATCGGTCGAGTCCACGCCATACATCTTTTGGATGTGTTCTGGTTCATTGCTGATATCCGCAAGGTCCGGAACGGTGCTCTGCATGCGGAACGCGGTCTCGTAGTTTGCGATTGCGGCTTCAATCTCTTGCGGCTCAGAGGTTTGCTTACCGAAAGCAAGATCGGACTCGGCGAGTAAAGCCAGCTTCTGCCGCTGCAAGATCATGCTTTCTTGCGGCGCGATATTGTCGACCGGAGTGCCTTTCGCACGCATCATGGTCGCTTGGTGACTGGCGGGCAAGAAAGAGCTGCCAAAGTTTTCTAGCCCACCGTTGGGCACCCAATCATTGTTCAGCAGGACATACGCTGGAAGATTTTGGTTCTCTGTACCGAGTCCATACGATATCCAAGCGCCAATACTAGGTGCTTGTCCCAAAACACGTCCGGTATGCAGGAGGAGATTGGACTGACCATGCAACGGCAACTCGCCGACCATAGAACGCACGACACAAAGATGGTCGGCGACTTGAGCGAGGTTAGGAAAGAGGTCACTTACCCACAATCCGCTTTCTCCACGTTGTTTGAACTCCCAAGGGCATCCCAGCCAGACGCGGCCTGCTGAGTTGTCCGATCGTTTGCTGACCCAACTGGAGCCGATGGGTTGCCCTTGATGCTTCTTGAGCATCGGCTTGTAGTCGAACGTATCGACGTGGCTCGGTCCACCATCCATGAAACAAAAGATGATGTTTTTCGCCTTTGCGGTAAAACGAGGCGTGGCATTAACTTGGCTGGAAATCAATCCGTTCAACGCGAGCATGCCAAAGCCACAGGAGGCCTGCTGGAGAAAACCTCGCCGCGTGAACGCAGGTGCGATAGAGCCGGGGCAAATCGGGTGTTTCATGGCTAGTCAGGAGTTAGCGAAAATAGGCGGGGTGGACGGCGCATTCGATTGGGTTAGCGGTAGTGAATGAATTCTTGGGTGTTGAAAATAGCGTGGGCCAGTTGGGTCCACGCAGCTTCATCATTCTGGATATCTGCCGTGGTTGCAAAGGAACGAACAGCTGCCGTCCATTGCTGCAATTCTTGCGGGCGTGGTGCACGGGCGTAGGAAGCCAGAAACATGCTCGTCACACGTTCTTCTACAGTGGTATGCGGGTCTTTGATAATCTGCATGGCCCAATGTTTGGCAAGGGTGCTAACCAACGGGTCATTGAGCATCATCAGCGATTGCGATGGAACGTTCGTTACGTTGCGTCTACCGCTTGGGAGCCGTAGATCCGGCAAGTCGAACGTTGTCAAAACTTTAGGAGGAGCCATGATCGACATGGTCAAATAGAGTGACCGACGACCATCGCCATCCAATGGGCCAGAATACAGTCGCTTGGTTGCATCTTCTGCGGGCCGGAACGGATTGATCGATCGTCCGTAGAGTCGGCCATCGAGACGCCCGGAGACCATGAGCATAGCATCGCGAATCGACTCTGCTTCTAAACGGCGAGTTGGATAATGATGACGCAAACGATTGGCTGGATCTCGCTGCTTCGCGTCGTCATTTCCGATGCCCGATTGGCTGAAAGTTTCCGTGAGCAGTAGTTGCCGAACCAACTTCTTCGTCGACCAGCCTTGACGAACAAAATCTCGCGCTAGCCAATCAAGTAATTTCGGATGCGAAGGCTTGTCCCCCAGTCGTCCAAAGTCGTCGGGCGTCGTGACGAGCCCCGTCCCAAACACCCATTGCCATACGCGGTTCACATAGACTCGCGAAGTCAGTGGGTGCTCTGGGGTCAACAAGGAGTCGGCAAGTTCTAATCGCCCGCTCCCTGCGCTCTTGGCGACATCGTTCCGGCCTGCAAACATTTGCAAGGAATCGGGCATAACCAAATCACCGAGCGAATCGTAATTGCCACGTATATTGAGATGCAATCCCGATCTGGCAACTTCACGTTCATCCATGCTGTTGACCGAACGCGGAAATGCGATGGACTGCTCGATCGCCCGATACTCCAACGTCAACTGCGAGAGAGGACTATCCGCGGTTGCTTGGTTTGGTAGCAGTTTGTGAGAAATCAACCAATCGATGATTTGGCGGTCACCCAAGCGAATTTGTCCATCGCACCATCGACGAATCGCATCGTTGAACCATGCGCTCACAATCGTGTTGATTTCGTCGCTACTTTTGGGAGTCGCGTTTGCATACAACGATTCGAAGGCATCGAGCGTATCCTGCGGTGTTCCTCCCACATCATGCGTCACGATGCCGGAAACGCTGAACCAACTCCGTTTGTCAAAACCCAAGTCGCTGTTCGGCAAGCCGGGTATGACGCCCACTCGAGCCGGGAAATTCGGGTTGAGCGACGAAGTGACGAAATCGATAGTCACCTTCGTAACGCCCCCTTTCATGGGAGTATCTCCAATGGTTCGCCATGTCGGCTGAATCTGATTGACGATGCTGACACCTTCATTCAGAAGTGCGTTTTCATCCATTTGAAGGTACCCGCCAAATTCGCCACCTGCGAGTTTAAGGCTTACGAATTGACCGGGAACTAAGTGTTCTGGGGGCATTCGAAGTGCACCGGGCAATTTGGAAGAAAGCGAATGCGTATGGTAGCCTCGGGGTAATAACCGCTGGATGACCAAATCGCGGTCCAAGGCAATGAGCGGTGTGGCCTCGTCGACCCAACCGTGCTTCATGCCATCACCATCGGTGACCCAGCCTGCGGGTAGGTGAGGCTGGGCAAAGTCGGCCAGAATTTGGAACGACTCGTTCCCTTTGATTCGTGCCTCTCTAGCCGCTTTCCATTCCGCAGTGAGCGCATTCCAAGTCGATTCCATTTCGCTTTTAGCAGCAGCATTGGCTGCGATCAGTTTTGCGAGCGGATATGCGACGTCTTCGATCGTTGGTGGTGGCATTGGCGGTGTCGCGCTCGGAACTTCCAGCAGAGCGCGCCAGCTTGACGGTTGAAGGGCTACGGCACGCCAAAGCTTTGCAACCTCGCCACGAATCGCCGTTCGCAGTTCCTTTAGCTTTGCGATCGCCGCGTCGTTCTTACCCGGCGCATCCGCAGGTCGGCTAACCCATCGCGGGGTCATGAACGCGGCTCCCAATGCGTAGTAATCTTTTTGCGATACCGCTTCCAGTTTGTGATCGTGGCACTTCGCACAAGCGACGGTGGTGGCCAGGAAAACTTTTGAAAAGGCATCAATCTTGTTGCTGACCATCTCCTGATGGACACCGTTGTAAGCCAAACTACTGCCATGCCGATGCTCGCCCAAATGATAAAACATCGGACCAATAATGCTCTCGTTGATTCCTAAATCGACATCGACTCGCGGTTGAGGCAAAAGGTCGCCGGCCAACTGCTCGCGCAGGAAGACATCAAATCCGACGTCACCATTGAAGGCGCGGATCAGATAGTCACGGTACTCATAGGCTCCTTTCGCAGGGACATCCCATTCGTAACCATAAGTGTCGGTGTATCGAACGGCGTCCATCCAATGTCTCGCAAAATGCTCACCGAAATGAGGCGAATCAAGAAACTCGTCGATCAGCTGCTCCATTGCCAACTTGCGATCGACTTGCCATTTCTCCAGAAACGATTCACGCTGTGCAGACGTTGGCGGCAATCCGGTCAGGACAATCGCAACCCTCCGAAGCAACACCTCAGGCTCTGCTGCAGGAGCAGGCTTTAGTTTCGCTTGTTCAAGTGCAGCTAGGACGAATCGATCGACGGGTAGATCGGACCAATGGTTTTCAGCAACGATTGGCGGCTCCGGATTGGCCAGCGGCTTTAGACTCCACCAATCCAGTCGTTTTTGAAACTCTTCGGCCCAAGTGTTCGATGTGGGTGAAACAGCAGAACCCGCATCTCGTCTCGGGTCGATAGCACCTTGTCGAATCCATTTGGCGAGCAAGGCGACTTCATCCATCGACAATTGTTTGTCTGGTGGCATCTTGAGATCTTTGTCGGTGTATTGAACAGCCTTGATCAACAGACTGTCATCAGGCTTGCCAGGATGAATCGCGGGGCCAGACTCACCACCGCGTTCCCAAGCGTGGCGAGTATCCAGACGCAGGCCACCTTCCTGCGAAGCTTCTCCATGACATTCGTTGCATCGTGCAATGAGGAGCGGCCGAATCTTTGCCTCAAAGAACGCAAGCTTTTCGGAGGCGTCCGCGGTCTCTTTGGTGGGTGGTGTGTATGCAAACTCTTCGGTCGGCGATTTTGATGTAAACGCGAAACTGATCGGAGATTTCATTTCGGGACCGCCGAGCTGTCGCAACGGACCGCTACTGCTGGCACGATCACTTGGCCAGACGCTGACTGTTCCGTTCAAATTCGCAGCATAGATCAAACCATCTGGTCCGATCGTCAGACCTACGGGTGTATTCAGCTCGCCACCAACTCCAGCCCATTCGATGGTTTCTTTTCCATCGAAACGAAGAATACGATTGGCGGAAGTGCTCCAGAATGCATTTCCTTTTGTATCGAATGCCAGCCCCCAAGGAGCTTGCGGTGTACGCTGTGCCCAGATTTCGCTCATGGATCCATCGAGCTTGTCCGATGCGCGTCGCAGCGCCTGTGCCACATAGTCGGTAATGACTAATCGCCCATCATGAATGGCGATTTGAGTGATGCCTCCGGGGGACGCGAGCGCGGAGTCCGCTTTCCATTCGCCTGACGGATAGGAATAGCGTTTGACTTTGCCATCCCCCTGACTGGCGACCAACAAGTCACCTTCGTACCAGGTCATCCCGGTTGCTCGAAAGAGCCTGCCGCCGTAGCCTTCAGGGATATCGAGCAGAGTCTCCATGAGTCCATCACCGCGTGGGTCGAAACGGAGCACAGTACCCGCGCCGCCAGGCAATCCAGTCGATATCAGTAGCCGGCCGTCTGAGTCGAAAAGGATGGCGTTCGAAGGAGGCAATCCGCTGAGCACGGTTCCAAGATGGTTGCCCCTAGCTAGGCTATAACGTTCCACTTTGCCCGAGCTATTCATGAGCACCAGCATCTCATCGCTATCGGCCGCATCAACGCGGGCCAACATGAGGATGCAAAGCAACATCAAGATTGGGGCAATCAAAGATCGCACAAATTTATCCTTCTCGGAAATCCGAAATCGGCTGGCGACTGGCGCAAATACGAACCAATCAGGGAGGTGGGGACAAGGCGGGGTGGGTTGGGGCATGTTGGGCCAAAGGCGTAGCCAACTCTATTATAGCCCAATTTGGTAAGGCTGGGCGACCGAAAAGCAAGCCGAATTCAAACACCGTAGCACGACGCGCAATCTAGTGAATCTACTAATCAATTAGGGGCATAGCCCCGGTCGTTTACATAGCCCAGCCTGCAGGGCTGGGTCAAATCAAGCAAAGGTATTGACAGGGCCAACGGCCCGGCAGTTTGCTTCGGTCGGAAACGTTAGTCAACAAGCGGTCGGACCTTTGGCCCTTAAGAGCAATAGCAACGAATACCCAGCCCGTTGGGCTGGGCTATGTAAATTGCTGGGCCGTTGGCCCGACAGCACAGAAAACGTGCAACTTCAAAACTTGCGCATCGTGCTAAGCATGTTCGAACCCTTTTTCACGCCCAAGCGAATGCTTAGTGGCGATACACCGAGGGCTGCCTTGGCTGGCAATCGAAGAATCAATTTTCAAGCGTACACACGGAAAACGTGGTCACGTATTGAGATTTACTGACCATCGATTGCTGGTACAGGGAGACCACCCAAGTGTCATCCGATAGAACGGCATCTTGAACGCATGGTTGGAAGGGGTCTGTATCCTTATGCAGCACAATCAATTCACCAGAACGGCGGTAGACAAACGGTGGGAAGTCCCGGTCAATCGGTGGAAAGTTTCGGTTGTTCGTTTTCGCCGGAACACTTGGGACGATAGAGTAATCCTTGGGCGACTCAGCAAACGAAAGCACTCCTCTCTCACCCCATCTTGGAAAACCTGCATCCTTACGCCGAAGCGCCAAAACATGTATAGGATCAAGTCCAATGTTTTCGTGTTCTGCGTGTTGTGAATGCAACGGTTGGTTCGTCCATTCAATGAAGCGTCGGACGTCACCTGATTTTAGCCCTCTCAGTCGAATGACCCGCATGTCCATCGGAGTCAGGCTTAAATTGGAGAACTGTGACGGAAGTGCTCGCTGCATACGAGTCACTTTTTCGTACTTAGAGTCGAGAACTCCTCGCATGA
>CANHVO010000030.1 GCA_947463915.1 Planctomycetaceae bacterium
AGCGTCACTCGATCGACCACAAACTCGGGGATTCGAGCTCGATAAAAATCGGTCAACACATAGGGATCAACGACGAGATCGCGACGCCGAGTCTTGTCGCCAAGCTCCTTCACGGTCGCCAAAAAGGCTTGATTGTGTTGCCAAAAACGGGCGCGAGAAACGAACTGGTCTTCCGCTAGTCCTTGCTCAATAAGAATCTTACGAGCGAGAATGGGATCGATGGGGGCAAGAGGGACAGCGAGGCGGGGCGAGACCAGCATCCCATAAAGCGTACCACGTCGCATCACCAGTGCACTTCCTTGTTTCTTGCTGAAGTGCGGTTCGTCGAAACTATACTTGATCAAGTGATGAGCTAGTTGCTCAATCCATTCGACCTCAATCTTGGCGACCACGCGCGCATAACGCTGCGTCGTTTCGATAAACTCACCCGCCACGATCCACTTTGAGCGACTCTGCTTCAAGCCCGATCCGGGCCAAATGGTAACGTCGAGATTCTGAGCACCTTTGTACTTGCCGGTGTCCTCAAGCATGGCGACACTTGAGAGCAAACCACTGAGCAACGCGCGATGGAGCGATTCGTAACCGTCAGGCAGCCCTGTTGGTTGTGGTGCTTGCGGTTGTTGCTGCTGAGCTTGGGGCAAGAATCGCTGCTTGTGCTTGGGGATGGATTCTTCGCCGGCCGCAGGCAAATCAGCCAGCACCAGTTTGCGTTTACCAAGCGATAGATTCAGCTCTTTGCACTGCTCTAGCAATTGTCGATGCACATCTGCCCACTCTCGCAATCGAACGAGCGACAAGAAATTCTCTCGACACGCCTTTTCAAGTCGCGAGCGACCTAGGTCTTCACGCAATTTTTGATAGAAGTCCCAGATGCGAACGTAACTGAGAAAGTCGCTGTTTGGATCGCGGAATTTGAAATGGGCTTCGTCAGCTGCAGAAGCTTTTTCGGGTGGACGCACGCGTGGGTCTTGTGTCTCGATGGCTGCTGCCACAATCAACGCATCGTTGAGACAGCCGTTTCGTTCCGCTTCAATGAGAATCCTACCCACGCGAGGGTCGACTGGCCATCGCGCGATCTTGCGACCAATTTCTGTTAAGTGGCCTTCGACGTCGACGGCGCTGAGTTCACGCAAAACGTTCATCCCCTCGCGGACCGCTTCGGGACGCGGCGGATCGAGCCATGGCAACGACTCGATATCGTCGATGCCTAGCGATTTGATGTGAACGATCGTGGAGGCCAAATCGCTGCGACGTATCTCAGGCGTTGCAAAGGCTGCACGCGATAGGAAGTCCGCTTCGTCGTAAAGCCGGATGGCGATGCCAGGACCAAGTCGACCGCAACGACCGGAACGCTGGTTGGCTGACGCTTGCGAGATCGGCTCAATGGGGAGTCGCTGGACCTTGCTCTTGGCGGCAAAGCGGGAGATTCTCGCGGTACCCGTATCGATCACGTAGCGAATGCCAGGCACAGTCAGCGAACTTTCCGCGACGTTCGTGGCCAAGATGATGCGTTGATTGCGGTGAGGCTGAAATACCCGCTGCTGTTCGGCTTCGGTGAGCCTCGCATACAACGGCAAGACCTCGATCGAGTTTTGCTGTCCGCGGTCGGTCAGATGGCCGCGAAGCTGTTTTGCAGCATCGCGAATATCGCGCTCAGTCGCAAAGAAGGCCAAAATGTCGCCGCGACCTTCGCCGAGCAGTTCATCAATCGCATCGCAAAATCGCTGCGTCATCGAATCGAAATCGTAATCAACGCCACCTTGGCCTTCGCGAGCGCTCATCGCACCGCGATAACGAACATCGACAGGGAAGCTCCGTCCCTCAACCAACACAATCGGCGCTGGCCCAATCGCGTCGGTGAAGTGATTCGCATACTGCTCGGCATCGATCGTAGCGCTGGTGATGACAACTCGTAGATCCGGTCGCTTCGGCAACAAGCGTTGCAGATAGGCCATGAGCAGATCGATGTTGAGCGATCGCTCGTGGGCTTCGTCGAGGATAATGCAATCGTAAGCGTCAAGAAAACGATCGCGTTGGATTTCGGCGAGGAGCACGCCGTCCGTCATAAGTTTGATACGGCTGGTTGGTTGAGTTTGGTCATTGAATCGGACTTTGTAGCCGACGACATCACCTCCTTTGGTCTCCATTTCTTCGGCCAAACGGTGCGAGATCGATCGAGCTGCGATTCGTCGAGGTTGCGTGTGCCCGATCCAACCGAATTTGCCCAAGCCGGCTTCCAGGCAGAATTTTGGCAACTGTGTGCTCTTGCCCGAACCGGTCTCGCCGCACAGCACAATCACTTGTCGATGGACGAGGAGATCGATGATCTTTTCGCGATAAGCCGTGATCGGCAGTTCCGCGTCGTATTGGAGCGTATATCGTGCGGCACTGCGTGCAGCGAATTGCTCGCGAGCTTGAAGTGCGGCCGAATTCCAACGCTTTAGGTCGGCTTCTTTGCGGCTGTTGTTTGGCAATCGATCGATGCGTTGACGTTGACTGCGCAGCCGAAAAAAATGGCGACGAAGCACTTCGTTTGCGTTCAAGGATTCGATCGGGTTAGATGTCAATTCCATCGAAAAGGTATCTCTCGATGGCTAAAAAGGGTAGAAAATAACAAGGTCTGTAAGCAGAAAAGTGTGGCGGTTGAAAGACTCGGACGATTGAGTCTCCGAGCGTTTCCAATGATATCCGAACCTTTGTCAGATCGGCACGGACTTTTTTCGAATGAGACAATTTTGCGAAGTGCATTGCGGATGGCAATTTTTTGACAGCCGTGATTTCTCTTGATAAACTCAACAGGCGATTCACATTCGACGATTTTTGAGGCGGAAATTTCCTGCCAAATTCATGGTGAACCAATGACATTATCTGCAAAAACCATTGAACCTGAAATCACAGCGTGCCTTTTGAGAGTTCGATCTGGAAGCACTGATGCATTTGTGATTTTGTTCAACTTCTACATCCAAAGATTACGAGGCTATGTTGTCGGTAGACTAAGCGATCGAGATCGGGGCGAGGGAATCGAGGACGATTTGAGCGTGGAGACAATGTACTGTCTTTGGTTTGATCTTAGTGGTGGACGTTTCTCGAAAGTCAATAATCGAGACGAGCTATGGTATGCGATCATGCGAATTGCAAAGTCACGGATGATTGACCGACACCGTTACTTAAGTCGAATTCGGCGTGCCGCAATCAAGACGATCTCCTTGTCGTCCTTGGTTATTGGCTCGAAAACGCAAAGTGAAATAGATCAATTTATTATATATGACGCCTGGAAGTTGTTCACGGAGTCGCTCGAGGACCAGCAGTTAAAAGAGCTCGTTCGGATGAAAATGGATGGCCTGTCCTCAGATGTCGTTGCGGAACAGCTGGGACTAGTGCCGCGAACGGTGCAACGAAAGCTAAAAATCATACGCGAGCTATGGGAGGATTTTGTTTTCACAAGAAATTGTCTCTAGATTTCGATCGTTATCTGTCGCGTCGTGCTTTTTTTGTCGGATGAATGTATATTGGGCAGATCAAATTACTTTGGTTCAGATGCGAGTGTTTTTCGTGCAATCGGTCAGAATTACTATCATTCTCGGGATGTTTTTGCTTTCAGTCGCGAATTCGCGAAACATTGCAACCGGCCAAGACGCAGTCGGTCTAAATAAACTCAATCTTTCCGAAATCGGTCAGAAACTTGAACTTGCTATTCCTGTGATTCAGTCAAAAAAAGACGCAAAGTTTTCTTTTGAGATCACGAATGAGACAGGCTCAGTTTTATCGCCCCTTAGTTTGAGTAAAAGCTGTTCCTGTTTCGAGCTTATTTTCCCGCAAGGTGAATGGAAGCATGGAGAATTAAGGAAGGTACTTGTTGAGATTGCGTACGACTCGCCAAAAATACTTGGTGCGACCGCCGTGATTTCTGACGAGATGAAACAGAAAATCCTGTCGATCGATCTGCATGGTGAAATAAGACCCTTGTTTCGTTGTGTTCCGCCTGTGTTGAAATTGGACGGTCAGATGGAGAAACAGGAGGTCGAATTTGAGATTATTCGTAATTTCGACTACTTCTCCGCTAAAGATTTGGTGATCAAGCAATCGCTGCCTTCAATTGGGAAAATGACAGTTGATTCAATCACAGATGCAAGCATCAGGGTGAAGTTTTTAATCAATCGCGATGACCTTTTTATTGACAATGCGATGATTGATGTTCCTTCCATTTATCTGTCTCTAAGCTGGAAGACTGTTTCGGGGCCTGAGCCGTTGAGTCAAAAGTTGATTGACATTGGTTATCCAGATGGTCTGACGCTACCGGTTGAATTACTCGGTGTTCCGAAAATAACACCAAAGCTAGTGCGTCTCAAGAAATTGGATCTTGAGGGGACTCGAGATTGCACGTTTTTGGTTCGAAGCGAGTCGCAAAAGAAAAATTGGAAAGGCGTTTTCTTTAAGGATGCACAATCGGAGGTGGTGCAAGCAAAACTCGAATGGCACAGGATCAATGAAGATTGGTCGCGCTTGACGGTATCGGCAAAACTGTCGCAATATGTTCAAGATAATATCGAACAATACCGAGTTGAAATTTTTGGCGACGAAAACTTTAAAATTCACTCGGCAAGTGTGTTTTCTGACTAACGAAGTCTGTTTCTCATGGAGTCTAATCATAATGGCGAAAATCCAATTGGTTCTTTCATTAGTTTATTGTTTAGGGGTTTGCCCAAGTATTCTATGTGCTCAGCAGGGGCAGCCATGTATTGACTTGTCGGTTCAGAACGCCCAAGTCAACTGCCGAGGTAAATTAGGACTTCCTGGGAATACGAACGTCGTTCTGTGTGGGGGATACTGCAATATCGCTGCGGCAGGGCAACAACCTACTTGCATCAATGCTCGCGATATGATTCAACGACAACCGACGAATTCGAATCCACCGATCGACTTGGATGCAATGTTGACCCCCATCCCCAATCCAAACCCAGACGTGACCAAGAGAAAACCTAGACCTGCGATCTCCTCCGGTCTTGTGACTTGCGGTAAGAATGCAACTTGTATGTGTACCATTGTTGGGGCGAACAATAACTGTTCCGTCGATTTGAATGGGCCGCAAGAGGAGTTTTCAATAAGTTGGTATGCTGGAACAGGAAAGGTCCTTTGTGCCTTTCCAAACGAAAATCCGTGATCACGGTGGTTTACATCCGATGAGAGCCTTGTAACTGGGAGAAATTCGCTTGTTTCGCACATTAATTTTCTGCGCATTCGTCTGCATTTGTAGCAATTGTAACGCTCAAGATCCGTCGCCAGTTGAAAAGGCAAAGATTCAAGATGCTTGGCTTGAGGCTCTAGTTCAATTCGACGGAAATCGGGAGCATCTTGCCGAAAAGTACGCGGTAATCATCGAAACAGATTTTGCGGGTGAGCGAAAATCGTTTAATGGAAACGTCCTTCTATTTAATCGTCGATTCTTGCTCCGACGCAGTGAAGGGAATGAGCTGTTTGCCGCAGCACGTTTCGACAGCCATGCAACGGAATTGTCGAGTGGATGGTTGGAGATTCAGGGGAAGAGTGAGGGGCACGACTATTTTTACAGGGCGAGTAATAAAAGCTTGCCACCGGTGAATGGTATCGACGAAGATACTCGACCACTTGGCCTAAAACTTGGCGACCAAAAGAAGTTTGATCCAACGTATTTACCCATTTCAACTGTCCCCCTCATCATCGTCGGTCAAGTAGACGCCAAGTACTTTGATTCTTTGGTTCAGCAAGAGGGGCTTGTGGCGTCATCGAAAAAGAATGATTTGACTATTTTTCGCTATCGGCAGTTTCGCGAGTATCAAGAAGTTAAATTTTCTGAATCCCAGGGCGGAATGCCAGTCGAAACGATTACCAAAGTCTTTCCTGAGAAGTCGACTGTGAGTTGGGATCAAGCGGCGCTTTACTCTGTAGTTCAGACAAAATGGGCGAAGATCAATGATCGATGGTATCCAAAGGAAATGGGTTTGAAGTTTTATGCCGCTGCGGCAAGTAACGATCCTGATCAGAGCGAATGGACCGAAGTTTGGCGTTTTACCTGGTTGGATTTGGATCAAGTATCTAACTTGCTTACCCCGCAACAGATCCTTAAGACACTTGCTAAATCCCCTCCCAACCCCGAAATTTTTTCCGGTCTGAAAAAGTATTCACTCAAATAGAATTGAGTGTCTATCCGCCGCACTCATGTACGTTCCCAACGGATAGCGAAGACGCGAGCGGCGACGATGAACACAAAGCCACTGGCCGTCAAAACGGCGAGCTCCATGCCGACTTCTTTTAGTGGCAGCTCACGCCAGAAGATCTTGTTGTAGCCATCTAGCGCCCAGGCGTTAAATGTCCAGAGCCCCGCCTTTTGAATCGTTTCGCTCATCAAATAGCGAGGAACCATACTTCCTCCGAGGGCACTCATCGTGAGAATCACAATCGTCGAGACCCAGCCCAATTGCATTCGCGATTTACAAAGTGCAGCCAGCATCAAAGCAAAGCTTGAAGCGGCCCCGGCAGTGACCAGCGTCATGGCCACAAAGCCTTCGACGTGATGTTGAAGATCGATTCCAAAGACGATCGCGCCGAAGGTGAACATCAATGTCATTTGAATCGAGCCGATGATCGTAAGGAACGCCCACTTGCCTAGCAGCAACTGGTCCATCGTGAGTCGGCTGCAGAGCAATCGATCGAGGGTAGAGTTTTCGCGTTCTTCGAGCAGTGAGCCGCTGGCTGTGGTTGCACTGAAGAGCAAGAACATGACGGCGATACCAGCTGCGTACATGGCGATGACTGGGTTGGTTTTCTTGCCACCGATGATATCGACGGTTGCAATCGAAGGAGGCTGTGGAAAACAGGACGAAGGCTTAACGCTCGCGAGTGACGGGCTATTGTTGAAACTGGCTTGGGCTACCGGGTTGACTTGGGCTGGGTTGAAAGGAGTCGGATGGGATTTTGCGAGCTCGGCATTGGCGGTCATGACTGCCTTTTGGACTACAGCCGTTAAGACTTGCGAGGCCACTTGATCGAATGAATCGGTTAGGATTTGTATTTCAGGTTGACCTCCCGATTTAGGGTCGCCTTTTGAGAAGACAACGGCAGCCGAAACCATACCGCGTCGAACGAGATCTTCGGCGGATTCCCGACTTACGGAAATGGAGTTAGTTGCTTGCACGGTCGATTTGGCCGACCGTTCGGTGAGTCGCAGTGACTTTTGTTCTTGAAGAAGAGCAACCGAGCGATCCGAAAGTTCGGTTGGGAATTCGTTGCTGATGGCAACTTTGATTTTGGGGGTGGACGACGATGAATCGCGAGAACCAAAGATCAACGCGAAGATGCTAAAAAACACCATCGGAACGATAAAGGTTAACAGCAATTCGGACCGGTTATTCCGAAGTCGACGCCAACTGGTCTGAATGACCGTCCAAATCATAGCAAGCAATCCTTTTCAAGGTCTATATGTCGCTAGAGTGTACCATGGGCCCCTTCTTTTTGCCAACGTCTGATATGCACATCTCCATGTGTTTTGCCTTCACATTAGCCGTCGGGCGCAAGACAAATAGCACCTACTTTCGATTATGCTTAAGCAGCGGTAGGGCTCGAGCACTCCGGTTTCGCGGCATTTCCGGGGCACTCACCGGACGGCTTGCGTCGTTCCGCTAACAAAGTGAGTGCTATTTAGCGAGCCCACCCGTCGCAGCCCCTCGCAAGCTTGGGCTTCACGCTTTGTTCGTTCGGGACAATGGTCCCAAACTACAGACGACTTAGGGCTAATCCTGTCGGAGACAATTTGTTTTCTGCGATCGCTACCGGTGGTCCAACGCCAATGACTTTCCCACCCTCGGCTCCGCCGCCTGGGCCGACGTCGATCACCCAATCGCAGCAACGAATCAAATCCATTTGGTGCTCGACCACTATGACCGTATTTCCCTTTTCAACCAAGTCTTGCAGCACTCCGATCAAACGTACCACGTCATCGACATGAAGCCCCGTGGTTGGTTCGTCGAGCAGATAGAGAGTCTTACCCGTTCCCGGCTTTGCCAGCTCGCTCGCAAGTTTGATGCGCTGTGCTTCGCCTCCGCTAAAAGTGTTTGAGGATTGCCCCAACGCGATGTACCCCAATCCAACTTGCACTAAGCATTGCAAAGGTGTCCGCAATTTCGGAATAGCATCGAAGAACTCTGCCGCCTCGGCAATGCTCATGTCCAAGCAATCGGTGATCGACTTCCCTTTGTACTGCACGGACAAGGTTGCTCGATTGAATCGTCGACCACGACACTGAGGACATGGAACAAAAACATCCGCTAAAAAACTCATCTCCAACTTTTGGCGCCCTTGCCCTGCGCACGCTTCACATCGGCCCGCACCCGCGTTGAAACTAAATCTTGCGGCGTTGAATCCTCGCTGCTTGGCATCTTTGGTTTTTGCGAAGACCGCTCTGATTTCATCCCAGAAACCGCAATAGGTTGCTGGGATGCTTCGCGGTGAACGACCGATCGGCGACTGGTCAATTTCGATC
Organism: Planctomycetaceae bacterium; assembly: GCA_947463915.1. Lineage (GTDB taxonomy): Bacteria > Planctomycetota > Planctomycetia > Pirellulales > Pirellulaceae > JBKCUI01. The sequence goes on from CANHVO010000030.1 coordinate 8,516, forward strand.
TGTTTATCGATTCCGTCGAAACCATCCACTTTCCGAATATGCGACGGAATGGGCTGCCCGCTTAACCATCGCTGCACTGCCACCGCCAGCGAGTCATGCACCAACGTACTCTTGCCACTCCCGCTAACTCCCACGACGCCAACCAATCTGCCCAACGGAAACTCAACACGAACATCCGTCAAGTTGTGCATCGTGACACCCGAAAGAATCGCCGAAGGATGAATCTCACCGACGGGCCGCTTTCTGCTTGTGGGCATCGCAATGCTGCGTTGCAGATATCTGGCCGTCAGCGAATCGACGTTGTGCGAAAAGACTTCGGGCGGGCCAACCGCGATAACTTGGCCACCTAATTTGCCAGCCCCCGGCCCAATATCGACCAGCAAATCCGCGGCCCGCATCACCTCCTCATCATGCTCGACAACCACCACCGTATTGCCTCGCTGCTGCAATGCCCTCAGCGATGCAATCAGTCGTTCCGTATCTCGCGGGTGCAAGCCAACGGACGGTTCGTCGAGTACGTAACAGACACCGATGAGTCCGGTCCCAATGCTGGTCGCCAATCGCACGCGTTGCAACTCGCCGCCACTCAACGACTCGGCCGGTCTATCCAAGGTCAAATAATGCAGCCCGACTTCCTGCAAAAAAGACAATCGTTGCTCGATCTCCCGAATGATTGGCACCCCGATCTTGGCATGCCGTTCGGATAGCTTCAACCCGCGAAACCATTCACCGGCGGCGACCAAAGACATGGTTGTAATCTGAGCGATAGATAGCCCTTGCAGCCGTATGGCTAGCGACTCTTTTCGCAATCTCTGACCGTTGCAAGTTTTGCATTGAATATCGGGGTGGCCGGGCATGTGCCCGAAGCCGTGGCAAGCTGGACATGCGCCGTAGGGACTGTTGAAACTGAATGTGCGAGGCTCGATCTCCATCAAACTCACACCGCATCCGACGCAAGCAAAACGTGTCGAGTACATGCGATCATGAGCACTAGGATTTTCGGGCAAACTCGCCGAGGTCTCAATCAAACCATTGCTCAACCGAAGCGAGACCGCAACCGCCTGTTCGATACGTTCTCGTGCATCTTCGCGAATGACGATACGATCCACGATGGCTGAAATAGAATGTTCTTTGCGAACGGCCAACGTTGGGAGCGATTCGATTTCGTAGAACTCGCCGTCGACTCGCACTCGCAAAAGTCCTGCCTTGGAGATCCGTTCGAAAACATCAGCATGCCCACCTTTTCGGCCAACCACCATGGGCGCTAACACAGTTAGCTTGGTCCCCAAAGGCAATTCGCAGATGGAATCTACGATCTGGCTAGGAGGTTGGCGATCGATTGGTTGACCGCACAGGTGGCAAGCGGGTGTCGCGACCCGTGCCATCAGCAACCGCAAGTAGTCATAAATCTCAGTAACAGTACCAACCGTGCTGCGAGGGCTAAGCACACCCTGCTGTTGATCGATACAGAGTGCGGGTTGGAGGCCTCGAATCGATTCAACATCGGGTCGCTCCATTTGGTCCAAAAACTGACGGGCATAGCTCGACAAACTCTCCATGTATTGCCGTTGCCCTTCGGCAAACAGCGTATCGAATGCAAGTGAGCTCTTGCCGCTTCCACTGACGCCGGTAATAACGGTCAGCTTGCCACGCGGGATGTCCAAGTCCACATTCTTGAGATTGTGCGTCCGAGCTCCGCGAATTTCGATGTTGCGGATGGGCTGTAGGGTTGCCTCAAGTGTCGCGTTGGCGGTTGCGACTGAACGGGATTTCCCCTTCTTCATTTAGCCAGCCCGAATTCGTACAGCATGTAGAGCTTTGGCTCGAACAAGGAGTTCACCGGCGAGGGCAACCGCTCATTGTCAAGCGCAAACACTTGCGAGCACGCCAAGACCTCGCTTGACAGATAACGTCGAGAGACATCCACTAACTGAATGGCATTCAGTTCCGTGTTGCCCGAAGATTTGACCGCGATTTGAAATCCCCATTCGCCGAATGAATTTAAATATGTCCGATAGGGTACGACTCGAAAATCGGAGGCTTGGATCGTTGCTTCGATGCACCAGAATGCTTCACGAGTGATTATGGGAGAACTGCTTTGTGTCACGAACGCTCCGTCATCGCTCAGGATGCGGTGAAGTAATTTGTAAAACTCTTTGCAGTAGAGTTTGTTCAGCACTTCACTATGGGGGTCCGGCAAGTCGATGATGATTCGATCGTACCACTGGCCACTGTCTTTGAGTCTTGCGTAGGCTTGCTGAACATAATTGAAAGCATCGGCGTGAATGATTTGAACCTTAGGATCGACGAGGCTGTCCGCATTGAGTTTCCGAATGGAGGCAAACCGCTTGCTCAATTCGGTCATGCTTGGGTCGATATCGACGAGCTCGATCGACTCGACCGATTTGAACTTCAGGACCTCGCGAATAGCCAGCCCATCTCCGCCGCCCAGCACGAGAATTTTGCGAGGAGGCTTGCCGACACTCATGACAGGATGCACGAGCGACTCGTGGTATCGATGCTCGTCCAAAGCTGCAAACTGCAGGTGGCCGTCGAGGTAGAGTCGCACCTCTCCATTGCGAGGGTGGCTGGTCAAAACAATCCGCTGGTACGGCGTTTGTTCCGAGTAGATAATCTCGTCGGCAAAGAGTTGGCCTTCTGCAAATTGGGTGATCACCCCGGAGGCAAACAAGCCGGCGAGCAAAACTCCAATCACCAGCATCGCATATTTCCAATAGGCTTTTACCTTGGGATGCGAAGCTTGAAACATAGTCAAGGCAATCGCGGCGACTGAGATGTTCAATAGTCCGATAACAAACGCAGAACGAAAGAGCCCTAAGCTTGGGAGGAGCAACAAAGGGAAGCTTACGGAACCGATCAAAGCACCGATGTAGTCGAGGCTTAGCACGTGCGCCAACGATTCGGAGAAGCTCGCGGACCGGGACAGGATGCGGGTCAAAAGCGGAATTTCGAGCCCCACCAATGTGCCTATCAGCAGGATGAGACCATACATCACAGGCTTGTAGAGGGCAAAATAGGGAAAGACCACAAACAGCAAAGCTGCGGATAGTCCTCCCACCAATGCGACGGCGATCTCAATCTGAATGAATCGTTCAACCAGATCTTGGTGAATGAACTTGGTCAAATACGAACCGATTCCCATAGCAAACATAAAGAGTCCGATGGTGATCGAGAATTGGGCGACGCTATTTCCGAGAAGGTAGCTTGAAACCGCGGCAATGATCAGCTCGTATGCGATGCCACAAAGAGCTACGATCAAAACGGAGAGCAATAGCCATCCGGTTTGATGTTGGGTAAGCGTCGTTGGTTGAGAGTGCGCCTCTTGAGGTGCAGGACTACTTGCCAAAACTGAAGCCTTTGGAACCGGTACGGGCACGCGCGGACGAGCTAGAGCTGCTGGGCATGCGTGTGCTCCTGACCGAGCTAACAGCGGATTGGTGGTAGTTGGCTGGGCTCATAGGAGTGTTTGCAAAGCCTGGGCGGGCTCCTGCATTCGCGCCAGAATAGAAGCTGTTTTGGCGTCCCATCATGGAACCAAGCATGTAGCCCATCATCATTCCGCTGGGGCGAAAACCATAGCTATGCGGACGGTGGTATCCGTTGTTATCGGAGGCGACGAGGCGATTGTTTGCAATGTCCATCGTGACAGTAAATTCTTTGGATTCGCCAGCGTCTTGGATTAGATTTTGGTTTGGGTCCTGGAAGCCGACGATTTCACCTCCAGCGGACATGCTGACTCCGACAGGAACGCTCATGACTTTGAGTTCGTTGAGTTTAGCTGCGTACTTCTTTAAAAAATCGGATTCTTTGGCTGGGTCTTGCTTTGCAGGTTCGATCGCTTGGATCTCAGCGGTACTACTGACTTCGGCGTTCCCGTCGGTGGCAGCTACCGCTGCAATCGCTACATCGGAGGCTTCTTTCGCGGCAGCCGTTTTTGCTGCATTTCCTTCGTCCAGTACCGCGACCAAAGCATCAACGACTTTGTTGAGGTCGACAACATCCACATCGTTAGAAGTGGAACAGCCAACCGAAAAGGCGATCAAGGCAATTGCAGGGAGCAGGGAATTGCGGGAAAGGATCATGGGGAAAAACTCCGATTTGGGTGTGTTTGATTCCATGTAGGAATAGTGCGGATGAACGGCTGAGGGAACCGAACACCATAACTATAGCAATTTGGCATAGTTGATGCAAAACGAATCAAACAGAACCAAAGAAAGAACGTGAAAATGCGTGCACTTTACTTAGGCGAGCGGCAGGACAGAATGTACCACGAATCGTAGCTGGATTCGCCGAAATTCAGCATGTCCTGAATTCTGGCGAATTCAGCTACGGTTTTTTCCTTCCGCCGCTCGCCTTACTGGCGATCTCAAAAGTGGTAAACAATAATCCTATCCTTTAGACATCCCCCAACGACACCTGGAATGAAACCATGAAAGACCTGCTTCATCTGACTCGGCGCGACCTGTTACAAATATCGGTCGCAAGTATGGCGGGAACCGTATGGTTGGATCGACTTTATGCACAGCAGCCCGATTCGGTGACAAAGGGACTTATTCCGCTCAACCGTTTTCCACGGATGATGCAAGAGTATCTCGGCGAGAAAGTAGCGGAGGCAGCACGGACGAGTATTGCGAGGCTCGCTGCGTTGAAGACCAGAGAAGAAGCCGAGGAGCATGTGAAGCAAACACGGGGCCGGATCGCTGACTGTTTCGGCCCATTTCCTGAGCGGACGCCACTCAATCCCCGTGTGACCCGTGTGATCGATCGCGAGACCTATAAAATCGAGAATGTGATCTTCGAAAGCCGCCCAGGTTTCTTTGTTAGTGCGAACCTTTACATTCCAAAATCCAGAAAGCTTCCAATGCCGGGCGTCGTTGGATCGTGCGGGCACTCTGCAAATGGAAAAGCTGCGGAGGCGTATCAGTCGTTCGCGCAGGGGCTTGCCAGGCAGGGATATGTGGTACTGATTTTCGATCCCATCGGCCAAGGCGAACGTTTTCAAAACCTCGATGACAACGACAAATCCAAAGTCGGCGCTGGTGTCCTGGAGCATCTTCTCTGTGGTAATCAGCAGTTTCTGTACGGGGACTTTTTGGGATCATGGCATGCTTGGGACACGATCCGTGCACTCGATTATCTGCTCACTCGCGACGAAGTCGATCCGAAGCATGTCGGGATTACCGGCAACTCGGGTGGTGGCACGATGACGATGTGGCTTTGCGGAGTCGAGTCGCGATGGACCATGGCCGCGTCCAGCTGCGCAGTGACGACCTTTCGTCGCAACTTCGATAACGAGTTACCGACCGACACGGAACAAATGCCTCCGCTAGCGCTTAAACATGGACTGGATCACGGAGACTTTCTGTCAGCCATGGCTCCGAAGCCGGTTATGATCATTGCAGCTGAGAAAGATTTCTTCGACGTTCGTGGTTCGATCGAAACCTACCAACGATTGAAACCATTGTGGCGGCTACTAGGTGCTGAACAGAATTTGCAACTCTTCATCGGGCCCAACGAGCATGGCTACACCCAGCCCAACCGCGAAGCCATGTACGGGTTCTTTAACGGTCAGACGAACATCGCTCAAGGAAAGACCGAACCGACAATCACGATCGAAAAGGATGATACGCTCCTTTGTACGCCGAAAGGACAAGTCGCACATATTGGTTCTCTGACAGTGCAGTCATTCACTTCGGTAGCCGTGAAGTCGTTAGCCGCGGAGCGTGGAGAACTTGATGCAGCCATAGTTCAGAAACGCGTGGCATCGCTCATTCCGCCATTACCCGCTACTCCTCCCGACTCGCAAATTCTTCGTACGCTATCGAATCGCAGCTACCCGCGAAAGTCGTTTGTCACCTACGCGATTGAGACCGAACCTTACGTCCGAGCCATTCTCTCCCGCATTGAGAATACATCCCCATTGTCTCGACCTGCACAACGAGAGGGAAAGGTGGTGCTGTACGTATCGCATCAGTCGTCCGACGTTGAGCTTCGCGAGGAGCAACTCATCAAGGACTTGCTGGCTGACGAGCCCAATGTCGAGTTCTATGCGTTAGACGTAAGAGGCTGCGGCGATTCGCAACCCAACACCGCAGGCACAAACATGTTTTTGCAACCGTATGGCAGCGATTACTTCTACGCTGTGCACTCGCTCATGCTAGGTCATTCGTTGCCTGCTCAAAAAGCATTTGATATTTTGCGAGTGATCGATTGGCTTAAATCGTACGGACGCACGGAAGTCCATCTCGTTGCGCGTGGATGGGGAACAATCCCTGCCACGCTGGCGGCGGTGGTCTCGAACGACGTGAGCCAAGTAACTCTCAAAAACGCATTAACAAGCTGGACTTCCGTTGCGGAGACAGAACACTACACGTGGCCTCTCTCGTCTTTTGTGCACAGTGTGCTCAAGAGTTTCGACTTACCAGACTGCTACCGGGCACTGCAAACGAAAAAGCTGAAATCGATCGAACCGTGGAGCCCCACCCAATCATTAGCCGAACGGCGTTAGCCATTAGCCGAACGGCGTTAGCCTTGTCATTACCCATATCTATTTGAAAAAGCTTCCACCGCCCCTTGTAGCTTTCTAGGGGAGAGAGACCGGTCTAGACACCCCCAAAGAAAAAGACGGCAGCGGACCTCTGGTCTTTCTTGGGAACGTGACCTTCCGGGAAGAAAAAGTAGAGGTACAAGTCGTCGTCTGACGCCGTTTTGTAGATTTCGGCGACTGAACCTGCAATATCCAGTCGCTTCGTTTTCGATTGTGCATGAACGAACCCCACCGACCAACATCCGATTATGGTAATCAATGAGACAAAGGGACTCGTTCTGAACATGAGAGAATGGCTCATAGAAGAGAAAAACCAAAGGTAGTAAACGCGAAATTTCTGATGCGCAAAATGATCTGTTTGAATTGTAGAGTGATTTATAGCCGTGAGGTCGCAGTGTGACCGGCAAGAATCGCCGTTTTCCATGATTCTTTCTTGCGTGATTCGAGCGGTTTTGCGAAACTTGTCGCCCCCATGGTTCCTGCAAGCCAACGAGACACAATCAGCGGTAGGCAAGAACGGCTTCCAATACAGAAACAACGAAAGTGCAACGTGGAAATTTGGCCCGCAATCGATTTGCTTGGTGGCAAATGCGTGAGACTCCAGCAAGGAGACTACAACCGAAACACCGTCTTTAGCGACTCTCCCGGCGAGGTTGCCTCGCGATGGTTCGACGCTGGCTCCGAGTTTCTTCATTGCGTGGATTTGGATGGTGCCAAGTCAGGTAGCATCGTCAACGAGACTGCAATTCTGAATATCGTGGCCGCAGCCGATGGCCGAGTAGTCCAATTGGGTGGCGGCGTTCGAAACGAAACAACCATCGAGCGATTGCTCAAACTGGGGCTTTCGCGTCTAGTCGTCGGGACGGCCGCGCTCAAGGACCCCGCGTGGTTTGCAAAGATGTGCGAACTCTACCCTGGGCACCTCGTACTAGGACTCGACGCACTCAACGGAATGGTTGCGACGGAAGGCTGGCTCGAAAACTCAAAAACTTCCGCAAGTGAACTCGTGGATCGCGTTGCGCAACACACCAATGCCTGTGTGGCTGTTGTCTATACCGACATTTCGAAAGATGGAATGATGGCTGGTCCAAATTTCCAATCCTTGGCCGAAATTCAATCAGCCAGTCCGTTTCCGGTGATCTGCTCGGGCGGTGTGACAACGATGCAGGATGTCCAGGCATTGATCCACCAAAAAACCGCTGGCGCAATCATCGGCCGTTCACTTTACGAAGGACAAATCCAACTCGACGAAGTGCTGAAACTGGCGAGTGCGGATCATTCCTAAGCCACGAAAACGATTGTGATCTAATCGTATACCAGTCAGCCGAAGGCATACTCCGTTCCTTCGACAGTACGCCTACGGCTGACTGTTAAACGAATGCAGGCTTCATTATTGACAGGTCGACTTAACGCATTAGTTCTTGTCTTTGGTTCGCAGATATCGTAACCAACGGATATCTTCAGGCCCAAGCCGGGCCAACCCGTGAAGGTGCTCCTGGTCGACGACTTCGTCGTATAGACTTAAAATCGCCTGAATCGATATTTGGTCGTATGGATTATCACCCGTTTTCAACTCGGCATCGCCCTCTGCATGGTCTAATTGCGAACCAAAGACGGGATCAAATTCGCTGTCTTCGGTACGTATGGCAATCGCAAGTTTGCGAAGCGTCGGATTGATGACCCGGACGACGTCGCTACCAGAGAATTGTTTGACCACATCGTTCTGCGCAGCCCGCACTTTGCTTTCGATGGCGGTCGCTTCCAAGGATGAGCCTGCGGCCCGGAGCCCATACTTCGCGAGGGTCGCGATTACGGACGGAGCAAGGGCTTTGGCTGCGACAATGGCGCCCGCGATCGGATTGATGACTGCGATTGCAGTTCCTAGGGCCAACGCGCCATAGAAGAGTTGGCTATCGATTTGGTCTAGTTGGTCTGCGATGCCGACCAAGGATTGTCCCATCCCTGAATTCGTCGTTTGGGAGGATTCGTTCTTTGCCAAGAGAGCCGATTGATCTACAAGCAGTTTCCGTAACATGGCCTCCGATTCCAGATTCGCGAGGTGAATGAAGCGGCGTTTAGGCAGATCGTTGATCGGTGCGACATCTTTGGGCAGAACACGAATCGTTGCAACCGAGTAGCCATCGAGAGCCAAAGCATATGGGACCAAAAAGAAATGCCGCTCATCGTACTTTCGGTCTCCATCAGTTTGGGCACTTAAGCTAAGCCATCTAGCGAGCCCGGTTGTATTGAGCATTCCTTGGCCCATCGAATTAACGGCCGATAGCGATTGAGAAACCGTGTTGGTTGCCCCATCGCGGAGTTGCAGAAAGGATTGCCCGAGAATAGACCAAGAACCCGAAATGGCTTGAAGTCCCTGCGCAATGACCGTCGACTTGGCCGGGGGGGCAGCGTGTTCGGTTTCGGGAGGAAGCGCATCGGAAGTTGGGATTGGATTCGGACTTTTCCCGTCGCTAGCCACGATCAATTGTCTCCCTGGATGTTCCCCAAGTATTGCTTTCGAACCTCAGGGTGCTGCTTGACTTGCTCAGGAGTCCCCTCACACAGCACAGCCCCTTTGTTGATAACATAACAACGATCAACTGCCGCCAGAATTTCCAAAGCTGCGTGGTCTGTAATCAATATCGAGATCCCTGTATCCCTCAAATCGAAGATCGTCTGTTGAATGCTCTGCACTGTCACGGGATCGATCCCCGCAAAGGGTTCATCCAGCATAATGATTCGGGGATTTGAGACAAGACAACGAGCGATCTCCAGTCGACGTCGCTCCCCTCCCGATAACTTCGACGCGCGGGACCGACGAATGTGCGTTATCTTGAACTGTTCCAGAAGCTCATTGGTTCTCTTCTTTCGATCGCTCCATCCGATGCCAAGCAACTCAAGCATGGCGGAGATGTTTTGTTCGACGGTCAGTCGACGAAAAACGCTCGACTCTTGGGCCAGATAGCCCATGCCGCCGTCGCGAGCGCGTCGATACATGGGCCAATAAGTTACCTCCTCGCCACCTAAGAATACTTGACCGCGGTCGGGCATGACCAAGCCACAAGTCATTCGAAAGCTAGTTGATTTTCCAGCTCCATTTGGCCCGAGGAGGCCAACAATTTCAGCCTCGCCAACACGCATACTGACTCCGCTGACGACCTTTCGGCGACCGTATGTCTTTTCGAGTCCAACAACATTGAGAACATCCATGTTCTACTTTCTTTCTTTTGACCTATTCGCCGCACCGCATTAGCGGCGGGTGTCCGTGTGAAAACTGGGGCCAACGCCCTTCGTCTCATTGTTTCTAATGTGTCTTCGATCAAGTCAGCAATCGCGTTAACGCGGGACTCTTCAAGAACTATCGAATCAGTCCCATGCGTTGAACATTCGGAAGGAAGGGTACGGGCGCATTCCAGTAATGAGGCCAAAAGACCATCACTGCGCGTCCGATGAACAGACGCTCCGGGGAGTGATGCTCGTTCCAAGACCGGGCATCCGAACTCGCCGCGGAATTGTCCCCCATAGGGAAGTACCAGTCTTTTTCCATCGTGAATTCGCGATACTGTCGATTTTTGGCCATCGGACTGCATGCCCAGAGGTTTGCATCAGACAGAATAGCGTTTCGATAAAGCCCTTCTCGCGATATTTTTTTGCCCAGTGCCTCCGCTGTCAAGTTATGGAGATCTTTGGAATACTTCTCGATGTTTTCTAACGAACTCGACTGACTGAGCGCACCAATAACGTCAGGGTAATCAAACAATCCGAGGCCTGGGTTTCCGTTGCCATGCGCGATGTAGTAGATGTCTCGGAAAGCACGGGCTCGCGAGAGCATCGCTCCACCTCCCTCGACTCCAATCGCGATAGGGGCAGCATCAAGTGGATTGTTGGGCGAGCTCTTCGGCACGCGGTTGGCAAGCGGCAAATAGGAGTCCGTTTGAAGATTGCCGCTTGGCGACCATTTCACAGGCTTGCCGTCCACCCACAAGACGAGCGTGTCGTCCACGTTTGCAAATCGCAGTCGGTGCTTTCCTCCTGCCCGGACGCTTGTCGTCGCAATTGCTTTGTTGGCTAACGCACCGCCTGCCTGCTCAAAGGCATCGATTAAGTTGCCATTGAGCGAGGCTGTTATAGTCGCTTCTCCAGTCTTGAGATCGATTCTGCATTCGTGCTCAACGCCCGCTTCAACCAAAAGCAAGGCCAATGATTGCGTGTCCCGATCCGTTTTGATTTCGAACTCGGCGGCCAAATCTCCCGTCCAATGGATCCCATCATTTTCGAGCGGTCGATTGGAGACGAACCCAAAATGATTGGCGCGTCGAATCAAATTTTGGGCATCCGCTTGAAAATTCTCGCGGTCGACGCCAGACTCGGACGAATAGCTTGCATTGTAGGCTGTGAAATCCGTTATGAGTCGCGATGACTGCGGTGGAATAGGTGCGGGCAACTTTCCAGTGGTCTCTACCGTTTCCCACGAAAACGGGTCGACGACATGATGGTAATAGCGAAGCCAATGAGTTGTACCGGTCGGAACCTTTGCAATCGAAGCCGACCACGTTTTTTCTGTTTGTTCAACGAGCCAAGTCGTTTCGGTGGCAGGAAATGGTTGCCATGCGCTAGGCAAACCTGCTTCGATGAGTGTCTTTGGTAAGTATTTGGTGTCGGACAATGGCTGAAGCATTGCATTGATAACGTGCGGTGGTTTTCTGGCGATTTCAAAAGCGCCATTGGCCGCATTGACGTCCGGGGATTCCGGGGTTTTCCGAACGAAGATGTTCCCCTCCTGAATGCGAATCGTCTCGTTAGGCCTACCAATACATCGTTTGATGTAGTTCAAGCGAGCCGCTTCAATGAACTTAAAAACAATGACATCCCAACGCCTCGGCTGAGCCCATGCGTATGCAAGTTTGCTAACTAGAATTCTGTCCCCAGAGAATGTTGCGTCGTTTGAATTGACGAACGGATTCGCAATTTGCGGTTTTCGGCAAAGAGGACAAGTCGTGCCGATCACCATCGTCTTCTTTCGAGCACCGACATCGTTGAACTCGTTGCTTGCGCCGCATTGATATTGGCATCCGCACTCCTCGCATCGAACGTCCTTATGCGCGCCCATCAGCGTCGGCGCCATTGAACCAGTGGGGATGACAAACGCTTCGGCTATAAACGCCTTGAAGAGCAACGCCAAGATAAAAGCAACCGCTAGACTTTCGATCGTCTCACGGACGACCTGCAAGTCTGTTGAGTGAGTTTTCGTTGCCTCGGACATGTCTGGTTTTTGTGGTAAAGGATTGGAGCAAATCGAAACCGAAGTGCTTGTTTTCAAGAGGAATTGACCTCCGAGTATAGCTGACTCAACCCTTTCGCGGCTGCGCTGGAAATATTGCAAATTTTGGGTCCGAATCGCCCCTTCGCGGCGCCACCAAATTAGGGCGAAACCAATAGAACAACCGCCGCCACAAAACAACCTTTAAAGGCAACTAGCTTTCCCATGGCGACCAAAAACAGCTTCAAGTAGCAGGATTCGCCAGGGTTCCGTGCGCGCTGAATTCTGGCGAATCCAGCGACGAATCGTGGTATATTTTCTCTGGTGCCCGCCTTACTGGAAGGTTGCACCTTTACGCAGACCATTACTTTCGCGACAATGCCAAGTTTTGCGACTATCGTAAATGCCAGCAATTCGAGCCAATGGGCCGAATGGTTGTAAGCCCTGAAATTAATGACTGAGAAAGAAACGTATTCTTATGGCCGATGCGAGACTCTTAGGCGAAGTAGACCCTGCGGTGATGGCTGCATCCGGCCAAGTGGAATCACAGATCGATGTCGATCCTGCGGAAACCAGCGAATGGCTTGGGTCACTCGACTATGTCTTCAAAAGCAAAGGTGCCGATCGAGTACGTTATTTGGTCAAAGCGTTAGAGGATCGCGCCCGCCGCGATGGGGTTGAAATACCGATCGAAACCAACACGCCTTATGTGAATACGATCCCACCGGACAAGCAACCCGCATATCCCGGCAATCGCGAAACCGAACGGCGAATCAAGAGCATTATTCGCTGGAACGCCATGGCGATGGTCGTTCGGGCCAACAAAAAAACAGATGGCCACGGTGGCCTTCTCGGCGGCGGAGTTGGCGGTCACATCAGCACCTTCGCCAGCAGCGCGACTCTGTACGAAGTTGCGTTCAACCACTTCTTCCGTGGACGTGGTGAATCGGGTTATTCGGGCGATTTGATTTACTTCCAAGGCCACGCGTCACCGGGCATGTACTCGAGAGCGTTCCTCGAAGGCCGATTGCCGGAAGCCAAATTGGAAAACTTCCGACAAGAGTTGCAGCCTGAGGGTGGACTGTGCAGCTATCCGCACCCATGGCTAATGCCGGACTTCTGGGAATATCCAACGGTATCGATGGGCCTCGGCCCAATCATGGCCATATATCAAGCTCGGTTCAACGAGTACCTCAAGGATCGCGAACTCAAGGATACATCGGGTCAAAAAGTTTGGGCTTTCCTCGGTGACGGCGAATGCGATGAACCTGAGACACTCGGGGCCATCACGCTCGCATCGCGTGAGAAACTCGACAACCTCATTTTCGTCGTGAACTGCAATTTGCAACGGCTCGACGGCCCGGTCCGTGGAAACGGCAAGATCATTCAAGAACTCGAAGCCATTTTCCGTGGCGCGGGCTGGAACGTGATCAAGGTAGTATGGGGCAGCGACTGGGATGTCTTGTTGGCCAAAGATGAATCAGGACTTTTGGCAAAACGCATGACCGAAGTTGTCGATGGTCAGTACCAAAAGTACGTGGGCATGTCTGGCGCTTACATCCGTGAACACTTCTTTGGCAAGTACCCCGAGCTTCTCAAACTTGTCGAGAATTATTCCGACGAAAAACTTGAGAAGATGAAACGGGGAGGTCACGATCCCGAAAAGGTCTTCGCAGCTTACAAAGCCGCCGTCGAACACAAAGGCCAGCCTACCGTCATCTTGGCAAAGACGATCAAGGGCTATGGGCTTGGCGAAGCAGGCGAAGGACGAAACATTGCCCACAACCAAAAGAAGATGAACGACAAGGAACTGCTTGAGTTCCGCAGCCGATTTGGAATTCCGATCTCGGATGAGGAGGTTGCTCACGCTCCGTTTTACAAGCCACCAGCCTCGAGCCATGAAATCAAATACTTGCTCGACCGACGTTCGGTACTGGGCGGTTCCGTCCCAAGTCGCCCAACGGTCCATCCTAAAATCGCGACCCCCAAGCTCGAAGACTATCGGAAGTTCATGTCGACTCAGCTTGAGGGCAAGGCGATTAGCACGACCAACGGGTTCGTGCGTCTTCTCACGCGTTTGGTCAAGGACAGCACAATCGGTCAATACATTGTTCCGATTGTGCCCGATGAATCGCGAACGTTCGGGATGGAGGGGTTGTTCACGGAGATAGGCATCTACGCTCACGCTGGACAACTCTACGAACCAATCGATCGAAAAGACGCAGAGCAAAAGATTGGATACTACAAAGAAGCTCGCGACGGGCAAATTCTCGAAGAAGGAATCACCGAAGCGGGCTCCATGAGCAGCTTCAACGCCGCCGGCACCGCTTACTCGGCGCACGGCATCAACATGATTCCTTTTTATGTCTATTACTCCATGTTCGGATTCCAACGCGTTGGCGATTCGATTTGGGCGGCTGCCGACATGCGAGCCAAGGGTTTCTTGATCGGTGGAACAGCGGGGCGAACAACGCTCAACGGAGAAGGACTCCAGCACCAAGACGGCCACAGTCATCTCAATGCCATGGCTTTCCCAACCGTACGTGCCTACGACCCAGCCTGGGCCTACGAAACGGCTGTTCTCGTGTTGGACGGAATGCGTCGACTCTATCAAGAAGACGAAACCGCGATCTACTACATCACCGTCCATAACGAAGACTACGAAATGCCGGCGATGCCCGAAGGTGTCGAAGAAGGCATCATCCAGGGAATCTACAAATATGCTTCGAAAGAAGTACCGGGAGCCAAGGCTCGCGTACAACTTTTCGGTAGCGGAGCGATCCTGCGGTACGCGTTGGATGCGCAAAAGATACTGGCAGAAAAGTACCAAGTTGCGAGCGATGTCTGGAGCGTGACCAGTTACACACAACTCCGCCGAGATGCCCAAACCTGCGAACGCTGGAACATGTTGCATCCCGACCAACCACCTCGCAAGAGCTACATCGAGACGGTTTTGGAGGGTGTCAAAGGTCCGATCATTTCGGCCAGCGACAACGTGCGTGCAGTTGGCGAACAATTGCTTCCGTACATCAACTCCGACTACTACGTCCTCGGTTGCGATGGACTTGGTCGCAGCGAAACACGCCAAGCGCTTCGTCGGCACTTCGAAGTCGACGCAGCCTCGATCACGATCGCAGCGTTGTACCGATTGAGCAAACAAGGCGTAGTGCCTGGTAGCGAAGTCGCCAAGGCAATTCAAGACCTCGGCTTCGACCCAGAAAAACAAAACCCACTGTTTGCTTAGAGGCTTGTTGATAGTCGTTTAACATTCAGCCGAAGGCGTACTATCGCCACCCAACCGCCAGCGAGGAGTTATTCCTCGCTCCGTGGGGCCCCTCCCAAACCCAAAACCAAACCCTTTTCCAAAAAATAGATTAGCTATGCCAACTGAAATCAAACTTCCATCCCTTGGTGAAGGTATCGAATCGGGCGATGTCCTCGAGATTTTGGTCAAAGTCGGCGACGTGATCAAAAAAGACCAGTCGCTCGTCGAAATGGAAACCGACAAGGCGACGGTCTCTGTCCCCAGCCCCTTCGCTGGCAAAATCCTTAGCATTGCGATCAAGGAAGGAGAGACCGTCAAGGTAGGCATGGTCCTCGCATCCATCGAAGCTTCGGGTGCTGCCGCCCCGGCTCCAACACCAACCGCACCTCCCCAAGCTGCAGTGGCACCTGCGCCGGTTGCGCCGCCGCCAGTTGCACCGCCGAGAGTCGAGCAGCCTGTTGCACCTGTGCCAGTAGCACCAGCACCAGCTCCGTTGAAGCCGATGGCTCCTATCGTCGTACCAGCGGCTCCCGTTGCTGTTGCCCCAGCGGCCCAGCCGTCGTCGGCCGATGTCGGAACTCCGTTCAGTGACGACGTTATCCCAGCCGGACCAGCCATTCGCCGATTTGCACGCGAAGTCGGAGTCGATCTCGTGAGCGTTGCGGGAACAGGCGAAGGTGGACGAATCACACGCGATGACGTGCTTGCTGTTGTGCGACATGCCAATCAAACCGTTCGGACGGCACCGCAACCCGCCGCAGCCGCAACCAATACCGCTACCATCGAAAGCGAATCGCCAGCGGCCAAGCCAGCCACGAGCCCTAAGGGGACTGCTCTACCCGGCACCGCTGCCAACGATGACTACGGTCCGATTCGCGTGGATCGAATGACCAAGATCCGCAAAACGATTGCGGCGCAGATGCACAAGTCCTGGTCGACTGTCCCGCGCGTCGTCAATTTCGATGATGCCGATGTCACCGAATTGGAGGCCTTCCGTCAAACCAGCAAAGATGACTATGCTTCGCGTGGCATCAAGCTGACGACGATGCCATTCTTGATCAAAGCCGTTGCAACCGCGCTCAAGCACCATCCAGCCTTGAACGCAACCATCGACATGGAAAACGAGCAGATCATCTACAAGGACTACGTCAATCTCGGCATCGCCATCGATAGCGATCGAGGTTTAGTCGTGCCAACTTTGAAGAACGCGGACAAGATGTCGATCCCGGACATCGCTTATGCTCTCTCGACCATGTCCTCCAAAGTTCGCAGCAACGATTTTGCGGTGAGCGATTTGCGAGGCGGAACGTTTACCATCAGCAATCTCGGCGCCATCGGTGGAACCTATTCGACGCCGATCGTGAATGTGCCAGAGGTGGCGATCCTGTTGGTGGGCCGCTCACGCAAAATGCCGATCGTAATGGACGACGACTCGATCAAGCCACGACTGATGATGCCATTAAGCTTGGCCTATGATCACCGATCGGTCGACGGAGCAACGGCAGCGAGGTTCCTAAACGACATCATCGCTTACCTCGAAGCCCCCAGCCGACTGCTGCTCGCGATCTAGAGTGACGCGTCTCACCTTCTTGTTGGAATTGCTTGCAATTTCCACGGGAGTGCGAGGCCACCGCTGTAAACTAGTTTACCCAAGCAATTCATTACTTGAGAGGGTGAGGCTCCTGCCGAACCTTTGCAACATTGGCTAGGCAGGAGCCTCGCCCTCCCAATTTCCTGCAAGTCGTTTAACGGTCAGCCGAAGGCGTACTCCGCGCCTGGACAGTACGCCTTCGGCTGACTGTTAAACGAAATGCATCACAGCAGGAGAGAATCGCTCGAGATTCTCATTACCAAAATGATGTCCCGAAAGAAGCTGCGGTTTTCGATTCTGCTAGTTTTCGGCATCGCCCTCGTTTCGTTCGCGATATCTTATATTCAGTTTGTGCTTGCCAGGCCCATCGGCAGTGGGCCAGCTGGTCCCAGAGTAGCTCGCGCGCGATTCGAAAGGCAATGGTCCGATAGGCTCGTTCGGGTCGTAGGAATTGGAGATAGCATCACAGCAGGACTAGGTGCCCGCTCCAAAGACCATACCTTCTTCAATCGTCTCATCAACAATCCAGACGATGAGTACCCTGATATGAAAGGAATATGCCTATCTAGCGTTCTATCACAATTGGCTTTTGAAAACTTGGCCATCTCAGGTTCGACTTCGCTGCAACATATGGCCGTGATCGAAGATCGATTGACCGTTCAAGATGCCAACGTGTTCGGGTTGATCGTCATGACAACGGGAGGAAACGATTTGATACATAGTTATGGCCGGTCGCCACCACGAGAAGGTGCAATGTATGGCGCAACCCTCGAGCAAGCGGAGCCTTGGATCGAAGCCTACCGAGTTCGGCTTAACGATATGTTCACCAAGATAGATGCGTGCTTCCCAGGCGGCTGCGAAATCTACGTCGGGGATATTTACGATCCGACAGACGGAGTCGGGGATGCCCCGAGCGTTTATCTGCCGACCTGGAAAGACGGTCTTGCCATCCACGCCAAGTACAACCAAGCGATTGTTGAGTGCGCCAAGGCAAGGCCGAATGTCCACGTCGTCCCGCTGCATCAGACTTTCATGGGGCATGGTTCCCATTGTCGCCAGTTTTGGCGATCAACGTACCAACCAGATGATCCGTATTACTGGTTCTACGAAAACATCGAAGATCCCAATGACCGTGGTTACGATGCCATTCGAAGAGTTTTTCTCAATGCAATTTCAGAGCACTCAGTGTTGAGTCGCCAAACGGATCGTCGTTAATGGGGGCAACGCAGTGATGCCATCCAAACGACGAAAACGATGGGCTACGTTTCAATAGGACTTCGTTTAACAGTCAGCCGTAGGCGTACTGCCCAAAGAATTCGGTACGCCTACGGCTGACCGTTAAACGACTAAATCAACAATCCACGAGCCGTCCGGTGATAAACAAGAAGGCGACGTGTATCTAGAACACCAAAGCTGCGGACGGAGGGGCAAGCCCCAGCCGTCCTGGAGTGCTTCACCGCTTTGCAAGGGACTTGACCGACGGTGTTTATCGATTCTCTGTGGCGCCATTCGCAGCCGCCATTTGTTGATTTTTCAGAGCTTTCGCCTCCAAGGCGTAGTCGATGCCAGCACTTCACGATCAATTGGGGATAGAGCGGCATCCAACTCGAGCATTCCCACAAAGCTGCCGAGCATCGCCGCGCTGGCAAGTCGAGAGCTTTTTTCAAGTTTGTTATCAAGTGTCGAAAGGACCAGGTTCGAAAATCCTACCGCTGCGTTTTCGGAACCCATTGCAAAATCGTAATTAAGTTGGACCCTAAGCAAGAGGTTCTTCTGTGAGGCGGTTGGCGAAGGAAATACGTTGTTGATTTTTCGAAGAAAGTTCCCAATCGATTCCAGATTGCCTTGCTTTATATAAACTAACGCCAACGAGCAAGTTGCCAATTCCCGAAACGCTGGCTCCTTGATTGCGCGTTTCAATACTGCCGCGGATTTGTCCAGATCTTCCGCCGAATTGCTCTCGAGCTGCCTAACTGCGTCTTGCAGTTGCTTTTGGGTAAAACTCAATTCAGGCGACTGTCCGAATACCAGTACATGTCCGCCAATCGTCGATAAGACAACCGATAACGCTGCCAAAGGAATATTAAACATCTTGGAAGGAATGAGACCATGCCACCATCCATTTAGACAATCAGCGTTCTTCATCTTCAGATCCTCTTTGTCTTCCATTCTTATCTCTTCACGGTCGTCAGGCCAAGTACTCACGCGGAAGCAAATCAAGGTGAGTGGCAGTATACAACTGCCTTAGCACAACTCGCAACTCGCAAGCGAATGAATTGGAAAGTAATGGATGTGGGATAGGCTTCCAGCCTGTCAACCGCAGTACCGACAGGCTGGAAGCCTATCCCACGTTAACTAAGAATCGCACCACTAGTAACAGGACCATTTACCGACGAAACCCTGCGCCGATTGAAGAACAATCGCTAGAATTGTTTAAATCGCTCCGAAGAAATGGTTTCGACAATTCCACTTTGCCCAAAAAACACTTTCAACACCAAGAGTTTCGATCAATGAGTCGAGTATTTGCAATTCTTTTGGTCTTCACCGCTAGTTTCGTAATCGCCGAACAACCGAATTCAAACTCCCGTCCGGCGGACTTGATCATCGAGAATGCCAAAATCTTCATGCCAGGGACCAATCATGTCGCGTTGGCCATTAAGGAAAATCGCATCCTAGCGGTTGGCACACATGCCGAAGTCGAAGCACACATCGGTCCCAATACCAAGCGGTTGAACGCGAGGGGTTGCACGGTAACTCCTGGATTCCATGATGCACACGTTCATTTCCTGTCCGGAAGTTTAGGCTTATCACAAGTTGATTTGTCCGACTTGGATTCGATAGCGGCAATCGAAACCAAGATTCGCTCGTTCGCTGATCTTCATCCGAACCAATCTTGGGTAGTCGGACGCGGTTGGGTTTACGGAACCTTTCAGGATGGGCTCCCGACCAAGGCGTTATTGGACCGCATGGTGCCTGACCGGCCAGCTGTAATGAAGTGCTACGATGGCCATACCTTGTGGGTCAATTCACAGGCTTTGCAAGCTGCGAAAATCGACAGAGACACAATGAATCCTGAGGGTGGAATTATCGTACGCGACCCTGCTACCGGCGAGCCAACCGGAGTTCTGAAAGAAGCAGCTCAAACACTGATGGATAGCGTTCTTCCAAAACCGACGCTCAGCGACAAATTGTCAGCATTGCGTAGGGGAATTGCAGAAGCTCACCGGTTGGGAGTCACCAGCGTTTTGGATGCTGGAGTCGATCGCGAGGAACTAGAGTTGTTTGAGACTCTTCGGAAGAACGGTGGTTTGTCGTTGCGATTTACGTTCGCGTTGACTGGACGAAAGAACATGTCCGAAACCGACGCTGACCAGTTAACTGCGATTCGGCAAGACTTTCCAGAATTGAACGTCCCTGCTGTCAAGTTGTTTGTAGATGGTGTCATTGAATCGCATACTGCCGTTCTGCTATCCGCGTACGCTAACCGACCGACCAGTCTCGGATTACCTGAAACGAGCAAGGACGACTTGGACCGTATTGTCGAATTGCTCGACCGACGCGGTTGGCAGATCCTGGTACACGCAATCGGAGATGGCGGCGTTCGCATGACACTAGACGCTTTTGAGCGAGCACAGAAGGTAAACCCCCTGCCCGCCAATCCGCGACGACATCGGCTTGAACACGTCGAATCGATTAGCAAAGCGGACATCGACCGTTTCGGTCGCCTGGGGGTGATTGCCTCGATGCAACCTTACCACGCCAATCCCAATAGCAATATCTTTGGCGTGTGGGCCGTGAATCTCGGGGCAGAGCGTGCATCGAGAGCGTGGGTTTGGAAAAGTATTAAGGATGCAGGTGGTCAACTTGCGTTTGGAAGCGACTGGCCTGTTGTCGGATTGGATCCAAGGCTTGGTATGCATACCGCCTTAACCAGACAAACGCTGCGGGGAGAACCTTCCGCGGGCTTTGTCCCCGAACAGCGATTGACATTGGAATCAGTAATCGATGCGTACACTCGCGGCTCAGCTTTTGCCGAGTTTGCCGATGGGAAAAAAGGCTCGCTGGCGGCTGGGATGTTGGCCGATGTGGTCGTTTGGGATCAAGACCTATTCTCGCTTCCAGTCGACCAAGTGCATACGGCCAAGGTCCGAACCACGATCGTGCGAGGCCGAGTCGTTTACCAGTTGAGCGATTAATCGTTGAAGTGCCGATTTGGGCCGTCTCGAGTTCGACTTTAGCCCGCTCGAACACGAGTACCAGTAACAACCTTTAATTCACAACGCGGCCTGCGACAGTGACTTCTGCGGACATTTCCTCGCCTAGCGAAGTCTTGATCTTCACGATTTGCTTGAGCGAGCCGGTGTCGCTTTCGTCGAGCAATTCACCTTTGAAAGAAAAAGAGACGACCTGAATCGACTTCGCTCCTTCGGGAACTTTGAATTCAAAACGTCCATCTGGGCAATCAATTCCGGTGATGGAGAAAGGCTTTTTGGAGCGAACAATCAACCGGTTTTGAGCCTGTTTTCCTTTCACGATGTCCCCTAAAGAGACAAACGTCGGCGTGATAGAAACAGGTGGAATGACTCGTGCATTGACCGGCAGAGTGAACTGATCATTTTTGGAATCGTTCGTGACGACGATCAATTCATCCATCAGGTCGCCCACGGGGGCTGTGTCCTTGAGTGTGATGTGCAGGACATAGGTTGTTCGTGAACCGTTCTTTTGGATCGGATCCAATCGAACTTCGATTTGATCGCTATTGCCGCGAATATCCGCAATTTTCCAGTCAGGGCGGCCCGCATACGAAATCTTCAAGTCGACGGTCTTTTTCTCGCCCAACTCGACATCGCCAAACCGAACTTCACCTGGCTCAACAACCACATCGGACCGAATAGTGCCGCCGACAGTGAGTTTGACTTCCGCATAGTAGGGGCGGTCAATGACCACCGTGATTTCTGCGTTCTTGGTTCCAATAAAGGAGCGAGTGTTGAATTGTGCGATCACTTCCCCTTTCTCCCAAGTCTTCAGCGTATTCTTGGTTAGAACGGGATGGGTGCAACCGCAGCTGCTGCGGACCGAAGCGATGTGCACGTCCTCTTCAAAGCAATTCTCGATTACGAACGCGTGTTCTGTTTTGGCGTTTCGGCTCACTGTGCCGAAGTGATGATGCGTCTCACTGAAAAGCTTTTGCCCCCACTGGTCAGCGGCCACGACGGAACTTGCGAGTGGGACAATACAAAACATGCTCGTGATGGCCAACAAAGCAGCTTGGAACCAGCGACAACCGACGTGTTGTGAAACTCGATAATTCATCCGAACGTTCTCTCGTAGGCGGGCAATATCGACAATACGATCAACGGGGCTGATTTCCCCGATGGAAGTCTCTTTTGATCGGCATCCTATGCGCGTTAAATTCGTTTTGTTTGTCAAAATCCGAATCTTGTGGCTTCGCATTTAACCAGGAACGCCGGGCTTTCCCACTTTACGATCCGTTAAGATGCTGTCATTCGGCAAGCGACGGGACCGTGGTACCGGTCGCCTCAAAACCAATAGCCGTTGGGCGCTAGCCCCGGTTCTGGACGGATGTCGAGCAATTAGAAAACCGGGGCTAGCGCCCAACGGCTAAATAACACGAAAAACAAACAAAACAATGTCCCGACGCTGGATCGCTAGCTAAAACCATGAAGCCCAAAACCATTGCCCCAGTGCCAGCCGTTCGGACTCGCTCCTTGAATCATTGGCCAATCAATCCATCAGGCAAGTTTGTTCTTTACTGGATGACCGCATTTCGACGCACTCGCTTCAATTTTTCACTTCAACGCGCTGTTGAGTTGTCGAACCATCTAAACAGGCCACTTGTGGTGTTTGAGGCGATTCGTTGTAACGGCAAGTGGATGTGCGATCGTTTTCATCGGTTTTTGTTGGACGGCATGCTCGATAATGCGGCTACCATTCAAAAAACCAATGCGACCTATTGCGGCTATGTGGAAACGCGAGCCAACGAAGCCAAAGGTTTGGTCGAAACGTTTTCTTCCCATGCTTGCGTAGTTGTCTCGGACGACTTCCCTTGCTTTTTTCATCCAGCGCTTTTCCAGAAGATTGCAAGCGTTTGGAAATGTGCATTGGAATTGGTCGATAGCAACACAATCATACCAATGCGCACCGCTGACAAGACTTTTACGGTCGCGCATTCCTATCGCAGGTACATGCAGAAGGAGGTCTACAAAGGCTTGCCTGACTTCCCAATGGAAAACCCTCTCGCTGAACTACACAGTCCGAAATTGGACGCGTTACCCGCTGAGCTAAAAGCGAAATGGCGAGTCTGGGAAAATCAAGCGGCTTCGAAAGAACTGAAATCGGTTTCCTTGGACTCGATCGCGATTGACCATTCGGTTCCGATTTGCGTCGAGCGGGGCGGGCCAGTCGAAGCAGGCAAAGTTCTCTCGCGGTTTGTCGAAGAGCGACTGAACGATTATGCCGAGGCGAGAAACGAACCGGAAAAGCAAGGCTCCAGCTGGCTATCCCCTTACTTGCATTTCGGGCACATCAGCCCCCATGAGGTCTTCCAACGAACCGCGATGGCTACGAAATGGACGCCAGAGAAACTGGAGAAGCCCAATGGAAAAATGACGGGCTTCTGGAACATGGGCGGAGATGCGGAAGCATTTATGGACCAGTTGATGACATGGCGAGAAATCGGCTTCAACATGTGTTGGCGAGAACGCAACTACGATCGGTTTGAGTCGCTCCCCGCGTGGGCACAGAAGACGCTCGATGATCATGCTGCTGATACTCGACCGATCGTTTATGAATTATCACAATTGGAAGCGTCCAAGACACACGATCCACTTTGGAACGCGGCGCAGTTCCAGCTGGTACGTGAGGGCCGGATTCATAACTACTTGAGGATGCTCTGGG
This sequence comes from Planctomycetaceae bacterium, assembly GCA_947463915.1. GTDB lineage: Bacteria > Planctomycetota > Planctomycetia > Pirellulales > Pirellulaceae > JBKCUI01. Next base: position 32,118 of record CANHVO010000030.1, read on the forward strand.
GAAAAAAGATTTTGCAATGGACCGAATCTCCGCGAGAAGCGTTGCAGGTCATGATCCAGCTCAACAACAAATATGCGTTGGATGGTCGTGATCCCAATTCGTATAGCGGAATCTTCTGGGTGCTAGGGCGATACGACCGGGCATGGGGACCGGAGCGCCCCATTTTTGGAAAGATTCGCTACATGACCAGCGAGTCCACGCAGAGCAAGTACCGCGTCAAGCAGTACATCAAAATGTATTCGTAGTCCGAAGTGAAAGAAGCAACTGAGAGTTGCTCAGTGAAACCACTTCTTGAGCTTAAGAAAATGCGACTCGAAAAGATGGAAAGAAAGCAATGCAGTTAAAGTGATGCATCCGAACATGCCCGCTACATAAATGATGCCAAATGCGATAGGGTTCGATGGTAAAAGATTGGTGAGGCTTGCTGCTGGCACAAGCGTAACCAGGGGCAACTGAACGACATACATGCCGTAGCTGTATTTCCCCAAGAATCGCAATACG
>CANHVO010000031.1 GCA_947463915.1 Planctomycetaceae bacterium
AATCGCAAAATGTTGGTACGGTTTAGTTGTGACGATATGCTTAGCGATATGTGCCGTTCACCAAGAATCATTGTCAATTCACTTCAGCGGACGGCACGACGGAGCGTGCATGCTTCTTTTTTCGCAGTGTCCCTTGTGGCTGTGGTGATTGGCTTACTGCACCGCTAGAACAATGGCTGAAAGCAAACAAGCCGCCCCGATGAGCCGATTCACCAGCGCCGCTCTGGTTAACTGGCCTTCCTCGTTCTGAAAGTATCGCCCTACGCTCCACACGAGTAGCACGCTCAAGAGGCCGCGAATCGAATAAGTCACGTTGGTTTGTGCGGCGCGACCATATACGACGAGACAGCCGATAAAGAGAAGACCCTGCAGCGATAGGAGCAATGCACCGACGGAAAGCCAAGCCAACGCAAGTCTTGATCGTGAACGGAGCGGCGATTGGAAACCACGCGAGCAAGCCAGCGAAAAAATCGCATTGATCCAAAATATACAAGGTAGCAATCGGCCAACTCCCCAAGCTTGTCCCCATTTCGCCGTGAGCAAATCAAACGCGCCAAAGGAAATCGCAGCCAATAAACCGGATGTTACGGCAATGGTGAAGCGGCTTGAATCGCCGCTCTTTCCGCCCCGGTTCAACATGGTTACTCCGAGAAGCGACAGCGCGACCGCAACCCAGAGTTGAATGGGAATCGCCTCGCCCACCACGATTGGGCTCATGATGGCTACGACCAACAGTTTAAGCCCCATCACCGGCACTGCCACGGAAACGTCGCCGCGATTCAACGCCATGAACTGAGCCAACATTCCAGCAAAAAGACAAATTGCAATCAGCACGGGTTGGTACCATAACTCCAACCGAATCGGCGGGCCACCGACGAACCACAACGCTGAGTAAATCACACCGGCGGAGATGTTCACCACAAACGCCGTTTGCCAAACATCCATGCCCAGTTGATTCGCTCGTTTCAAAGCCAAGGCTGCGAGTGAGAAAAGAAAAGCCGCAACTGCAGGCAACAGGACCACACCAACGGCAGGAGAAAGGTTAAACAAATTGGTTACCGGGAGAACGTAGTTCGAAGGCTCAGTAAGTGAATCAAAAGCTCCATGGTAACTGTGCGCAGCAATTCCGAGTAGATGAACAATACTCGCGGCGTTAGTGTTGAAAGTCTTAAGTCCCTTCCACTTGCTTGAAGCATACTGAGCCTGAAACGCTAGCCGATTTCCAGAGGCGTGGTCGCGGCTAGTAGCGCCTCAGGCTCAATAGAAGTCGAATGAAAAAAACCGGAAGTTCCTTCCGGTTTTTGATTAGACTATCGAGCCGAAAAAAACGACAAGAACCGAAAAAAGAGACGTTCGAACAAATAGGTTCGCTTTGATCAAAGGCTCGCCGCTACCGAATAGCCTAACGACCAACGATAATAGAGACTTAGCGAGGCATCCATTCGATTTCTTTCGGCTTCTTTCGTTTTTTTCGGCCAAAAAGAAGAGACTCTAGCCGCATTTCGGTGTCCCTGGCAAATACGGCGGTCGCGGCTAGCGCCTCAAATCGAGCGCCGTGAATAATCAGGACTAGAGGATCATCTCCTTAACTTGTTTTGTTGCAATACCGATGGGGCGATCGAGCGGGATGCCTGCGCAGGCTAGAATCGTAGTGAGCAGGTCACCTTGATTGCCTTTGGTGTCTGGCAGGAAACGTCCCGAGTTGATCGTGCCACCACCTTTGCCTGCGATGATAAAAGGGAGGTTGTCGCGGGAGTGTTTGTTGCCATCTTCGAGGCCGGAGCCCCACATCATGATGCAGTTGTCGAGCAAAGTACCATCCCCTTCGTGGAGGCTGGCCATCTTCTTTACCATGTAAGCGAACTGAGCGATGTTGAACGCGGTAATCGCGGCGACCTTCGCGACCTGTTCGGGCTTGTTCTCGTGATGGGTCTGGGAGTGATGCTCGTCATTGAACCCCAGTTCAGGATAAGAAACACCGTTCGGCGTCGATCCGATGTAGGTGCTGACGCGAGTTGTGTCGGTCTGGAAGGCGAGCACGTTGAGGTCGCACATAACCTGCATGTATTCGCTGCGTTTGTCCCCCACAGGAATCTTGATTTCGATGGGCGGAGAATCGGAGTCGTTGCGTTTGCTCGAGGCGACTCCGGCTTTCTCCAAAGCGGCCTCCTTTTGGCGATACTCGATCGCGGCGATCCGACGCTCCACTGCGCGCACGCTGTCGAGGTATTCATCCAATTTGTGCTGGTCGTCTCGCGGGAGTTTTCGGCGTAGGTCTTTGGCGCCATCAAGCACCAAATCGAGCATCTGACGATCGAGCGGGTCGACTTTCGCAAGTTGTCCTGGTTGATCGGTTTTTCCGAAAAGCCGGTTGAGTACGCTTCGAGGATTCGTCTCGGCGGGGACGGGCTGCGTCGCCGAACGGAAGCTGCAGTGCGTGTAGTACCCTTCGTTCAAGCCTTCTTGGTTCTCCTTGTGCGTCTGCGGCATCGTGGCCAACTCCAGCGAACGCAATGATGTGAAGCCACCTACAAAGTTCGCAGCGATCTGGTCCGCGGAAATCGCTATGTTGATTTGGCTCCGCGTATCCGCATCCGGCAGTTGAGCTGTGAGCCAAGTCGAAAGCTCCAACGCATGCGGTGCGCCACCAAAAGGCAAGATCGGTACGCCCGAGATGCCCTTCATGAGCAAACACTGGTCGAGCACGGGCTGTAGCGATTCTAAAGCAGGCGGCGGTGAAGTCAGAAAGCTCTCCGCATTTGCTGGCCAGAACTGCTCTGGAATGACGCCATGCGGCATGTACATGAAGCCAAGTCGGACGGGCAGTGCGACGGTCTTATCCTTGCTTGCGTCTGCCCAACCCATTGTTTCCAATAGCGGTAGCGCCAGGGCGGCGCCGAGCCCTTTCAAATGAGCGCGACGATCGATGCGGAATTTATTGACCATGGGACTTCGTTGCCTCGGGTTCATGGATGCGGCGATTAACGAAAGGATAACTGGTGACAATCTCGAAAATTAAGTTTTGCATGCGGTAGCCATCCTTCGCGATAGTCACCATCAACTGGTCGACCACGATCTCGTCGTAGCCTTCCAACTGGCGGCACAGGGCATAGGCGAGCAGTTTCCGAGTGAGGTTCCTTGCCAGCTCGTCTTTCCTCGCGGCGATGATGGCTTTCAGTTCACGAGGAGAGGAAAAACGCTTTTCACCTGGCAGCTCGCCCGTAGCGTCAATCGCGCCGCCCGTATCATCCTGATCTCGCCAGCGTCCAATGGCATCGAAGTTCTCCAAACCAAAGCCGATCGGATCAAGAATCTTGTGGCAGTTCGCGCACACGGGGTTGGTTCGATGAAGCTCCGTGCGCTTCCGCAGGGTCAGATTTTCGACAGCTTGCTTGTCCTGTTTTTCCAATGGCGGAACGTTTGGCGGGGCCGGGGGTACGTGTTCGCCGAGCACTTGCTCGAGGACCCACACGCCGCGCTTCACTGGGCTGGTTCGATTCGGGAACGAGGTCATCGCCAGGACACTGGGCATGCCGAGGATACCGCCGCGATTCGTATCCTCCAACTTTACTTTGCGCATCTCGGGGCCGGTAACGGTTTTCTCCAGACCGTAAATCGAGGCAAGAGTAGCGTTGAGGAAAGTGTAATCGCTATCGACGAAGTCGATCACGCTGCGGTTTTCGCGGATGATACTATCAAAGAATAGCCTAGCCTCGTCGATCATCGCCGCGCGCAACTGGGTGGTCATTTGCGGAAACATCGCGTCATCGAACGTCTTGCTCTCCAACCCCACGAGGCCGAGCCACTGCGCGCCGAAGCCATCGAACAGAGCCCGCGACCGGGGATCGGCGAGCAACCGCTGCACCTGCGCGAGAAGGACAGACTGATCGTGAAGTTTCCCCGCATCCGCGAGCGCGGATAGTTCCGCATCGGGCATCGTCGCCCATAGCAGATACGATAGACGCGACGCGAGTTGATAGTCATCTAGCGGCGCAATGGTCTGGCCCACTTCAGGCTCCTTTGCCGGAGTGATGAAAAGGAACTGAGGAGAAACGAGGATTGCCTTGAGTATCAGACGCAATGAAGCCGGGTAGTCGAGCTTGTTTTCCTGCGCCAGATCGAAGACTCGCAACAACAGTTCCAACTCGGCTTCCGATGCTGGCCGGCGATAGGCGTTTCGAGCAAGTTGGCTCGCTGTGGTCTTTGCTGCCGCGCGGAAATCGCTGCCAGCCGAGGGCGTGTCTCCAAAGAGCCGCTTTTGCACTTCTGTTGGCGGTTGACCTTGGGGCGCGATGACCCGATTTAGCACTTCGTTGGCGATTGATAGATATTGCTCTGACTGGAGCGGCGACAGCGTATTCAGATACCCCTCGCCGAACACTTCATCCGGCAACTCCGCCGCGATGGCCGGGGCCACTCCGAAGAGATCCCGCAGAGTGTTCCCGTACTCCATCTTGGTCAGTCGACGGATTACAAAAGCGCCTGGGTCTTTCGGGCTGAGGAATTTGATCGTCCCCATCCAGTCTACGAACATTTGCCGCTCCTCATCGGTCGGCTGATTTTTCGCATCGTCAGGCGGCATGTCATGTGCTTTGATATTTGCCAGCGCTTGCTTCCATGTCTTGGCCGAGGAGGGAGCGCCGGGGGCTACTAGCGTCGGGGCAAAGTTGACTCCGCCCTCCATTCTGTGAATACCGTGACAATCCGTGCAATAGGACTTAAAGAAGGGAGTGACGCGATCCTCGAAGACCTTCTTCGTTTCTGCTTGCAACGCCGCGAAATCCTGCTCCTGGGCCAGTGCAGCCACGGACGTGGACAGGAACAATGCGATGCACACGAGGGCTACGGAGCCGCCGCTAAAGCCGAAGTGGAAATCGCGTCGAGTGCGAAGTGGAAATGGATTCAAGGTAGGACCTTGGTTGGTTAACGATGCACAGGCCTTGCAAGGCTGGGCCTCGGATAATGCGGATAATGAGGCGGGGCGTTATGCGGCAGGACATTCCATGATAGCAACTCGGCATGCCTAAGTCATCTGGCTTTGGTCGCGGCTCATTTTCGGAGAGGCTTTTCTGTAGCGAAAGTCGTCAAGACTTTCGACTGCATTGCGTAATCCACCGAAACTCTTGACGAGTTTCGCTACAAAATGCTTCACGGCGTTGCCAAAAAGGGGCGGGGGCAAAGTCGATAAGATGACGTTGATGACGAGGCTAACACCGTACGGCTAAATTGTTGATTTCCCCAAACGACTCGTGCCGACTTGCGTAGAACGCATAGCCTCGCAAAAACCGCACAGGTTTATGGCCAGAGCGACTTTAACATGCGCACGGATTCGTCGACCAATTTCCGGCCCCCGGGAGGACCAATGATTCCGTCATCAATTCTGCCGCTGTACCCACCACCCTGGACCGCTCGTTCGGTGGGCAGATAGGCTGCGCAGTCCGCAGTCAATTGCACGACCGAGGTTTGAATCGCAGGACTGCGAGATTTGATACGCAAACCATAGTCCGTATAGAGCTCGAAGGGGTTCGTGCAATACGCTAAATCATCCAGTCGAAGCGTATGAACCTCAATGCCATAGTCTGGCTCGGTCGACTGAAGCCGGTATCGATTGACCATCGTTCGACTAACTCGCCAGTTGATATAGTCGGGACTGGAAAGTTCGTTCACTTGGTTTTTGCCAGCCTCAAAGATCTTGGTGGATTCCGCGAACCGCTCGTCGCTGACTTTCCACACAGGCAATGGAATAACTTCTACGCGATGCGCAAAACTCAATTCTGATTTTTTATTCTGCTTGGCGACTTCTATCACGTCCTCAACCGATCGCACCAACCGCCGAGCAATCTCCTGACGATATTGCAATTTTTGTTTCAGAAGCATGCTGTTAGATGATGCTTTATCGATCTGAACATGTGGTGATTGATCACCGCTGGCGCCGGTCAACGGCAGCACGAAGAGATCTTTTGAAAATCGAGTTCTTAGCTGTTCGCGAGCATCGGACCAGAAGTCAGCCGACAAATAAGTTTCCCCTTCGACTTCTTGAGAGGGACAATAGACGGTAATAGCCATGCCAACGATTTGGTCGTTGCGCCAAAAGCAAAGCAGATCCACCGAGTCGTCGGACGTTCCCTCTAAATGTGAAAAATTTGGGTCGCGAGTGTCGCCGTACATACGTGTGGTCCCGTCAAAGTAAACGGCGCGGCGGTTCCTTGCAATCGAAGCATGACCGAGCGCTGAGCCGGCATCGCCCGGTTGCTTTGCTTGCCAAGCGCGAACTACGGCTTGTGCGATTTGTCGCTCTAAAAAGTCCAAGTATTCAAGCGGTTGCATCACGTTGGTCTGATCGGCGGAAATTCGATAGGCCCAACTGCCTAAAAATTCATACGGATGTAAATCGGTTTCGTTTGCATCGGTCAGTGCGGGAGCGGTATGCGTATGCGTGGCAGAGATAATGATTTTGCTCACGTCGAGATCGCTGGCGACTTCGGAAACCATTTTCCGAACGTTGATCACGGTTCGCTTGCGTATTGCACAAAGGTCGCAAGATACCCATACGCATTGATCAAGAACCTTATCTGCATCGCGTGTTTCGATCGCTAAGGCAGTCACTGTGATCGGGTCATTGACCAGATTGCTGATGCGAGTGTGGTATTGTCCACCAATGGCGACTGGGCGATTGGGGACAATCCGTTCCGTCGCCCAACCGAACGACAACGCACCCGGTTTTACCGTTTCAGAAAATGCCGGCGTGGAAAAGTGGGTTAGCCAAAGGGTCAGTGCAACGACGATTAGAATGCGATGATTCATTTTGGAAGGATTGGGGGTTGGAGAGGTGTTGGTGGGGCAGTATTCGACTCATCTTAGCGGAGCAGCGCAAGCTGCCCGGTTGCGAAGTGCCCGAAAAGGTGGGATTTCTCGCCCGACACCGTACGGCTCGCGCCGTTACGCTAACAAATTGAGTGCTAGTGGGCTAAAGTCACCCGCAAATGAACCAATAAAATACACGGGGCTGTGCTTAGTTCCATTGCTTGACGAGATAAATCATTTGCCCAATGTGGTGATGAAAATGAACGCAACACCGCAAATAGATGCTAAATCGATCGTGAACGTCGTCTACGCCTGTTGCGCTATATTCTTTTGACCAATCTCCTTCTCTCTGAGAGGCGAGTGATTGCGTCACCATCGAAACGGCTTTGCTGAATTCCGATAGCACTTCGGTTCTGTTACCGTTCTCAACAACGGCGAATTCGAGATCGCGGTGGCGAACGTAACCTGTGTTTTCGATTTGGGTGCCGATGTAGTAGTTCAAATTACCGGACAAATGCAGCACGAGATTTCCAATGCTGTTGCCGTATGGAAAAGGCTTTGCGAAAAACTGCTCTTCTGAGACGGAGTTCGCAAGGTCTAGTACATGGCGGTGGAAGGATTCGAAATAGTGAACAAATGCAGCTTGAGCAACTTGCGAATCATTGGACATTTGAGGGGAAGTCTGTTTAGGTTCTTGTTTATGGGACGGGCACGAGGTGGTTTCTTGTTCTTGGTTCACAACCCGACGCATAGGCGTGCTGATTTAGTCGTTTAACAGTTAGCCGAAAGCGTACTGGGTGCTATTGACTGTACGCCTACGTCCTAGGATAAGGGCAACGCTATGAAGCATTTCCCGCTGCTTAAAACAGGCTTTTGTGTAGCGAAAGTCGTCAAGACTTTCGGCTGTATCGCCTAAACCACCGAAACTCTTGACGAGTTTCGCTACAAAATGCTTCACAGCGTCAGATAAGGGGTTGTCCTAGATCGAGTGAGCTTCTTGAGTTTTGGGTTCAGTTTGATACGGGCGATAGCCTAGCATCTTGATGTCAAATGGCCCCTCTACTTCATAATCGATTCCTCTCCAGTTAAAACGTTTGAGGAACAAGCACCCCAAGAGAGCCCAAGTGTAGACCCATTGAGTCAACCATCCGAACCAAAGCACTGCCATGAAATTGGGTTTGCTGGGCCAAGTATGGTCTTCACCGCGACCCTTTGCGATTTCAAAGACAGAGTGCTCCATCCAAGGCAACAAGCAGGATAGAAACGTGTGAAATGAGAACAAGGCAAAAAAGACGCCGAGTGCTCCGAGGACGTCTCCTTGGACCGCTGCAACCACGCCTAACAAGCAACCCCACAATATAACGACTGCTGAGCTGACACCATGCGCAACGACGAGCGACCAGAATGGATGGTAGAGCCTTGCGGAAAGCAATTGCCTTTTGACCCAAGTTTGATAGGCGGAGACCGTACAGTCTTCTCTATTGATCATCATCAGCGACGGGACGAACACCACTTGCTGGCCGATTTTGGCAAGAGCGGAGCGAACCATGCTGTCCTCACAGTAGGCTTTTCGCCAGCTATCGAGGATGCCCGCTCTGCGTATTGAATCAATTTTCAGTGCAAGCGTGCCGCCCCAGGCAATGCTATACCAGTACATTTGAACAATGGCAGCCGCATTCCAAAGATACCGGATCAGCGACCCTTGGCTGGGCTTCGTTGGCCGGTACCAACGATTGCCAGTCGCCGCTCCCACGTTGTTTGGCTCCAAAGCAGTGCATAGTTCCCGAAGCCAAAGCGAATGCGGAATCGTATCTGCATCCAAGAGTGCAACGATTTTAGTAGTCGCAGGCAGACTCTCAATCGCTTGAACTAAGCCAGAACACTTCAGACTGCATGTAGTCAGCGGATTGGTAAGGTAGTCGATTCGAAAACGGTCGAAGGCGCAGTCAGCAATCGTCTGATTCAAAATCGGCACCGAAGGATCCTCCGCGTTGTCCACCATGAATAAGACGTCGTAGTTTGGGTAGTCCTGCGCCAGCAATCCACTGATACACCGCGTCAAGAAAGGGTCGCCGCCGCGCAAGCATAGTATCACAGTCGCTTGCGGACAGGCCGAGTCTGCAAGCAACGGCTTCTTCCATTTTCGCAGGCAAGAAACGAAACCGGCAACAAGATAAAATTGAGTCATTGCGGACCCAATCAAAATTCCGAATAACACCAAGTACATCGTGCTCATGAGGCGGTGCAGTGTCGATAGATGGATACGGCTGCAAAAAACCAACCCGATTGCTCTTTGCAAACGCCTCGGGTTGTGATGGCGAATTTACCCCAGGGCAAACTCAGTAAAACCTTTACTTCAGGTACTCGTGAATAATACTGCGTTACGCTTGCGTTTACCAGGACGGCAATTTCTAAAAAACGCGTTCCCGATTACTTTGAGCGTGAGGCTCTAAGGAAACTGCTGTCGACATTGGAAACAGCTGTTCGACTGCGTGTTGAGTCTTTGAATTTTTTGTGGTCGCGACCAATTTCCGAAACTCGGAAACGTTGATTCGCAGAACCGAATCGGCGTCGGCATGAATTCCAGCAGTGCAGGTCAGCGTTCCATCTTCCAATAGCCCCAACGTCCACTGGCCACCGCCAGGGCCGATCAAGTCGATGGCGACACGACTTTTGGTCGCTCCGTAACTGATGTCGTCGGCAACTTGAAACTCTCTAAAGTAATCCGCAGCCACCCAAGGAATGACTGGTGCCTCAATGCGGCGTTTACCCCAGCGATCTTCTTCACCATATCGGATATAGGTGTGAAGCACGGTTTCGTCGATGGGTGGGCAAGGCAAGTGGCTAGCAAATCGCTTTAGATTTGTGCAGTCAAATTTAGGATCGGTGTTTTCGTAGTTGTTGTACATCGCCAAGCCCGGCAACGAAGCAGCTTCAAGTTCGTTGTAGGTCGATGGGTCGATGGTCACGTATCCGACGTAGTCCACGCCTGACGAATTGAAATAGGTGACCCCCGCATCAATCATCTCGCGAGCAGTCATGCAAACGTCTGGAGCTAAATTGAATGTATGGCCGTGAGCCTCTGGGGTGAGATACAAATGAGTCATGGCCTTGGACACCCAATCTACAGGGACCACGTTTCTTCGCTCATCGCCAATAATGGGGATTCGAAGGTTCGTGATTCGAACTCCGTCAGGACCAATCGGCTGACGTGGAATAAGCAAAGCCATCAGTCGTAGATAAAGATAAATACCATGATAGGTATTGGTGTAGCCCGTCTTGGAGTCACCTGAAATAACAGCGGGTCGATAGACGGTCAATTCATCGATGAAGTCAGCCGAGCGAACCAACATTTCAGCCTTGAGTTTGCTCTCTTCGTAGTCATTGCGGAAAGTTTGACCGCAATCCACTTCGGACTCCAACATGGTGCCCGGACGCAAACCGCAAACGTACGCTGTCGAAACATAATGCAATTTCCGAAGGCCCGTCGCTTCGCAAAGCTCGAGCATATTTCGAGTGCCATCGAAGTTGGTCAGCCAGGGTTCACCGGAACCATCCGCGTGGAAAGTTAACGACGCTGCGCTGTGCATGATCGAACTGCAATGGTCTGCAACCCAGCGTTTGTCATTGCCCGAAAGTCCCAAACATGGCTTGCGAAGATCTCCTTCGAGCAAGACGGGGCGGGGGAGTATTCGTCCGGTTTCACGCTCCCAAAACTGGAGTATGGCTTCAACTCGGTGGGATGCGGATTCTCGCTTAGAACCTCGAACCAAAAGAGCCAGTCGTTGTCCGCTTTCCAACAGATCGCGCATCAAATAACGACCGAGGAGTCCCGTCGATCCCGTCAATAACAGATAGCCAGTCAATTTTCACCTTTTCCACTAATCAACAACGCGATGTGCGAAGCTTAGCTCACATGTGTCATACAGGTAACGCCCCAAGATGGTAATCGGATTTTCCCAAAATTGGGAAGTTCAAAGAGTTTTTTTATTCATTGAAGAGAAATTCATGCCCATCCAAGGCAAAGAATAGCGCCTGGGGGGATTGGCATTCACTGGGATCCTTTCCCTATCCAATCACCACATGCCGAGTGAGCCGGAGCGCAACGTTGCTTCAGCCCCCAGAAACGACGCCTAAGGGGCCTGTGCTTTCCAAACATTGCGACGGCATGTGGGCAATACTGTTTGCTAAGCTACTTTAGGCTGATACTTGGGGACGTTCAGCCCGAACAAGCCGAAAATCTCTTTCTGGCTAAGCCCAAGATTTTGTGGCGTACCGGTTTCCGCGAACAGGTTATTGAAAAGTTCGCGTTTCTGTTCCAAAACGTCATGAATCCGTTCCTCAATTGTCTCCAGCGACATCATTCGTGTGACAGTCACTGGCTGTTTGACTCCTAGCCGATGAGCTCGATTGATCGCTTGATCCTCGACGGCTGGATTCCACCATCTGTCGAACAAGAATACGTAATGGCAAAACTGGAGGTTTAGTCCCACGGCCCCTGCCCCATAACTCATGAGGATGACTTTGTTCTTCGGATCGTTCTTGAACTGATCGATGACCGCATCTCGCTTGTTGGATGGGACGCCGCCGTGGTAGTACAACGGATTGTACTTGGCCAATCTTTCGCCGAGCAAATCGAGGGTGCTCACCCATTGGCTAAAGACGATGGCTTTTTGACCGCTTGCCGCGATCTCTTCCAAGTCGGCTTCAAGTCGTTCCAGTTTTGCGCTTGCCCCAGTTGCGGGGTCGAAATTGCAAATTTGCTTGAGTCGCAGCACGAGTTCAAACACGTGATGAATCGTAACGGATTCTCCCATTTCATTGAGCTGAACGATTCCATCTTCTTCAGCAGACCTGTAACTTGCTCGTTGTTCTCCGGTCAGTTCAAGTTCGGCAGGCCGGTAGAGCTTCGGCGGCATATCGGTCAAAACTTTGTCTTTGGTTCTGCGAAGGATGTAGTCACGCGTTGCCTTGCCAAGCGATTTGAGGTGCATGTCATCGCGGAGGTAGCCAGGCGCAAGAAACTCAAAAATACTGACCAAGTCTTCGACGGAGTTCTCAATGGGAGTGCCTGTAAGCGCCCATGAGCGAGTCCGAGGTATAGAGCGTACGATTTCGCTAGTCGTACTGTTTCGGTTTTTGATGCGTTGAGCTTCGTCGAGCACGACCAAATCGAAGTGAAGATCGTTGGCTTCAAACACATCGCGATCTCGCATCATCAATTCGTAGTTGGCAATTTTGACTGGCGCCTGTGGGTTGGTCCAGATCCAATTGCGTTTCGCTGAATCCCCCTCGATGATCGCAAGTGGAATCTCGGGTGCCCACTGTTTGAACTCTCGCATCCAATTGGTTACGAGCGGCTTGGGGCAGATCAACAAAACATTCTTGAGCTCGCCCGATAGCAGTAGCATTCGAATGGTCGTGATGGCTTGCATGGTTTTTCCAAGCCCCATCTCGTCCGCCAAAATGGCTGCATCGCGAGGAAACAAAAACGCGATACCTTCTAATTGGTAAGGAAATGGCTGGAAGGGAAACGTGAGCTTGGCCGATTGGATGATGGTCTCCATCGGCGGTTGGAGAACGTAATAGAGTCGATCTTCGAGACGTACCAAATCGCCAGGCGGGCGCATCCGCGTTATCGACTTGCGAGGCTTTGCTGTTTCGGAATCATCGTCCGATTCGAATTCCGGATCGTTCGTATCCTTGTCTATGTGGACGACCTGAGGTGGTGCGGGCCTCGCGACTTTGGGTTCTGGAGCGGTCCATTGAGGCGATTCGGGGAAAGCGAATCCAATGGTGCGTGGAAGCGTTTGAGATAATTGGATCGGCAACACCTTGAGCGATTCGAATGCAATGCGGTCGTTGGTGTAGCTCTCCGCAAAGTCGATCGAGATGTCATTGGACCAGGCCTCGAGAGGCGTCCATGTTTGCGTCTCGACTCCCGTTGAGAACCAATCGGATTCTACTGCGATCCCGGCTAACGCGTCGTTCTGGGGTACCATATCTAAATCTAAGCCGCCTTTGTTGCTGGGTGGGCTTCCATGAGAGCTTCTTCGATACGACCGAAGGGTTCCAATAAATCGAGCGGGGATTTTTGAGCGTCAAAAAGTCCCTGAATCTCGGAGGAATCCTCGGCGAATTCAGGCAGCACTGAAAACTGCTTCCCAAAGGCTTTGAAACGATGATAACTTTCGCGATCGCATTCCGGTCGTGGTAATGAACTGCTCTCTCCATTTGGAAATTCGATGACTGCCATCGGGATCGATTGCATATGCCGAAGAGTAAGCACCGCCAACGTGTCCGAGAACAATACTTGCGGTGTGCCTTTTGCTTTTGTCACCAACGCTCTTGCGATCTGCTCTCCGCAGACGAATTCCGCAAGCGTGCTTCCGTAGAGGATTTGCTGCGCTCGGGTTGGTTGGACCGGGAGCGTACAGTGAAACTCCAATGGTCGTGCAAGGCTGTTTACGATTAAGTACCCACCAAAGTATCCATGAATGGGATGGTGGCGAACCGTTACGAAACCGAGGGAGATCGTCTTGTTGTTTTTATTTGCGTCCATGCCATCTTTCATCCGAGATTCGACCGGGATGTGCTGCTCGAGCGACTCGAGCAGCCAGGGTAGCTTCGACTGTCTCTTAACAATTCGTTCAGTGCGACCGGACTTCGCCTACCATTCGGAACATTGGTTACAACCGATTCAACCCGCAAAGTTTACAAAAGGCTAGCAAGATGCTCGACTTTTGCGCTGCTCCACGACTATACTAGGGATTCATGGCACTTGAGGAAATTTGAATTGATTCAGCAGGTTTCGTAACATTCTCGTTGAATAGATTGCACAATCACTATGGCTCACGATCCAGCACAATATTCCCCAGTCTTTAGTATCGATGTCTCCGCGGAAGCAACCTCCAATGCTCCGCCAAGACCAGCAGAAGTGGGTGCGGCGCTCATCGCCTTGACCCGGCAACTCATCGAATCGCAACAAAAGCAAAATCAGCTTTTGGACCAAATCCTTCAAGTCAACAAACAGGTCTTGCAAGCTAGCAATCAAGCAAACTCGCAACGGCAAAACGAGCTCACTCAGTGGCGGAATGCCCATCCCAAACTGGTGCGATCCTGCAAGGAAGCTTTGGAGACTCTTTCCACTGTCCAGACCGGATTCCTGCAGAACTTGGCAGATGAGGTTGCCGATTCCAAAGACGGTTTAACCGACAGCGAATATGTGTTCGCCGAATTTCTTGACCGTTACGGTCCGAGAATGGCCCATCTTAACGGTGTCCTTCAAGTGCTGAATCACTTGAGCGGTTAAGCCGATCATGGAAAAGTAGCGTAACTCGATGGTTTCGAAGGTCGATGGCTTCGAATCTCGATGGTTTCGAAACTCGTCAAGGCGAGCGACGGGCGAGAGCAAACGACAATCCGTAGCTGGATTCGCCAGAATTCAGGACGTTCTGAATTCTGGCGAATCCAGCTACGGTAGTTTTCCGCCTGCCGCTTGCCCAAGAGTTTCAGAGGTATTGAGGAAATCGCCGAAAGTATTGACGAGTTTCGCTACGGGTAAAAATTGGGTTTCGCTGTTGAAGAGAAACCCCTGGGCGAACGGCGGCAATGTTCCACTCGCGATACCGAGCTGGCAGACTGGCACGCCAAAGATTCTCTCCTCTTGCTCACACGGCGCTGTTGCGACTGGGTATAGTACGAATACCAATATCCTTTGTTCGTATCAACCGTTTTCGCAAAAGGCTAAGGAGGTCCTACTTTGGGTGACAAGATCACGCTTCGCTCCCTGTTTTTTGTGATGATCGTATGCGCCATTCTTCTGATGGTGGTACGACTGGCGGTTCTCAATCAGGGGCAAAACATTTGGGCCGGGGTCGCTGTCATGGTCCTTGTTCCTGTTGTTACGTTTGGCTTGTTTGGGCTCGCGTTTGCAATGCTTCTACCTTTTGGGATCATCGCAGCTATGACTCGGGAGTCTGTTGCACCAGGCACGAGTCCTTTTGCTGAGGATAGATTGCCGGACAAACAAATCGATGTCTTAGATCCGGAGCGAGCGAACTAGCGGGCGAACGGAAACTTCCTAGTGAACCTACCAACGCCCTGGAATCAAGGTTGCACTCGCAAAAACACGAAAGCAAGCCAGCATGGTTGTGAACAACCTTCATACTGAATCCGAGCCGATGATCGAGTTGCGGCGGATACATCGTTTTTTTGGGAACACCAAAGCCGTTAATGATATCTCGTTTGAAGTGTATCGCGGTCAAGTCTTTGGCTTCATTGGCCCTAATGGCGCTGGCAAGACGACTAGCATGCGCATCCTGTCGACGCTCGAACTCCCAAGTTACGGCGATGCCTTTGTTGATGGTTTTTCCGTTATCAACGATCCGGATCTGGTTCGTCGACGTTTGGGTTTCATGCCCGACGGTTTTTCGATGTACCAAAACATGAACTGCGTTGAGTACTTGGACTTCTTCGCGAGGTCATACGGGCTCTTGGGGAAAGATCGAATCGCGGCGCTTCGGCGCACGCTGAGTTTCACCGGTCTCGATAAGATCGCAGCAAAACCCATCACCGGTCTATCCAAGGGGATGCGTCAACGTCTTTGTCTTGGTCGAGCGATGATTCACTCGCCATCAGTTTTGATTCTCGACGAACCTGCAAACGGCTTGGACCCGCGGGCACGTATCGAACTCAGACAAATGATCCAGCAATTGGCGGTTGAGGGCACCTCGATCTTGGTGTCGTCGCACATTCTGACGGAACTCGCTGAGATGTGCGATCAGGTCGGGATCATTGAACGGGGACGACTCTTGGCCGTCGGGAGTGTTGCCGAAATTCGCCGAAACTTACAAGGCGCTCTTCGGGTTGAGATCACGGCTGTCGACAGGGGGGAGCAACTGCATCAATGGCTCACTGTCCGTCCCGGTGTTTCGCGGATCAAGCGTACGGAGAATTCATTTGCTTTGGACCTAGAAGGCGGGCCGGCTGAGCAAGCGGTTTTGCTGAAGGACATCGTGCAAGCCGAATTCTCGATACTAGAGTATGCCGCGCATCGCGAAACACTCGAGGATGTGTTTATGAAGATTACGACGGGGGCAGTCCAGTGACAACCGTTTCAAATGAAGCCAACGAAGCGATGCGTTTGGTACCGCCTGTTTTGGTAGGGACGGGGCAGAATGAGCATGCCTCTGTTATTCAACAATTGGTCGAGGGAGAGACCGCCTGGGACAAGCGGCTGATCGCGGGGAGCGACTGGGTCAATCCGATTCTGGTGAAAGAGACTAGGCAAGCACTCAAGAGCAAGCAGTTTTCATGGACATTGATGCTGGTGACGCTCGTCATTCTCGCCTGGTCTGTTTTGGGGATCGTCGGGATGATTCCGAGCATCTACTACAACTCCAATGGCTCAGCCTTGCTGATCGGATATGTCATCATCTTGATCGTGCCCGCATTGATTGTGATCCCTCAAGCAACCTTTCGTTCGATGGCCTCAGAGCTTGAGGATGGAACGTTTGAAACGCTTTCCCTCTCAACGCTTTCGCCTCGCCAGATCCTATTCGGCAAGCTAAGCGTATCGGCCTTGCAATTGGTAGTTTACCTGTCGGTGATTTCGCCATGTATCGCCTTGACGTATTTATTGCGAGGTGTGACGTTAGAGGTCATCGCCATGACCATCTTGGTCATTTCGACGGTAAGTTTGGGATTGTCGGTGGTAGCGATTTCGGTGGCGTCCTTTTCTCGGACTCGAATTCAGCAGGTGTTTTTCTCCATCATATTGTTGGGAGGACAAGTCATTGGGGCCTTTTGGACCGGCGGGATTTTGATCAGCCTTGTAACTTCGGGTGGCTGGGGGCTGCCGGGTTGGATTGGATTTGTGCTCTTCTTTTTGGGAATGATGTTGTACGCATGGTTGCTTCTGCGGTGCGGTGCTTGCGCCATCGGTGTCAGCAGCGACAATCGCTCGACTCCGATTCGTGTCCCGATACTGGTGATCGGATTGCTCCTGGCCATGATGGAAGGGTTCATGCTAGCGACGTATGGAACAATAAACTTCATGGCTGAGATGATTGCGGTCTCTGCGGTTTTCCTATTCATGCATTGGGGAATCGCGGGCAGCATCATGATGGGGGAAAGAGGTACTATTCCGGTTCGAGCGAGGCGTACATTGCCGAGTACCTTGCTGGGTAGAGTCTTTTTGACTTGGCTCAATCCGGGAGCAGGGCCAGGCTATATTTTTGTGATGTTGAGTTTCATTGGCTCTGTTGTTTCATTAGTGGTTGGGCCGTGGTTATTGTTGGATCCCAACTTAACCAATTTTCAACTACCGCTCTTGGTGTATATCCTAGCGTTGACGTGCTATCTAGCTCTCTATCTTGGAACAGTGCGACTGATTTGCATGGCGTTTTTGAGGCGAGTTCTAGTTGGCCGTTTGGTGATCTCGTTCGCATTCACGTTGGTCTTGATCGTGACTGCGGTAGTGCTGACAGCCTCGATTAGTTTGGCCGCCAGTGACTACCAGTCGCTGGACTTTGATTGGTATTGCTTTCCGAACTTTTTCTGGACACTGGCTGAGCTTTTCCCATCGCGCAGTTCCAACTGGAACTCCGCAGAAGAAATCATTGCGGTCCTTGCTTTGTTTCTTTCGGCGTCTTTGGTTGCGGCAATCAATGTCTTGTTAACAGCAAAAGATGTCGTTTTGCTGAGAATAGAAACACCGGACCGCGTTATCAAGGAGCGTGTTCGAGCCCAAACAAAACACGGTTCTGGCTCTGTGGTGCCGATTGTGGAGGACCCGTTTTCTTGAGTAAATGTCGCCAAACTAGTTTTGAACTCGCGTAGAATCCAAGAATGTTGCCAAGCGATCGAATCCATGCGAGTAGCGGCGTGTTAGAATCTGTCCTATCATTGGAAACATTCCTTCAAATTCGTTTTCTCCTAGAGAGACTCCATGCAATCCTCGGCCACGGCCATCGACGTCACCGATCTATCAAAAACGTATCGCGAAGGACTGGTTTTTCGCAAAGTCCATAATGCTTTGAGTCATGTTTCCCTGTCGGTCAAACGAGGGGAAGTCTTCGGATTGTTGGGGCCAAATGGCGCTGGCAAAACGACGCTCATCAAGGTTCTGCTTGGGATATTGCACCCTAACCAGGGCTCTGCGACAGTCCTCGATTTACCCGCTGGCAGCAAATCCGCTCGACGCAAAATCGGATACCTTCCTGAAAACTTGGTCTTCCCCCGCCATCACACCGGCCGAAGCGCGTTGTACTTTTATGGCCGGTTGAGCGAGATGACCGACTCGCAAATCCAGGCCCGCGAAAGCGAACTTTGGAAAATTGTCGGACTAAAAGGTCGAGAACAGGAACCCGTTCGCCGCTATTCCAAAGGGATGCGCCAACGACTTGGCTTGGCACAAGCCATGTTGCACGACCCGGACCTAATGGTCTTTGATGAACCGACCGACGGGCTTGACCCGATGGGCCGGCAAGAGATTCGTAACGTGCTGGATCAGTTAAAGGAGCGTGGCAAAACAGTTTTCTTGAACAGCCACATCCTGCAAGAAGTTGAACTCGTTTGCGATCGAGTCGCCATTATGGCAACCGGAAAACTGCGAGGGATAGGAACGATCGATGAGTTGATCGAAAGCCATCCTCATGCTAGTAAGTCCACGGTTACCGTCGAAGCGATCGGCACTATGGCTCAGCTCCAGGAAGCGACGCGTGACTGTGCTGTCCGAGATTTCTCTGTCGTTTTGGATGGCGTTGAGGACGCTACGTCAGTCCAACGGTTCGTTGTAGACGCTACCGACCAAGCCAACGTGGACAAAGTGATCGATCGACTCCGTGAAAATTCGATCAGCATCTATCGCATGCAAAGATACCGCGCGAGCCTCGAACAAGTCTTCATGAGCATTGTCGGCGCCGCCAACTCGACCCATTCCAACACTCCAAATTTGTTCAAATAATATCAATGAAACCTTACTATGCTGTCCTATACGACAGTTTTCAAGAGTCGGTACGTTCCAAGGTTCTTTGGATATTGCTCGCTGCCTGGACCTTGATCTTGGCTGCGTTGTTTCCTTTGTCGTTTTCGCGAGGAGAAAGCTATGCATTCACCTTTGCCGACATTGAAAACCCAAGACTTGTTCTGGATAATCTTGCCAACGCATCGGCAGGCAAAGGCACGCGAGCTCAAAGGGCTGTCTTCGCCAAGCTGGACGAAGAATTCAAGAGTATTCTCGTTCAGAGACAAGCCAACAAACGACGCATTTTCACGGGACTTTTAACCGATTCGTTCAATAAGCTTTTGACCAACAAAGAGCTTTACGACAAAGAGGCTTGGCCCAATGCAGACCGCCGCAAAGACATGAAGCCTCTGATCGAGAACGAGAACCGAACGGCTGCCGAATTGGAACAGCTCAATCGTGGTCTGATCAATTTAGCATTCCCAGGATCGATTCGGGCCGCGACCGGGCAGGCGACATGGATCACCTACGCTGGAATCAAATTGGGTGGAGCCATCCCGCTATCGGAACGGCTGCTTAAAGGGGTTATCGAGTCCGCGTTCATTCCGCTAGTCATGCGATTCGGGCTCGGTATCGGAGCCATGATTGTTGCGATCATTATTACCAGCTCGATGATCCCCGATATGTTTCAAACAGGTTCGTTGCATTTGCTGCTGAGCAAGCCTTTGTCGCGAAACTTGCTTTTCTTGACGAAGTTTTTGGGAGGCTGCATCTTTGTTGCGGTCAATATCATCTACCTTCTGGTCGGGTTGTATCTCTATGCCGGTATCAGGCTCGATATCTGGAACACTGGTATCCTTTGGTGCATTCCCATTTTTATCTTCACGTTCATGATTTTCTACTCGGTTTCCGCCCTTGTCGGATTGATCTGGAAGAACCCGATCATTTGCGTCGTTATTACCGCGCTTTTCGCAGGCATTTGCGTTTGCGTTGGCTTGATCCACTTTTACTTTGACTTGTTCTTGCACGTCGTGCCGCAGACCCAACGCATCTACGCAGTCAACGACACAGTTCTGCTTACGACGCAACAAGGTCGCGTTCAAATATGGGATGATCAATCTAAGGCTTGGAAGTCGGCGTATGGTGATGTTGATGGGCAGAAGGTCATGGGACTTGTCTGGCTTGAGAACGAAAAGGCCATATACTTTGCCAGGCCGCGATTCAATCCGTTCGGAATGGGCGGCAATCAAAACGCCAAGCTCGAATTCGCTAGAACTCCTGAGTTGGCGGACCCGAGTGACAAGACTTTTTCTTCCAAAATCTGGGAAGACAGCCGAATGGATAGTGGGCCTGAGTTGCCATCGGATCCGATACAGATTTTTCGGTGGAAAGATTCTTTGGCCATCCTAAGCGAAAGTGGTGTCTTTCGCTTCAATCCAGCAGGAGCAGCTCAAGCCGAAGAGCGAAAGGCCGCTTTAGGTGGGCTATCGTGGTTAGGAAACATCGGCGCCACGTCGGCACTGCCTGGCGAAGCGTTTGTCCAGATGACGGACAAAAATTGGAAACTGCCGAAACCACTTGATGTCGCCGCTTCACCGTCGTTCCAGTATTTGCTGACCTACTCAAATGGGAAAGTATGTCGTTGGAAATCGGATGGGGACAAACTCATTCAGGAAACAGAAATCGAACTTGAGCTACCCGGCGAGACCGTCGCCTCGATCGGCACGAGTGACAAGAACTGCATCGTATGTCCCAATGGAATGAAACCGATCTTGATCGATGTAGAGACCATGCAGATACGAAGAAAACTGGACGAGATGGGGGAACTCACGGTCAAGCAGATTGTTGCGGATAGCAGTGGTTGTTTGGTCTTGTTGTCGACCGACGGTACGATTTGGAAATACGAACCTGGAACAGACAAGGCCACTCAGCCATCGCTTGTAGGGCAAGGGAATGCACATGCTGTTTCTTTTGCCTCGGATGGACAACTTTGGGTTGCTCACTCGTTCAAGAAGGCTGACCTGTGGGATTTGGCAGCGAACACGTCCAAACGATCACTGCGTCCCAGCTCGAGCATTGCCGAATTGATTTTCACATACGGCATCAGTCCGTTTTACGAAGTGAATCCGAAGCCGGCTGCGGTTTACGACACCATTTCGTATGTGCTTGAAAACCCAAAGAACAAGACCCTAGCGGTAAACCGTGCTGACTTAGAGGCTGCGACGATTAAGACAGATCCGTGGAAACCGATATGGACCAACTCTTTGTTCATTGCTGCCCTATTAACTCTGAGCTGTTGGTACTTGTCGCGTCAGGACCTATAACCCAGGCGGTTAACGCGAATGCGCAATGACAAGCCGAAAGAGTTTTCTTGGCACGACCGGCGGAAGAGCTTTGTTTACGCCTTGCAAGGCATAAAGCATGTTTTGCGAACGCAGCATAACGCTTGGCTTCATGCCGTTGCAACGATTGTCGTTTTGGCGATGGGTTTGGCTTTTCATATAACCAACACGGAATGGTGCTGCTTGGTTATCTGCCTAACGGTCGTATGGACGGCTGAGGCATTGAACACAGCTTTGGAGTTGCTGACCGACTTAGTCTCTCCGGAATTCCATCCGCTGGCGGGACACAGTAAGGACGTGGCGGCGGGGGCAGTTCTCATTGCAGCGTTGGGGGCTGGCTTAGTCGGAACAATCGTCTTTACCCCATATCTCATGAAGCTAGTAATTCAATAAATCTGGCCTTCTTTTGCTGGCTTGTGCGCTGTGTTTTCGATTGTCCAAGCGATAATTGTTGTAGCAATTAGCTGGGCTATCGTTTATTCTGGCTAACTGAATTGAGCAGGTGGTTTTTGATTTCCCCAGCCTTGAATGACATGATGGTGCGCCCTACCACAAGATTGAAAAAATTGCTGTTTGAGACACTCGAACGGCGTTTCGCATGTGATGCTGGCATTGGAATCCAGGTCAATGTTGGCTCCCAAGTTATCGGACCGAATGTCTCTCCGCAGTTCCAGCTAAACTCCGAGTTAGAGTTTGACATACAAGTTGCGAATCAATCTCAACAGAGCTACAACGACGTCGCACTGAATCTACGTCTTGGCAGCCAAGCCGCGACTACGGCTTTGCCCGTTCTTGTACCAAACGTGACCCTTGGAACTCAGACCGCAACTTTTCCAATGGGAGCTCTTCGGTTTGTAGCGCATCCTACAGAGCCGATTGTTTTTGCCACGATTCCTTCCACCAATAGTTTGGCTATTTTTAATACAGAAACACTAACGCTTCAGGCGAACTTCTTTGTTGGATCGCGTCCGTATGGCATGACACTCTCGAACGATGGGAATTTGTTGTATGTTGCCAACTCGACCTCCCAGTTCCTTTCGGTAGTGGACTGGCGGGCAAAACGGGTGACGCAGAGCATCACCTTAAGCGCCCCAGCTCAAGATATTGAGGTCGGGGCGGATGGTCGGTTGTATGTCCTTACGAACCGGTCTTTAATCCAGATCGATCCTATAAGCGGCAATAAAGTCGGTCCCGATTTTCCTGTATTTGTCTACGCTGGAGAACTCGCAATTAGTCCGAAGAAAGACCGCTTGTATTACGGAGATTACGGTCTAAGTCCAGCATCCCTTTATCAGTGGGATATTACCGTCCAGCCACCGTCCCTTTTGTGGGAAAGCGATCACGGAATCACAAGTGGAGAAAATGGACAAGATGTAGCAATTAGTGCTGACGGTACGTTCATAAGTTTCGCGGCAGGATACGGGCAACTTGGCTATAACATTGCCAAGTACCGAACGAGCGATATGGCTATCTTAGGAACGTTTAACACCGGTCCATATCCTCGGGAAATAACTTTTAGCCCAGACGGATTGCGCGCTTTTGCCATTCACATGGAAGGCGAAATTGACGTCTTCGACACCACATCCTTTTTATTGGATTCGACCTTTCGTTCAAAAACATTCGATGCACCCCATGAACTGCAGATTGACTCAACAGGTCGAAGCCTTTTCGTCTCCGATGCTTCAACAATCACTGTCTATGCAACTGGGCTAGGTTCCACGCTGGTCAATGCGGGTGATCTGAACCAGAACGGAAAATTGGATCCAACTGAAACGTGGCAATACAAAGCAAAGGGTACGGCTCGCCCAGCATTCCAGTCCGTGGAGACCTACGGAACAGTGCGAGGTGCAAATGGCGGATCGCTCGCTATTGGCGCAACAGGAAGCTACACGGGAATTGCGTCTCCCGAAATGAAGATGTTCGTCAACGGGGTTGATTCGACAAACCCAACAAAACCTAAAGCACTCGTAGGACAAGAAATTCCCTATTCGTTTACGCTTTCAAACCCATACTCTGTTCACTTCGGAAACGTTGGAGTCACATTTGATAATGGAACTCTTAACGAACCGACGGATGACCTTTTCGCGACCCTCGTTTCGGGTGACACCAATAACGATGGACTACTGGGATTTGGTGAGGTCTGGCAAATGAACGTCCGGGGTAGGGCCAGAATGGACTTTGTCAACGTTGGTGCGACATTGTTTGCCGACATGACCGATAGTTCGGGCTCAAAGCTGGCTGGACAGGTCCCTGCACGAGTAAACATGCGAGGCGGATATTTCGGTGCCTTTCCCGATGTGAGAATCCGATCTGTAACCGAAGGGCTTGAATTATCGGCGACCGATGTTTTGTTCGCCGATGTCGGCAGTGATCTGACCACCAATTTATTCGCAACGAACACTGGGAACGTCGCTCTGAACGAAGTCCAAGTGGTAGATCAGGCGAGCGCCGATGAACCTTTTGCTTTTCAGCCCGTTCTCGGCCCTCCTACCAAGCGAGGCGATCTGCTAGCATCCTATCCAGAGTTCAAAGGAAGGGTTAAATTCTTAACAGACCCAGTGCGATCCGTCGTATATGTATCGGTCTTCGACAAGAACCTCATCGCCATTCTCGATTCCAAAACCTTTGAGGTTCTTGGAAAGCTAACGGTAGGCGCAGGTCCATCGCAAATGGCTCTCTCCCGGGACAACCAGACGCTTTATATTGCCAGCTCTGTCTCGCAACAAATTAGCAGGGTCGATCTTCGAACGAGACAGGTGCTTAACTCATTCACTTTGTCGGATTGGGTGTATGACGTCAAGGTGGGGGCCGACCGACTATATGTCTTAACAAGCCGGGCGTTGTTTGGCATGAATGAGACGACCGGACAAGTGATTGGCGAGGTGCTCACCCAATATGCGGGTGGGGAGCTTGCGATCAGTCCTGACCGCAAGCAACTGTTCTATGGGCAGTTCTCGCTATCGCCCGCGCATCTTTTCAAATACTCGCTGGACGGCGACTCCATTACGCGTATCGAATCAAGATCAGATGGCGCCAGTAATGGGCAAGATCTCGCTTTAAGTCACGATGGTCAATTCGTGGCTTTTGCAGCTGGGGCGGGACAGTTCGGGTACCAGATTGCTCAGTATCGCACACGAGACATGAAGATTGTTGGCAGTTTTGCTACTGGGCCCTACCCAACTGAAATTGTTTACAGCCCTGATGACCGAATCGCCTTTACTGTAAACGGTTCTACAAAAGTTCAAGCTTGGGACACAAGTACTTTTGATCAACTTTACTCAATCCCTACGATCGATTCAGCGACAGAACTGGAGGTGAGTCAAGACGGAACTGTACTCATCGCTGCGTTTCAAGACTCGCTTCGAGTATACGATCTGGCAAAAGGATTGACTAAGAATATTGGCGACGTCGATCTAGACAATCAATTCGATGTCGGTGAGACATGGCAATACACAAATACAAGCCTTGCAAAAGTAGGGCGACATACGCATGAGACCAAGCTGGCATCGGTCTATCCTGAATTGGTTTTTCAGAACACGGTGTCGACAACAACAGTCTACGAAGGAGTTTCCGACGGTTCGGTCGTGCCAGAGCTTGTTAGGGGGGCGCGGGTCATGCCTTTGGGGAGTAATGCCGTTTCCTTTTCGGATGATCGCTTTGAGTTCAAAAACGGTTGCATTTACCTCAAAGAAGAGCATTTTCTAACGATGAGCGACAACGCTCTCCAGCTCAAGGTTACCTATGCTGATCAAACTTCTAGAGTCGTCAGTATATACGTTCGTTCAAACAAGTTTCCATGGCATAACTGGCGGAATGCATCGGATATTGACGGAGATAAGAAAGTCACGCCACTCGATGTCCTGAGTGCCATCAATGAACTGAATGATCACGGCGCGAGATGGCTTTCGACTCGATATTTCGAAGTATCAACATTCTTCGACGTCGACGCAGACGGATCCATTTCGCCGCTTGATGTTCTCCTTGTGATCAATGAGATCAATCGGAAAAGCGGTAGCAACGGAGAAGGTGAGCAAAGTAACCTAGAAAGAAATTATTGGATGATGGACCTTGATACCGTCGAGGTCGATCAACAAGCAGTAAAAAACCGTCGCCGAATGGATGGATTTAAATCGGTTGCAAAATAAGCGAATCGGATCAAGGCAAAAGCCCGCTTTGGCACGCCGGAGCGTCGCAATCGCAATTCGAGACAACGATTTTCAAGGCTACCATGAATTCGATCCGTCCACAGGGCTCGGCGGCGTGGACACCTGGATACCGCTAGAAGGACAACGTTTACTCTCCCAATTCAAGCGGCTTCCCGACTATTCAGAATCAAACCACAAGTTATCATGAGGCGGACCACATGACTTGTTCACCTAAGACTTTGTTCTTACCTCATTATGACATTGCAAGTAGAAACGACTACTAAATCTAACCCAAATCTTCAGGACCAACCATCGGCGGTTCCCGACGAATTTCATACTCAACACGAAAAGGCAACCAGCGGTCCGGGCAGCATTCCGCGTCCTAAAGCTGTCGATAAGAGGAGTCGAATTCTTTGGGAGAATTTGGTGCCGTTTGTGGTTTTCCACGCGCTCATTCCTCTCGCCTTTTTCCCATATGTCTTCAGTTGGTGGGGCGTCGCATTTTTACCGATCGGCAACTATCTTTTCTGCTCGCTTGGGATCGGCGCTGGCTATCATCGTTTGCTAACCCACCGTGGCTTTCAATGCCCAAAGTGGTTTGAGTACACACTGGCGACACTTGGGATGTGCAGTCTCCAGGATTCACCCATTCGATGGGCGCTCGTCCATCGAATTCACCATCAACACTCTGACCACCAGCCAGACCCACATACCCCAATGGCTGGCGTTTTTTGGTCGCACGTCGGCTGGATGTTCGTCGAGAACCGCGAGTTGGATTCGGCGGTCATGTACGATCGATACGCACGCGATCTTTTAAAGGATCCTTACTATTTTTGGATGCAACGGGGTGGGCGCTGGGTCCTTGTCTATTTAGCTCATGCATTGATCATTACCGCGATTGGATTTGTCTTCGGTTGGTTGCAATCAAATGATTTATCGACTGCGACACGCTTCGGAGTACAGTGGTTTATGTGGGGAGTTATCTATCGTACGATCTTCACATGGCACGTTACAGCCGCCATCAATTCAGCTGCCCATCTCTGGGGCTATCGAAACTACGAAACTCGCGAGAACAGTCGAAACAACTGGCTTTTTGGAATCTTGACGAACGGCGAGGGGTGGCACAACAATCATCATGCCGACCCACGCTCTGCGCGGCATGGCCATCGCTGGTGGGAGTTGGACTTAACGTACGTTACGCTCTGCCTGTGCGAGCGAATCGGAATCGTCTGGAATGTGGCAAGACCAAACCGAACGCAGCTCGAGCGTAAGAGTCTTGTTGGATGAAAACCTGTCCCCTAGCACGACGCGCAAGCTAGTGAATTGGATAGCGAATTCACTAGCTTGCGCGTCGTGTTAAGCTGCTTTTCATACAGCCGCCCGCCTAAACCTAGTTTCTGCGAAAACGTCCGACCAAATACATCGTCGGTAGCGCTCCCGCTAAGGCTAGAGATAACGCCAAACCCGATTCTCGATTCTTGATGCCATAATGCAACAGATCGAACATGCGCATGGCCACCGTTGTCACCTGCGGCGGTTGGACCAAGAGATACGTCGCAAGGTCCGCGAAGGACACGAAGAACGAAACGGCAAATGCCATAGCAATCGGCGTCGACATGGCTTTCGCATGAACCCACATTCGAGTCAAGAACGGAAGCCCCTGATCCAATCGCAACAAGCTTTCGTTGTGGCGTTGATACCTCTGATTGGCAATCCACAGCACCCCAAACACGATTGGCAAACAGCGTGTTTGCTGAGCCAATATCGGGCCCAAAAGCGTTCTGTCCGCCAGAAAACCGATCCATTCGGGCTCGCTTCTATCGAATAACCTGAGGATGAACAGATTGACAATCGGACCTGGAATCGCCAACAAGAACGCCAACAAGCCAATCGTTATCCAAGCCGCCCAAGCCTTTGACGAACAGCGAACCAGCACGGCAGCCAGAACAGTTGCGACAATCGAGGAATACAAGCCCAGCTGAACACTCCACAGGATTTCGTTGGTAAACATTCTTGATTGCAAGAGGGAATCGATCAAAACCAACGGAGACCAACCTCGGCGAGTTTGCTCGTTTTCCATCGTGGCAACCCAGCCAGCCTTAACGATCAAATTGGCTAAAGGAATCAAAACGGCCATCGACACGATGCCCCATCCAAGGCTCGTGCCTAGCCAACGCACGACGCCGTGCTCCTCAAATGCTTGGAAATCAGCAGGCCCCGACGTCTCGCTCGACTCGCTTCCAACCTGTCTAAACAATACCGAAGCGATCAAAAGAACCGTGGCCCCGACCAAGATGGCAAACGAACAAGCTTGCCAGATGGAGCCTTGGTCCAACTCATTGAATTGCACTTGTTGGTATACCGATTCGGTAATCGTCGGCACTTGAAACAAATTGGTGATGACCATATCGTTTCCAGTCATGGCTACACCCCACAACGCGCTGGCCGCAATCCAAGGCCAAAGTTTTGGAATGAGCACAGTCCCGATCGAAACCCATGGGCCAAAGTCGATGAGGGATTGCCGTGTCCGCGCGTCGAATGACCGATTCAAACCCAACGCACAAAACAGAAAACAGACAGGGGTTGCCGCCATCGCATGAATCCAAACAACCGAAGCGATCGCTCGACTCGGCGATAGAGCGGCAGAAACCTGACTCAATCGAAACCATCCTTGTACTCCGAAACCAGCGCTCCATGCCGTCGCTTGGACATAGAGCGGTATCATGAGCAAACTGAGAACGAGAGTGCTCATCCACCGATGCGTTGGAACTCGAAGACAGATCGTCAGCAACGCGAGCGTTAAGCCGAAAAGGGTGGCCAGCGCCGAGGTGCCAAGGCAAACAAAGAGCGTGTTAAAAAACGGTGAACTCAATGAGTCGATAACCTCGCAGCTGTGAGAACCGCTTGAATCATCCCTGACGCTTCCGCTCGATTTTGCCAAGCGATATCGTGTGCCGTACCGTGTGCCACACTCGTTCTCAGGATTGGCAGCCCAAGCGTTATGTTTACGGCGTCGAACATGTCCAGCAGCTTCAGTGCAATATGCCCTTGATCATGGTACATGGCAACTACGGCATCGAAAGCACCATCAACCGCACGTGGCATCAAGGTATCGACCGGCAGTGGACCAACCACGTCGATGCCAGATGACTTGGCTTTCAATACGGCTGGACCGATAATGGTCTGCTCCTCGGTCCCAAACCGGCCGCTCTCACCAGCGTGCGGATTGAGGGCTGCGACCGCAATCTTGGGATTGCCTCCAAGTCGCATCGCTTTTCGGATCCGAATGAACACGTCGCTCGCCAATCTTATTTTTTCGTCGATCGAATCGATAGTCAGATGTTCAAAGATCTCTCTCATTGCCATATGCAAAGTCACATGCACGACACCAAATCCTGCGTCGCCACCATGACGTGGTCTCCCCGGAGGCAAATACAACATCATCGCGTGCTCTTGGACTCCACATAAATGAGCGAGAAGCTCCGTGTGTCCCGGCCAATCATATCCTGCGGCATGCAACGCAACTTTATGCAGCGGCGCAGTGACGATCGCAGCAACTTGACCGGCTAACGCCAACTCCGCGGCTCTCACCAAACAATCATACGCCAATTGCCCTCCCCTCGCATCGACACGCGGCTCGGTTGCATAGTCAGCCTCCGGTTGTCCGGTCGATAAACACCATAGCGTCTCGGATGGCCGACGTTTGCTTGCGTTAACGTTGGCAACGAGATCGCCAACCGAGGCTACTTCAACAATGTCGAGGGAAACCTCGGACAATTCAGCAGCTTTCTTAAGAATGGCAACTCTACCCAAGACCAGCGGCGTACAAGACGTATTCAACTCGCCGCTCGCGATCGCCTTGACGATCACTTCTGGACCAACACCAGTGGGATCGCCAATAGTAATTGCGATGACCGGCTTGATGGAAGCGATCATTTGGAAGCCAACTTTTTGTTGGCCAGCTTTGCCTTGTCAATCGCCTTAACCAATGCGTTTTCGGGCACTTCGGTTCGCCATACATCGACAACCTCACCTGCCCCATCGATCACAAGCGTCGTTGGATAGCTGAAGCCGCCCGCGGTTAGGAGCTGGCTGAGACGAGTGCGAGAAAATTCGACCGGGTCATAATAGGCTGGAAGATCTTTTCCATCTGCGCTCTGCAGGAATTTGTTCGTGTAAAACTTAAGTGCATCAAGCGTCTCTTCCTTGCGTTGGCTACATGAAACGCTTGCAAAGAGTACGTCGGCGTCCGATGCGTAACTCTTTTGGGTTTTGACAAACGCAGGCAATTCTTTGACACAGGCTGGACACCAATACCCCCAAAAATGGAGAACAACTACTTTGCCTCGCATCGCTTCGTCGGTTATCGGCGATTCCGTATTCAAAAGAGGCTGAATATCGAGCTCGGTGATTGTCTGGCCGATGATTCGCGTCTTTTCCTTGCCGATAAGGAGAAGAACGCAAATCCCGGTAACCATAAACAGTCCAGCCAGGAGGAGCGGTACAATCGCTGGAGTCGACCGCATTTTTGGCGCATTTTCGAGTCCTGCGGATTCATCGGTCGTTTGCATGATTTGATTTTGAATCGAGTGATTAGAACCATCTGGCCTGGGCTTTCCAAGCAATTCTGACTCAATTGTAGCTACGAGGTCAAATGCATGCGATGACAAAACCGGTGCTCCGACCGGCGAAATCAAAGCGCTGCGGGTTGAAGAATTGGCGGCTGCCTGCGAAAATAGAAATTCGTTCCTTTTTCAAACAGCCCTCGTTGAGCGTTTAAGACAAACTAATTCATGCGATGCCCCTACTGCTACAGTGATAACGACGGAGTCAGGGACTCCCGAATTGTTGAGGACGGCAAAGCGATTCGCCGAAGACGCTTTTGCAACCACTGCCGACGCCGGTTTACAACCTACGAACGCGTGGAAGGCCTTCTCCAAGTTCGCAAGCGAGACCAAACGCATCAAGACTTTAGCCGCGTCAAAATTGAGCGTGGCCTGCGAGCCGCTTGCTGGAAACGGAAAATCGAAGCCGAGGAAATTCAGAAACTGGCCGCAGAAATCGAAGCCCACATCCTGGACAACTACGAAAAAGAAGTTACCAGCGAGGAAATCGGAAATCTGTGCATGGAGTTTCTCCGCGACGTCGATCAAGTCGCGTTCGTCCGATTCGCAAGCGTCTATCGTAGCTTCAGCGACGCCCAAGACTTCGTAGATGAACTCACACCGATCCTCAAGATCAAGGCAAAAGCCAAAAAGAAGAAGATAAGCAAAGAACTAGAATCATAACAAGCCTGTTGGTGTTCCGCCAAGTGTCACTATGGCGATCACTTTAGGCGAGCGGCAGCATGAAAAACACCTTATCACGACGCGGCACGGCCCCCTCGCTCATGCTTCGGGTTGGGATTGAATCGATAGCCAGCTCGCCCCACAGACAAATTCCGAAATCGAATGCAAGAGCCGTGAAACGCAACGCTGTTTCGCATTTTGTAGCGAAACTCGTCAAGAGTTTCGGTGGTTTATGCAATGCAGCCGAAAGTCTTGACGACTTTCGCTACAGAAAAGCCCAATTGACATTGAGCAGAATGCGAAACAGCGTTGCGTGAAACGGCGCCACCTCACTGTGGCGCCGTTTCACGGCTCTTGCATTCAGCTTGCCCAGAGACCGTGGGGCGAGCCCCACGGCTACGAAGTGACGCCGTTACACGGCTAAACACATTTCCTCAACAAAGGTGAGACGGCAGCTGGGGGCTCCATGGAAAGAAAGTTGCGCAATCGAAAGTTGCTGCAATAACCAACTTCCCCAGTGGGCTTAGCCGGCTTCATGTGCCACGCGCCGAAAACTCACACCAACCCCAAAATCACATCACTGCGGGCACAAAGAACCACACGAGCGTCAACACGACGCAAATCGTGTACGCCACAAACAAACTCGGACGAAACACTCGCAGCGGAACATAGGCGTCGCTCTTTTCAAACAACTTACCCAAAACTCGCCAATAATAACCTGCTGCAACAACCGCGTTAAAGGCCATCAACACCGCCATCGCAATCGACCATGGGTCCTTGGTCCCTGCCGCAACCATTCCCATGAACACCAAGAACTTTGCCCAGAAACCAGCCGTCAGTGGCAAGCCAATCAAGCTGATGAGACACACCGTCATGCCAATCGATGCTGCCGGTCTGCGATAAAACATTCCCGACAAATCGCCAACCAGTTGCGTCTTCCCACCCGCTGCTTCGATCTCTCCCAAACAAGCAAAGAATCCAAGCGTCATCGCTGCATAAGCGGCAAGATACGAGAACAGGGCATTCGGCTCTGCGTTCTGACGCAATAAAGCCGTCAATGCAAGCAACAGATAACCAGTGTGTGCCACACTCGAATAGGCCAACAGGCGTCGCAAACTGCTTTGCGCCGATGCCATGAAGTTACCGACTAGCATCGTCAATGCCGAACACACAAATAAAACCGGTACTACGACTGCAATCGCTTCCGCTCCCAATCCCGTACCGAGCACGCGAATCAGAGCCACGAACCCCGCGACCTTCGGCAGATAACTCATGATCCCAGCCAATGTCAAACTGGTACCTTCAAAAACATCCGGAGCGTAAAAGTGAAATGGGACAGCAGTGATTCGGAACGCCAAACCGCACATGACGAGAACGACAGCGAATGAAACCAACCGTCCTCCCGATGCATAGCTGCTTTGAATCACCTGCAAATTGGTCGATCCAGCAAAGCCATACAAATAGCTGATACCCAACAAGAAAAAGCCCGAAGCAAAGGCGCTCAACAGAAAATACTTGATCGTTGCCTCGGAACCCGCATTATCACCCTTGGAAATTCCAAGCATGATGTAAGTTGGAATGCTGATCAGTTCCAAGCCCAAAAACAAAGAGACCAAGTCATTCGCTGCTCCCACCACGGGAATTGCACCAAGGATGATCAGCAAACAACCATAATATTCGCCAAGATTTGCTTTCGGCGCGGTGGACCAAGACATCAGAATCAAAATCAATCCGCCCAACAACGCCAATCGCTCCGATGCCAACGCGGTCGGATCGAAACGAAACAAACCCTGACCAAGTTCACTTGGAATCGTCCGCCATAATTCCATCATCGTTGCCAAAGCAAGAATGGCCAGCGAGGCGATAGCGACGCCGGTCCGTTGACCGTGAACATCGCGGGCATTTCCCGGCTTAAGAACCAGCGACGCTGCCATCACAACGGAGCCACCAAGGATCAAAGTGATCGCTGGAGCCATCAGA
>CANHVO010000032.1 GCA_947463915.1 Planctomycetaceae bacterium
AGTTTCGATCTCCTTGATGCGTGATGAATCGGGCCACGGCGCTCCGCCTGCGATCCAGTCCTTAACCCATCGGACTTGCTCCGAATAAAGCTTGTCCGCTTCTTTGGGTGGCATCGGCTGCCAATCGTCATGCGTTCGGAGGATCGCCTGGTAGATCGGGCTCTCGTCCGGCTTGCCTGCTATGAGAACCGGCTTTTTTTGATCCCCCCCCGCAGCAACGCGGAGAGCGAACGCAAATCGAGCCCGCCTTGCATGTCCGACTCATCGTTCCCATGGCAGGCCATGCATTTTTCATTCAACAGCGGTTGAATACGGCGAACGAAGAGCGACTCCGCGTTCTCATCCGCGGCGTTCGCTGCGTTGGAGAACGCAATGATCGTCAATGCGAGGCAACAAGCAATGTCGATTAAAGGTCGTGCGATAGAACTCGTCGTTATACTCATTGCATTTCGGTTACTCTGTCAGGGGGCTGCCTTTTTTGCGCGCCGGAAGTTCGATGCAAATCGCTTCCACGGTTGGCCAAAATAGCCTTTTGGCATCGGCTCGCAGATCCCAAAGTTCTCTGGCCAGCGATCCTTGGGCATGTAATGCTTCCCAAACAGTATATCCCAAATGGGCAACAATCCGGAGACGTTTCTATCCCACGCTTCTGGCTCACGCGAATGATGCCAGCGGTGAAACACCGGAGTCGCAATCACGCTTCGCAGTGGCCGACGGCTACGCTAAGAATTGTCTTGTCGGTATCCACTATCGTTTGTCTGCATTCTGCTTGAGCTCTCGAAGTTCGGCTCTCAAACGCTCGTTCTCTTCTTTCAGCTTCGCGACAAGATCAGGCCGATCAGCTTCATGATGTTCCGAGTCTGCATGCATCTCAGCTGCTAACCGCAGTTTGGCCTCGTGCAAGTCTTGCTCGATGTCTGCGGCCTTCTCCATCAGCTTGTGAGCCAGATCATGCTCCTCGGCGAACTTGAGGTGTTCGGCTGCAACTCGTAGATGATGCAAACGTTGCCCGACCCTTTCGAGCTTTTCTATTTGTGCTCGGAATTCAGGACGATGTTCGCTTCTCTCAGCGTGTTCAGCCTGGCTTTTATTGAGTGCTCGTTCGAGGTCGGCAATTTCGCCCCGAACTTTCATCAACTCCGACTCAGGAGCGCGCTCGGCTCGCATGATTCGTTCTTTGGTTAGCAAATCCTGCAGCCTGTCCTTGATTTGCAGTCTTTCTTTGTCGATGCCAAAACCAACTTGCTTTTTTGGCCTGCCGTTGGATTTCGCTTCGAGTCGCTCAGCCATTTCAAGCAGCTTTTGGGATTCCTTTTCAATCTCGTGGGCTTGATCCTTGTCCCCTTGCTCGGCCAAGTGCGAGGCTTTCGTCCGCATCGCTTTCGCCCGTTTCCGCAACTCGTCCGCATCAGAAGCAAGGAGTGCTCCACCGCTAATGAAAAGCAAGAGTCCAAAAATCACTTTCGAAAATGCTGTTACATTCATTCGCTTGTCTCTCTGTTCGATTTCTAAGGGGAGGGAATCAACACCAAGATGGGCTACGAAGTCGTCGAGTCCTCTTCATTGCTTCTGGGTTTGCACGCAGGTGCTGGCTGACATTATAACGTTCAAACGACACTTTTGAAAAAGGTCTTGGGATGACGCCTGCTGCGTCGTCGGGCGTCCTAAGTCTTCCCAGTCGTTACATTGTGTCGGGATGGAGTCATTCATTTGGTTCCTAATAACTTCTCCAGAAACACATTGTCGCTAAATTCGCGGCCTTCGCTGTCGCCCATACGGATGACAACCATTTCGAGAGATGGAATGACATAGCACCGGTTCTTGCCTTTGCCCATGGCCGCCACAGTGTCAGCCGGTGGTTGGAAACTTCGTTTCCGACGCTCATCAAGGAGTCGTTTCACTTTGGGAGCGATGTTCCGACCATTTGCGGCCTCG
Source organism: Planctomycetaceae bacterium (assembly GCA_947463915.1). Taxonomy (GTDB): domain Bacteria; phylum Planctomycetota; class Planctomycetia; order Pirellulales; family Pirellulaceae; genus JBKCUI01. Next base: position 1,936 of record CANHVO010000032.1, read on the forward strand.
GTACTATCTTCATCGCCTCCGCCTAGAAGCCACCATGTCATGCCATACGAAGGTTGAGCCGTTGATGGCTTAATGCATTCTGCGAGTATTGACGCAGGCACAATTTCGGTTTCATTCCAATTTCCCCCTAGTCGGACCAGCTCTCCGAACTTCACCCACTCGCGCGGTGTCAAAAAAGCACCCGCAGGCAAGTTGATATTGCCATCGAAATCCTTCCGCCAAAAGCCGACCTTCATTCTAATCGGATCGAGCACTCGTCGATGAAGATAAGCCTCGACCGACTCATGCTTGGGTTCAAGCTTGCGTCGCATCAGTTCGCCAAAGCATTGGAATGGAATTGGGCCATAGGAAAATTTCTTGCCGGGTTCTGCCGTTGCGTTTGCCATGGAAACGGCCCGTTTGTAGCTCGGCACTGTTCCATTGTCGCCGCCATCGATGCCGCTACTTAGGCTCAACAATTGGCGAATCGTGACCCGCGACTTGCGTTTGTCTTCCTTCCATTCGGTGAGCGTATCGGCAACTTTTTCATCGAGTGTCAACAGTCCGTCGTGTACAGCGCATGCCGCCATCACACCGCAAAAGCTCTTCGTACCGCTGGCTAACAAGTGTGGTTTGTCAGCGGTCCAGCTCTCAGCGTAATCCTCAAAAACAACTTTTCCTTGAACCATCACCAAAACCCCTGTCCCATTCTGCGAGTGAGAATAGGCGGCGGCAACTTTGCAGGCTTCAGTCGTTGTTGGAGATTGTGCGTGAGAAGTCCCGGGTGCGGTGAAGTAAATGGCTATCGTCAGGATGTTGACTACGAGATTATTAAATGCATGCATGGGATGTCGAAGAAGTTGCTTATTGAGTTGGCCGTAGGGTGTTCGGCTTAGCAACTTCGGGCTTGATGGTTACTTGCTCACCAAATGCCGAACGATAAAAATCCCAGTTGGAATCACCGAGCGCTATGAGTGTCTTCATCGGATTATGGTCCACGCCGGGTAATATAGTCCAAGTGTGTGGAATCTGTAGCTTTTCAAGATGATCATGAAAGTCACGATTGGGACCAAACGTTTCGTCCTTGTCACCGCAGACTTGTCGAACGAGCGAGCCCTTGATAATAGCCTCAGCATTTTGCTCAGCCAGTCGGCGAGGACTGACGCTCCTAAAATATTCTTGATCGCCCCCGTAAACTTGCTTCAAGACTTCTGCGGCTCGTTGTCTACCAGCTCGCGGGGCCTGGATGAGTTCGGCTTGCAATGGCCCTCCGCCCATGATGGACACCGCTCGAAATAACTCAGTAAATTTGAATCCCAATCTAGCTGCTCCGTAACCTCCCATGCTGTAGCCATCGAGCAATCGCCCTTCGCGTGTTGCGATGGTGCGATACGTCCCATCGATATGTGGGACAAGTTCTTTGACGACAACGGTCTCCATCGGCACCGATCCGTCCTTCCAATCGACGTACATGCCTTCGACGAGTCCATTGACGAAGACGATAAAGCATGGCGGAGTCTTTCCTGCTTCGATAGCAGCATCAAAGTGAGCCGCGACTTTCGCTAATCCAGCAATTCCACCGCCCGATCCATGCAGCCAATAGACAACCGAAAATCGTCTTTTGGGTTCGCGTTCGAATGCCGAAGGTGTGTAGATGTGGTAACTGACTTTGCCCTTGGCAGCAGTGCTTTCAAAAGTTTGAAACGACACTCGCGGAGCTTTTACTTCGGGCGTGACCCACGCATGCCGCGATTGGGATTCGACCTGCTGTGCCGTGGAAGAAGCCACCATGTGCATTACCAGTAACAAGGTTAGTGCTCGAGTTGGGCAATTCATGGCTTGTCTTATTGCTTCGTTGTTTTGAGAGGACGGCGAGGGTGCTTTTGGAAAAATTCCCACATCAAGTCGTTTGCTGAAATGTCCATGGTTGATTCGCCGAGGAGCGACACGATTGGTTTCTGCCCGGGCCACGTATGACCGCCGCCTTCGATTTCGATGAGTACGACTTCGCTATCCTCTTTGCCGCCTCTCCATGTTTTGCGGGTGACCTTCATTTTGTCATCTGCTTTGTCAGGCAGCCGCATGATCTCAGGCTCGGTCTTGCAGCCGTTGGCTTTCACCCAGTTCTGAATGGTATGGTCGACGGATCTAAATGACGTAACCTTACTCCGGCCGAGGAATCCCTTTCCAAAGCCACCTTTGTATGGTGCGAATGCGTCTGCCGTTCCATGGAAATGAATGACCGGCACCGGGCGCTTGTTGTGGGGAGCTTCCATCATTAGCGGGCCACCGACCGGGGCGATGGCAGCGATGCGATCGGACAACTCCGAGGCCAAGTAATGTGCCATGATGCCGCCATTGGAGAGGCCTGTCGCGAAGACTCGATCGGCATCGACGTTGGCTACCATAGCAAGATCATCGAGCAACTCGCGAGTGAAACCTACGTCGTCCACTTTGTTATCCATAGCGTAGCCGCAGCATTCGCCTCCGTTGAACGTGAGCAGTGTGTTGTCTAACTTGCCCGTGCCATAGGGATATATGACCAGGAAGCCCGCTTCGTCCGCTTTCGAGTTCATTTCGGTTAACCGGATTATCCCCTCAGGGTTACTTCCGCCACCGTGAAAGACCAATATGACAGGCGTAGCATTGCTCGCGTCGTATTTCTTGGGGATATAGACGCGGTACCGTCGCTCAAGCTGACCGACATGCAATGTCCGCGTATGTTCGCCAGCATGGAGTTTACCGATGCCGCTCGTGTCGGTCCGCTTAGGTGAAGCATTGGCTTTTACTTTTTGCTGAGCATGTACGAACATCGTACCGGTCAGACAAATAAATGCTGCCATAGGAGCGAAAAACGAGACGATCTGTTTTCTGGCCATAAATTTAATTCTGAAAAATTTAAAGAGACACGAGTTTTGAGGGGAACGTTAGAGTCGATTGTGGCTACTTTGCGGTTTTGGGTTTCATAGTGATGCCTTCGAGCACAGCGAGGATTGCGAAGCCGGGAGTCGGGGCTCCATTCTTTCCACTCGCATTGAGGTTGACATTTAACGCGTCTCGCCAAGATTTGTCTTCACCGATCCACAACAGACCGCGCGCGAAGTTGTCGGTCCACGTACCGGTAAATCCCTGAGCAAGTGTTTCACCCGCCGCTTGATCCAATCCTCGCGTCACTGCGTCGAGAAGCGTCGGACGGAAAACATGATCGGCCGGAAGGACGTGCAGCAATTCGAGCAGCTCACGCATCAAGATGTTGTGATACACAGTGCAAGCATTGTGTGCGTCGAACCAACGCCCGCCGGCCAACTGACCGGGCAGCACTCCTACTTCGGCCTTCATCACTGCGGCGGCGAGATACTTTACCTTATCTGCGTCACGAGTGACTTCCGCCAGCCTTGCGAGCAATCCAACGCTGAATGCGTTGTAGTTCCAGTTCGAGACCAGCGGCCGAGTGGTCGCCCAATCGCCCGCTCTCCGTGCTGCGGCAAGATACCTTTCGTCTCGCGTTAACACCCAAGCACTGACAAGTGCTCGACCGCACAAGCCGTTGTCAAACTGCAAACCGCCATCGCTGAAGTCATCCGGAATCCAGTCATTGACGACAATCTCAGGCTTATCCTTGATCGCACGCGCGACGATCTGCCCCACTTTATCGCGGGGATTCAACCCCGGACCAATGGGAAATGGGAAAACTCCGCTGGAATGTTGAAACTTGACGAGCCAGTCTGCACCTGCGCGGACTTGCTTGGTGAGTTCGTCGCGTTTTTCTGGAAAGAGCATGGCTGTTCGAGCCAGTCCATCGAGCGGGAAGGCCGCTTCGCGCAGACCTGCGTTCATCATGCGTGGATCTCCAGTTGGATTCTTTACCCATGGCAGCCCGCGCTGTCCGCGCTCTATTTCGCGCAACCACAACTCCTGCGCCTTTACCGATTCGAACGGCTCGGTCACGATTGGCGGATAGTGACGGGTAGCAGTCTCAGGATTCCCTGCCCATGGCCCAAGCACCGAGATGGCTTTCGCTACTGCGGCCCTCACAGCTACAGCGTCCTGAACTTCGAGTGCTCTTCGGCCTTCTTCCAACGCGGGCTTCGCAAGTTTTACCGTCTCGGCGGGTGGTCGCTCACCTGGCACCTGTGCGTGAACATCGGCCATGGACAGCATGCAGTAGAGCAAAGGCACGAGAATCAAAGTTGATTGTCGGAATTTACCGATTAGTCGCTTCATTTCTTTTGCCATTGGTCTTCCTTGTCGAGGACGCTTCGCACGGCGTCGCTATCGAGCCACTGTCGAGCATCTTTATCGTCGCGGAGATAAGCGTCCCAGAACGCCGTCGTGACTGCAAGCATCGCGCGATGATGATTCGGGTTCCGCCGCCCGGTATCGGCGGGCAGTGCACGCTCAGTGAACGCTGAGTGTTGGGCATTTTCGAGCACCAATTGGTACTTTGAGTTTGGCGATAGATCGGGGAAGACGACCAGCCGAGATTTACCATCGGCTCCGCTAATCGGATTGGAGTCATTCGTTCCTGTCAGCAGCATCCAAGGAATCTTCACGTTGCCAAAGGCCTGCTTCGTGTTGCCGTTTGCAGGTCCGCTTGGGCTCATGATCACGGCCGCTTGAATGCGGTCGTCCGTAAATCCCCTGCCCAGCGGATACGTTTGACCGCTGACCGCTTGCGTTGTCACTGCCCCGAAGGAATGCCCCGACATACCGACATGGCCCAGATCGAACCGACCTGCAAACGGATGCGAGCCGTCCTTCTTCCAAACTTCAAGTTGATCTAGAACCACAGGCACATCCTGCACGCGAAGCAAGAAATCCTTAGGCCCCGCCGCTTTTGTCAACGCTGCCATACGTTGGGCGACCGGTTGGTCTTTCCATACGCTGTCATCGCTTCCCGGATGTTGTAAAAACACCGCCACATATCCGCGCTTAGCCCAGTGCTTTCCGAGAAACGCCGAGCCTTCTCTGTTACCGCCAAGTCCATGACTAAAGAGCACTACTGGCGCGGCCGTCTTGTCCGCAGGCAGATAGACACGGATAGGAATTTCACGCGAGCGCTTCGAATCCTTGATAGCCAAATCCACTTGCTCTACCTGGATAGAGGAGGTGAGTATTGGATCGTAATCCGTTCCTCGTCCAGTCTCCAACCAGAGAATCAACATTACCAACGCAAATGCTCGAGTCATGGTATCTTCTCCTCAATTCATCGATATCTCTTAACTATTGGTTTCGGTTTCGGAAGTTCCGTAATCGCTCAGCTTCTTCGAGCGAGATCGATCCATCATTGTTCGTGTCGAGCCGCATGAGACGTTGCCTCTGGGATTCGGGGATTTCATCGCGGGTCACTTTTCCATCGCCATTGCTATCCATGCGTTGAAAGATGGCTCCAAGCACTAGGCCGCCAGAACGAGCCTGAGTGTCCGGCTGATCCGCATCAGTAGATTCCGACGCGTCACTTAAAACTCGATATGTTTCAACATAGCCAATCATCATCTCGTCAGAGGTCTGCGGTCCCCAGCGGACTGTCTTTGTTGCATCTGGATTGGCCGGATTGTTAGTGCTATTGTCGAATACTGCTGTCACCTTAACGGTCGATCCGGCTGGAATGACACGCGGCTGCGCATAGTCATACCGCAATTGCCAATTGAAATCGTAGTTAGGAATATCGAGGAGTGTTTCTGGCTTGCCATCTGCCGTTGTCAACTCGTACTTGAACGCTTTGCCGCGAACATGCATGTGAGCCATGTACGCCAACACATTGATGTCGCGCGGGATGCGTCGCGAAACGGATTCGATGTGGTTCGCTTCGCCCGGTCGAATGTTAAGGTCTCGATCCGCGAGTGCCAATGTTTCCACCGCATACTTGGGTGGCCCCTTTGCGAAAATCAACCCCATACGCAATTGGTCCTGAGTCGCTTTGCCGTTGGGAGTGTAATGAATCTGAAAACTGACGGTCGCTCCTGCGGGCAGTTTCCTTGCGAATCCAGGTGGATAAATTTGCAACGTGTTGCCCGGAACGTAAGCTGCCCAGTATCCGCCGATTCCTTCTTCTCGATCTAGAATGCGTCCTGAACCTTTGGTATGCACATTGACGATAACGTGATGCACAACACTCCGGTCGGTAGGCACAATTTCGTAACCTTGCACCCAACGGTCCTCTGTCAGCGTCGTCTCGGCGGTGACAAACTGATAAGGCATCGTTCCTGTGGCTTTGATTGCAATCGGTTTTGGCAATTGCACGATCAAGTCAGGCTTGCCGATGGTCCATTCTCCTGCAAACTTGCGAGGCAAGGGCGCATCTTTTGGATCGCCTTGAGGATGATCGCTGGACAGCCATGCCAGTAGATCGCGCTTTTCAGGGGAGGCCAACGAGCGATCATTGGCCCATGGACTTACGGCGTTACCTGGAATGGGGGCAGCAAACCACGGAGGCATCACTCCCCGCTCGACGACATCCTTGATCATCGGTGCGTGGGCCATCACGTCCTTGTAGGTATCCAAGGCAAACGGAGCTACGCCACCATCGCGATGGCACTCGAGGCAGTGCTTCTGCACGAGCCTAGAAATATCGGCATGGTAGGTCAGTTGCTCAGCAGTTGCGGAGTTTTCCTTTGCTGCCAAAACACAGCCAGGAGCTGCAGTTGCTGAAATAATAGGTGACTCGTTTGCAAGGACAGCGTCGATTGCATCCGCTAAAAAACGATTCTTCGGGGCATCTATTGAGTATCCAAATCCGTACTGATCATCTATGGCACCGTGATAAACAACGGTTCGAGCCGAATCAAGAACGATCACATCGGTCGTGGATTTGGCATTCACAGCGCGAGCAATTTTTCCATCCGTGTCGGCTGCATAAATCGCATCGCTGCTCAGCATTTCTAATGCGGACTGCATTTCGTTTGCCTTATCCGTTTCGACTGCATTTACCAAGACGAACGCGACGTCGCGAGCGGAATATGTCTTTGCCAGTTCCACGAGCGTCGGCAAGTATTTTTTGCTGAGGGGACAACTAGTGCTGGTCATGGCGATAACGCTCGCTTTGCGATTCGAGAAATCTTTAAGCTTATACGTCTTGCCTCTGATGTCTTTGAATTCGAAATCGGCGACCATTCCGCCGATGCCATGTTCTCCAGGTATCAGAAGTCGAGGCCCCTGACGAACAACGCTTTTGTCACTAGGAACTTGTTGAGAATTAGCTGTTTGCAATCCAACGACTACGATTGAGACCGCTAACACAACTGTGTAGCTGATTGAGAACCATCGATAGTTCATTTTTCTTCCTTCTTGCAAGTTCCGATTGAACATGGATTGAAATCGTTTGCGTACCATCTATTTGATCCACTTCTCTGAGGCCAACCCGTTCCAGTTCGATAACACTTTTCTGCGTAGGTCTGGTTGCGACTTGCGGTTATAGAGCATGAATTGCTTTTCGACATGACCTTCTACTGAGTATTTGCTCTCATCAGCGATACCGGAATCGACCAAGGTGAACGTTACCGTGCATTCACCGCGTTCTGGAATCATCTGATTCAAAACCAAACGCCGAACCGCCTTCGTTTCGCGATCAACTTCGATCTTTGCGCTTTGAATACGTCGCTGCCAACGACGCATAGGAGTGGCCGTAATCACATGCAGCGATTCCGATTCATCGGAATACGTGAGTCGGCAGAACTTGAGGAAGCTATCAAGTAAAGACTCCAATTCAAGTCCATAAAGATCACCGATGAATTGAAGCGGTACGCCAGCTTCATCTGCCTCGATTTGCATCGCTCGATGCGGTCCAAGCGTCAGCCAAAACGCGCCCTCAAGATTCCGCCCCCAAACCCAGCGTCGGGTGTTACGATTCATTTCGACATAAAAACGATCGCCTTGCGTGTGAACGCGAACATCTCTCATTTCATCAATACCAGTCTGATTGTCTTGACTGCTTGATTTCCTTTGCACCTCGACCATGTAAACTCGCTCCACCGGTTGGTGGTGCGCAATCAACGCGGCGCGAACCACTCGTGTCGGACTTGCTAATGCCGTGTTGTCCCAGCGTCCGACTAAAAACGCAGCGATAATGAATACCACCGCGGCAGCTACCCAACTGAGTGGCTTCCAAAAACGGCTCGGCAGAATGGCCGTCCTTACTGAAGCAGAGTCTCCTTGCGTAGAGATAGGTGCTTGGTCTGCAACCAAATCAACGAGAGCTGTCAACGGCTCCGCTCCTACGTTTTCGGAAAGCAGTGAGTCCACCAAAAGGTGATCGATCAGCAAATCGCGACCAACCACGTCCGACTTTAACAACTGACTCAGTTCCGCCATCTCCGAATCAGATGGCTCGCCATCGAGCATTTGCGAGAGGAGATATTCCATTCGTTCAGGCTGACTCATGTTGCATCAGGCTCCGTTTTGATTTTGCTTTCAATGCAAGCCAGCAGTGCCGCCCGAATCCTATACAGAGTCTGCCGGATGGAGCCTTCCGGTCTGCCGATCCTCTCCGAGATCGCTTCTATCGCGTGACCTCCGCTGTAACGCAGGTCGATCAACTGTCGCTGAGCGGGCGGTAATTGCTGAAGACATTGATCCAATGCTTCCCGACGACAATCCAGTTCAATAAGTCGCCGATCCGCCGCTTCCGCTAGTTGAATCAGCAAACCGTCATCGAAAACCAGTCGCTCTCGGGAATATTTGCGAATCTGGTTGATCGCTTTGAACCGGGCGATCTGGCTTGCCCAAGCCCAGAAATCGGTCCCTTCCTGAAACTCATCGACTTTAGCCCATAGGGTCGCATTGACCTCTTGAAGCACGTCCTCTACGTCGGCAGATCGTATCAAAAGACAGCGCACCAGAGCCCTTAGCCGCGATTGATGTCGAGCGATGAGTTGAACGAACGCTGATCTAGACTGTTCCTGCATATCATTGGGCTCCTACAAGCAAATGTCATCATCGCCCAAATCGTCAACACAAAAATGAACTTTTGCTACAAACAAAGAATTTACCTTTCCGCCCGCCCGCATTTCGGAGCTCACAGAATGTCATCGAGGAGTCGGTCTTGGCAGGACTTTCGTGCGCTTCGCCCAAGTTTCCCATTTGGCGGACATATCGGCAACTCGCTCCGGCTGCGATGCGGCGAGGTCTTTCATCTCTACGCGGTCGGTTTCCATGTCGTAAAGCTCCCACGGCGCGGCGCCGATGGAGACAAGTTTCCATTTGCCTTCGCGGATCGCGCGGTTGCCTTCATGTTCCCAGGCCAGGAGACGGGGAGAAAGCGAGGCTGAGCGACCATCGGCTGAATCAAACAACGGGCGGAGGCTCATGCCTTCCATCGGAAGCACTTTCCTTCCATCCTGCTCAGCGGGATACTTAGCGCCTGCGATGTCTACGCATGTTGACATGATGTCAATGAGATGCGCCGGCTCGTGAACGAACCGACCTTTCATCTTGTCTTTCCCTGTGGCCAAAGGCCAGTGCGCGATGAGCGGCGTACCGATGCCCCCTTCGTGGCCGTAGTGTTTGTAGAGTCGCCAAGGTGTATTGCATGCGTTCGCCCAGCCCGAGCCGTAGCTCGGAAACGAACCGGGTTGGCCCATCATCGGCAAATCATCGCCGCGATAAAGTTTATTCGGCAATGCTTGCGTACCCTGGTTGATCCCGGTGCCGGGAACAGGGTTCGGCGTTGGAGTCATCTCGAATCCAAATGGCTCCCACTCTGCGCACGCACCATTGTCGCTAAGAAATAGGATGAGCGTGTTATCTAGCTCGCCGTTGGCTCTGAGGTCACTAAGCAGGCGGCCGATATTGCGGTCCATCCCCGTGACCATTCCTGCATAAACTGCCATGCGCTGCGCGAGGTCAGCGCGGCGATCGGTTGGCAGCGAACCCCACGATGGGTTGTTGCCATCCTCGGTCCACGAGCTGAGGCGTTTGGAGGCGACGGGATGGGGAATAGGACTTCGTGGTGTCAGCACGGTGCCCTCAGGTATGAGGCCGCTTTCCTTCTGCCGCGCTAGGCGTTGCTCACGAATTTTGTCCCAGCCTTGCGAGTAAACTTCCGAGTAGCCGGTCATGTCCTCGCGTTTCGATTGCACAGGGAAATGCGGGGCCTGATACCCAATGTAGAGCAGCCAAGGGGCGCTCGATTTTCGCATATCGGCTAGGAAGTCCAGAGCATGATCGGTGATCGCGTCGGTTGCGAAGTACTCGTCGGTTTTGTATGTGCGCTGCGGACTACCCGCGGGCAACCGAGTCATCATTCGCGGTTCCCATGAGTCAACTCCATATCCGCCGACGAAGCCATAGAAGTCATCGAAGCCGCGTTTGGTCGGCGTTTCGCTGTCACCGACATGCCATTTCCCCGCAGCAGCCGTGCGGTAGCCGGCAGGCTTAAGCACTTGTGCGATGGTCACACAGCTCGCATTCAAAGCTCCTCGATAGCCTGGAAATGCTTCGCCTTTGTCGCCGGCGCCAGGAAACTTCGCGGACTGATCGGATGTCATTAACCCAATGCCCGCCTGATGCGGATAAAGACCAGTAAGCAATGACGCCCGGGAGGGACAGCAGCGTGTGAAGGTATAGAATTGCGTGAAACGCAGTCCGTCCACCGCGAGCGAGTCGAGATTGGGCGTGCGGATCTCTCCGCCATAACACCCGAGGTCTGACCAACCCAGGTCGTCCGCAAGGATGACAAGGATGTTCGGTTTTTCAGCGGTAGCACTGTCTACGATCAGCCCGAGCAGTACGGCTGCGAAGAGAAGGCAGCGGATTTTCATTTGGAAGTCTTTGGTTGAGGTTGTTTTCGCAGCTAAGCTGTGAACTTATCCTGGAAATGTAATTGATGGTCGACTTTTGCTCATAGGCCGTGAATTTATCATACTCGCCTTTCGCTGCGAGAAAGAAGCGTCCCATAACGCACTTTTGCGGAGCAAAAGGCGACCGATGAAATTTGGAGAAGTGGAATTAGTGACGAGCATACTAATGGATGATCAAGCGCGCTGGTTTATCGGTGGCGACTACATGTCCCACGTCATTGCCATCTTCATCCATCAGAATCCAAGTGTGCCCTACAAAAGTCTTCAGTAGGTAGCGACTCGCGCCGGCAATCACGATAGGTGCATGACGTTTGCCACTTTCGTCGAGCCACACTAGCTTTACCGACTTCTGCGTTTGGTTTTGGAACAAAAGCGAGACATTACTTGTGGACGCTTTTGATGCAGGGGCAGGCTGGTTATTGATAGACGTTAAATCCAGTTCTGCTTTGAACGCATTGATGCCGGGTTGAGACTCGTGAATAGGGGCGAAATGAGCGGGGACAAGTGACCGCATTTCAACGAGCTTTGCGGTATGCTCTGCAGTGGGAGCCCTGGCGAGATTAGTCCACTCGTGTGGATCGGACTCGATGTCGTAAAGTTCCTCTTCATCACCCATGTAATGAATGTAACGCCACCTCTCAGTACTGATGGCATAGTTCTGCGGATTGTCGAGATGTGTGATCGCGGCATGCGGCCATTCGACTTTTGGATCACGCAGAAGCGGCACAAGGCTGCGGCTGCTAATGTCTGCTTTGGTTGGCAGGCCGCAAAGTTCAGTGACGGTGCTGAAGAGGTCCACCAAACTAACCGGTCGATTGCACTCTGAGCCTGCCGTGGTACCTTGCGACAAACCCGGTACTCCTTTGGGGACGCGAATCATCAATGGGACGCGTGCGCAGACTCGCCAACCAGTAAACTTCTGCCAATGCTCTTTCTCGCCGAGGTGCCAACCGTGATCGCTCCACAGAACAACAATCGTGTTGTCGCGATGCGGACTCTTCTCCAAGGAATCGAGCACACGACCAAGCATGGCATCGGCGTAATGAATAGAAGCAAGGTAGGCTTGGATACCATGTTTCCACTGATTGTGTTCCTGGATGTGAGCGAAGTAGCGATTGCGAGCAATGCGTTGGCCGGCGGAAGACAGGTCGTCGAGATCGTCTGTCTTGTATCCAAGCGGGAGTTGAATACTCTCGAGCGGAAATGGCTTAAAATACTTTTGTGGTACGAACCAGGGCTCATGTGGTCTATAGATACCGCAAGCGAGGAAAAAGGGTTTTTCCACCGGTTTGCTTAACTGTTCGCTGATCCACTTCGTGACAAGCCAGTCGCCGCCGTATTCCTCGTCGGTCACATCCAGCGATGCCCAATCGGTTTCGATGTATTGCCAGTTGCTCGCTCTTGGCAAACTGATGGGACGCTTTGAGGGATTGAAGGTGCGAGGAAAGGGGTTGTCCTTTTCCTTGGCGGGAAAGTAGTCATCCCAAGACTGCGGATCAACCACGTAATGCAGCATTTTGCCTGAACCTGCCGACCAATAGCCATTTTTTGAAAGGTACTTTGGCAACAACTCCGCTTGTGGCATGACTTCACGCAGCTTCTGCATATTTTGATACAGACCAGATTGGTGAGGCGGCAGACCGCTGAATATCGCAGAGCGCGATGGATTGCAGGACGGTGCTGGGCAATATGCATTTCGAAATAACACGCCGCTCGCTGCGAGTCGGTCGAGGTTCGGTGTGATCGATTGTGGGTGTCCGCCCAAGCAACCAACCCAGTCGTTCAGATCGTCGACTGCGATGAACAGTACATTTGGCTGGTCTGCAACAACCTTCGTATTACCGAAACAGAGAACCAATATCGCCAGAAGGCGCGGGATCGTTCTTTTTTCTATTGGTAAGATCCTTATGAACGCTTTGAGGACAAATAGAGCAGCGTTCATGCTTATTGAGGTCCTGCTGGTAGATTGTCAAGTAAAAATCGCAGAATGTGCATCCTAACATGCACCACGGTTCCATCTCCTTCTCTCAGACCGTGATCTCGATTGGGGTAGACCATGTAGTCGAACGGTTTGCCCAAACTAATCAAACGATCAACCAATCCCTCGATGATCTGAATGTGCGTATTCGTCTCGCCCGAGCCAGTCATGATTAGTAGTTTGCCTTTGAGTCCTTGCGCAAAGTTGATCGGGGCGGAGCGTTCATATCCCTCTGGATTGACTTCTCGAGTGCGCATGAAGATCTCTTGAAACCATGCATTGTAAAGATGCGGTTGAGGCTTAGGAACGACTGCGATGCCGACATGGTAGGATTCGGGTTTTCGGAAAAGTGCGTTGAGAGTGTTTGAGCCACCTCCGCTCCAACCCCAGATTCCCACTCGCTTGGTGTCAATGAATAAGCACTGTTTCGCAAGTGCCTTTAGGCCAGCCTCTTGTTCTTCGGTAGACAGTGGACCAAGGCTGCCGAAGATAGTTCGTCTCCAAGCGGCTCCTTTAGGACATGGAGTCCCACGATTGTCGATCGACGCGACCACGTATCCCAACTCGGCAACCAGTCGGTGGAAATCGATCTGCGCTGCACCCCACTCATTCAGCACCGTCTGCGCATGCGGCTCGCCGTAGACGTAGATGAATAGAGGGTATTTCTTGGTCGAATCAAAGTTTTTTGGCTTCAAAATCCAAGCATCAAGTTCGACGCCATTTCCAATATCAAGCTTCAGAAACTCGGCTGGTTGACAAGTCAACAACTTCATCCTGTCGCGAATCGAAGTATTATCCTCTAATACTTTAATGACTCGATGAGATTCCACCTCAACGAGTTCATGTACGGGCGGAGTGTTCAGCGAAGAGAATGAGTGGATTGCCCATTTGTTATCCGGCGAAAAGAGGTAACTGTGAGTACCGGTTTGATCGTTTGGCGAGATGCGCTGGCTTTTTCCCGACCCATCTAATTCAACTCGATACAGATACTTTTGCGTACCATCCAGTGGCGAGGCGTAGAAATAATACCACCCATTCGCTTCGTCAACGACAGCGCGGTCAATCATGTCGAATTCATCCGGCGTAAGTGTCGCCAATTCTTTTCCTTCTCGCGAGTAACGGAACGCATGTCGCCATCCATCTTTTTCGCTAACGACGATAAACTCTTTGCCGCCTCGTATCCAGACGAGTCCCGAGTTCTTTCCCTGACTCGACTCCACCCAAGCATGATTCGACTCGGAGAAGATCGTTGCCACCGCGCCGCTGGTGCTGACAAGTAGGACGTCGCGTTTGTCCCGAAAGCGACTAAACTTTTCGATTAGCACCTCGCTAGAGTTCAGTGCCCATTCAACCTGCCCTAAATACATTCCGTCCTCTGGGCAATCGACGGGCAACCAAGTCAATTCTGTCCCATCCGTATTCACTACACCGATGCGTTGCTTCTCGATAGTACCGCCAACTCTCGCAAATCGATTCTGCTGAACCTCTGGGTAAGAAGGATCGCTGGGCAATAGAACCGCCCGCTGTTGAACGTTGGTGGAGTCAACCTCGACAAACAATACTTTCGAACCATCCGGACTCAATTTGGTGTTTCGATACTCCACGATCCGGTCCGGCTGGCCTGCAGCTAGAACAACTTCATTTTGGTTCTCCTTATCGATAGCTATGAGCTTCGCATCTTTGGATTGGATTCGAACGCTGCCCTTGGATAGGCGGCCTTCGTCGCTGGGCTGGATGCCTCTTTTCTTGTCTTCCGACGCAATGCTTCGCTCGCCTGTCCTGCCGTGATAAAACCAAGCCATGGGCTCATTCGTATTCGAATCGACTTCTTCGACTAAAAATCCTGAGCTATCTCGCAGCCAAGTTGGTTGGAAGGCTTTGGCGCGAAACTCGCCGCGGTTATAGATCGCCTTCAATCGGGCTTCAGCAGGGCTCTGCCAACTTGAACCAGTAACGGACTGCGCAATTGACGATTTCGTCGCGGGTTCAACAGCAAATACGAAAACTAACGAAAGCGATGAGAGCAGAGTTTTGCTGGATACATTCCGAAGCGTCATGGATTGGGAACCTGGATTGGCTAGCGGTAAAGAATTGTGATGTTCGTTTCAGCCTCAGAGCCCGTGGGGTAGGAACTGGAAGCGATTATTTCGCTTTTGGATTTATCTGCGACATCGAAGGGGATTGTTCTAGGGCTAGTTTTTCATCGATTTCTAGGTGCACAGGAAGCCCCGATCATGCATGGTCGCCAAATTGTACTCGCGAATGTTATGCTTCCGGGGCGCAATTGCCGCCTGAAAATCGTTTATTCTATTTTGGAGTCCAAGACGAGTACTGATAATCAAAAACAATCTAGCGAAGAAAAGAAGCGTACCGGTGCTTGTCCAAGTCACCGTAAAGCGACGACAGTACGTTTCTTGCTTGATTTCGGTGAGCCGGGAGTTTAGCTTTTCGTTCACCGCGAACGAAAGATTTCGCTCGTCAGCACTTCGACAACCATTGTTCGAAGACCCAAAGCATCTTCTTTAACCCGTTGCATGATCTCCTCGATTTCCGATCGATCGTTATGCTCCATATGCCTTCCGGTACCGTATGACAGCAACGTCTCGATCATGTGGCGGACAAAAAAATCGCTGCGTGTATCGATTAATAATTGTTTGAACTGCGAAAAATCCGCGTATTTCTCGCCCGAAGGAAACGTACCAGAAGGATCGATTTTGGGTGTTGGCTTGTCACCCTTGGGCTTTCCGTATTGATCGCGAAAACGTCCGATCGGATCGAAGTTTTCCAGTGCAAAGCCCATGGGATCGATCTTGCGATGGCATACGATGCAGGTTGCGTCGGCTCTGTGCTTGTCCAGGCGATCCCGAATTGTGGTTGCGCCACTCACGTCGGATTCAATTGCGGGCACTTCGTCTGGTGGCGGTGGTGGGGGTGTGCCCAACAGGTTCTCCAGGACCCACACGCCCCGAGTGACTGGTGACGTGTCCACTCCGTTAGCACTCGCGGTTAACACTCCTGCCATTCCAAGCACACCGCCGCGTCGATTACGTTCGGTCAAAGGAGTTTTTTGAAATCCATCGGCCAATCGCATCGTGTCTTTCTGTGGCAGCTTGTAAAGCTTTGCAAGTTTCTTATCCACGAAAGTGTAGTCGGAGTCGATGAAGTCGGTCACCGGACCATTCGAATCCAGAAGATGGCGAAAAAAGTACTTGGCTTCTTCTTTCATCGAGGTGGCTAAATCTTCGGAATAGTATTCATTTGCTGTTTGCCGAGGCGGAGGTAGAGAGCCAATTACGCGCAGATTTAACCAACTATCAAGGAACCGTCGTACGAATTCGTCGGATCGAGCGTCCGCCAACATTCGGAGCACATGCTCTTTGAATAAGGCCGGTTCCGCGAGCTGTCCAGCTGTCGCGGATTGCATCAATGCATCGTCCGGCGAAACTCCCCAGAGCGTGTACGAAAGCCTCGACGCAAGATCATAAGGTCGCAGCTTCGGCTCCTCCTCTGGCGTACGTTCGCAAAGATAGAGAAAGGAAGGTGAGCAGAGGATCATTTTGATTGCATCCAAAGCCGCTTGGCGTTCAGAAGTTCCTTCATCGATTCGCTTACGATAGATCTTTTCGATGCGAGATCGATCTGGTTGTTGGATTGGCCGGCGGAAAGCGCGCTCCGCAAATGCACAAAGCTGTTCGATCGCTTGTTCAGACTGAAAACCATTCGGTCCAAAGACTGCGATCTCTTCGGCCGTGCCGCTTGGCTCTGGCAATGGTCCCCGAATCTTGACTTCATCAATCCGGATATGGGGCAATGCACCATCCGTCAGCAACTTGGCACGGCTCACGCCTGGGTCTTTCTCGACCTTTAGTTCCTCTTTGTATTTCTTATTGGTTTCAAGGACCGAAGCTCGCGACTCATAAGGTCCATTAGGAAAAATGAAACGGGGTGTCTGGCCTTCTTCCAACCAAACTCGAAATGGGATCCATTCCGCTTCTTTGTCGGGAACAACTGCCTGTCCAAGAATTGGCTCGATGGATTGCGGATAATGAATGTGACCTCGCTTGATGTCGCCTGGTACAACGGCTAGCTGAAACGGTTCGGAGAAGTCGATCCGAAAGATCTTGGGATCATAGTGCGTGTCGCGATGCATGGCTTGAGCATGCACTTCGATATCGTAGAGCCCTGACACGGGGACACCCTTAAGAAAATCTTCGATGTGACCATATCCACCTTGCCGCGTATCGGTGTTGGGTTGTTCGTAAAGACAAAGGTATCGGTAATTGAAGACGGACTTATGAGGCCCTGACAGCTCTTCGTATTGCACAAAGTGGCCTTGGAAGTGCCAGTCTTTAGGCGGTGTCTCGGGTTTGTTCAGCCGAAGTTCGACGAGACGATTGGCTGCACCAAAGTACTGGTCCAGCAGCACGCCCGAAGTGATCATTTCGGAACCGATTCGTTCTATATTTCGGCTCACTGTCTCAGACGGAAACTCCGTCGTCAGCCCCAGAGTATCGACGCGCCGCGAAAAGAGAGTGGCTAACGTGTTTTCGTATTCCCTATTGGTCAGTCGGCGCATCACCGTTCTACCACCCGTGCTCTGAAGGCGACTCCGCGCGTCTCGCATGTCTGCACGAAGAAACTCTACTATCGCAACGCGTTCCTCCGTCGTTGGCTGATCCGAATCAGGAGGTGGCATCTGCCGCAAGGTGAGTTGATCGACGATCTCATCAGCCGTAATAAGACTTGCTTCCGAATCAAGCGGCAACCGCAACGATTCAAATTCTCGTTCCCCCTGCGTATCTTGTTGATTGTGACAATCGATGCAGTATGCCTTTAAGAACTTCGAGAGCGTCTCCGTCCGCTCTTCGCAGGCTGCATTCGAGCCCATCCATGCCATCAAAAGACATGTCGCCGTCGCAATCAATATCTTTGAGTGAAGCAGCATGAGTTGTGCACCCAATGGTCGAAGCCATGTGTTCATTCAAGTGCGTTCCTATCAGGAGAATGTACCGGTGCTGGTTCCGAACGAATCTGCCGGAATCCCGAACCGCTGAATGATGTCCAGGTACAGATTGCACAAGGGCACTCGCTCGGTCATGTGTTTGAACTCACCTCGTCCATAACCGCCTCCTGCCATGATGATCGGCAAGTCATCGTTGGTATGCGAATTGGCGTCGGCGATACCACTGCCAAACAAAACTGCCGTTGAATTTAATAGCGAACCATCTCCGTCGTTGATCTCTGACAAACGCATCAAAAATTTGCTGAAGTGCTCGATTTGATAATGTTCGAGTTTAATTAGTTCATCGATTGCTTGCTGGTCATTGCCGTGGTGCGATAGTCCGTGATAGGACTTGTCAATGCCCAAGTCTTGAGGCAAAAAGCTACCACCGATCTCAAGCGTTGCGACTCGCGTTGAGTCCGTCTGAAGGGCCAATGCAATGAGTTCGTAAAGCAATGGCAAATCATGAACCGTATTGCGATCTGCGGGCCGGTCCATAGGAGCCTTTGGCTTCGGATGATCGACCCACTGCGATTTCGCTTGGAGTCGTTTTTCTACGTCTCGAACCGAGCAGAGGTACTGATCGAGCTTGGCGTTATCTTCCCGGTTGATTTGACTCGACAAGGTTCTTGCTTCGTCGACCATCGAGTCCAAAATCGAAGCTTGCAGGCCGTTAGCAATTTTTTGCTTTTCACGCTGCCCCAAGGAGTCCTCGATAAAGAGTTTTTCAAAAAGAGCACCGGGGCCTGTAATGGGAGCAACGCGAATACCGGAACGAGTCCACGCCAATTGACATCCACCATGAATGCCATCCTCAGACCCAACAGTGAGTGAAGCAAATCGGGTTTGGCCGCCAACTGCATCGGCGATGAATTGATCGACGGTAACGTTACCATCGGGGCGATTCTTCGCCTCGTGATGTAGGACGCCGGACAAAAACGTGTGGACCGCAAAGTGTCCACCTTTCAATCCGTGATTGAGGCCACGGTACAGCGTCATCCGATCGCGTACCGATTCGAGGGGCTCCAATAGCTTCGTTGTTTCAAAGTCTTTGCCAACGGCTTCGGGAAACAACTGCTTGCGCTGAAATCCGAGAAGGTTGCCGATGGCTACAAATCGACGTGCGCTGACACCCGCGCCCGGAGCGATACCGGCGACCGACCGCTTTCCGATGTCATCATCTGCGAGGGAGGGCAAAACAGGGATGGCCAATGCTCCGGCCGCAGACTTGAGCACAAATCGACGTCGAGAAAGGAACGGATTCATCGTGGAGGCTCCTGGCGTAGAAGGAGGTGGTGGATTCAGAACGAATCGAGTTGGCGGGAAAGGGCTAAGTGAATTGTTCTGCCCGCACTCAGTGTAGATCGTTTAGCCAAAAACATCCAGACGAACAACTGCAAAACCCTCAGCCGGGCGCCTACTTGCGACTAGTTCTACAAATCATTCCGAATTCTGGTCATCGAGCGCGGTTCTTTCGTTTTCCACAGCGAGCGCTTTTTCTTGATCCTCGATTTGCCTCGCCTTGCCAAGCGCCGAAGCGACTAGGCCTCCAGGACTGAAATAAAGCCCAAACCAACTATTAGAATAAAGAACGTGAAAATCTTCCCGCCTACGGTAATCGGATATACATCGCCATAGCCAACCGTCGTTAGTGTCGAGACTGCCCACCAAAGGCAGTGGAACACCGAGCCAAAAGTATGAGGTTGCGCTTCGCTTTCGAAATGATGTATACCCACCGATGCTAAAAAGATCAGAATCAGTGTCACGCAAAAGAAAAGAATCAGTTCTTCACGGGCAATGTTCAATGCGATGTGGAAGCGGCGCGTTGCTGAGCTGTATCGTGCAAACTTAAGAATGCGAAATAGTCGCAGTAGTCGAAATGCGCGCATTGAACGCAAATCCAAGCTAAGGCCGATGAGGTAGGGTAAGACTGCGAGCAAATCGATCATGCCGAAAAAACTGAGAACGTAGCTCCGGCGGGGCGTGGCGACGCAAACACGTGACAGGTATTCCAAGGTAAAAACCAACACAGTGCAAAGCTCGAACCAATGAAGGAAGACTTCAACCTCTGCGCTCAGATTTGGCAGGGTTTCAATCGAAAACGCCAGAAGAGATAAGACAACCATTACTTGAATGAACGAGTCAAAGACAAATCCTGCGGGGCTATTTGTTTCTTCCACGATGGACTTTAAATGCAACTTATTCATCATTCAAACCACGAGTAAGGATTTCGTTTCGCTAATTTCCGCGATTTGCGTTCTCTTCGATGCGACCGGATTGCGACGCATTATAACCGCAAAAACGCCTTGCCTCCGCCCCAATTACGAGACCAGATATCGACAAATTTCGCAC
Source organism: Planctomycetaceae bacterium (assembly GCA_947463915.1). Lineage (GTDB taxonomy): Bacteria > Planctomycetota > Planctomycetia > Pirellulales > Pirellulaceae > JBKCUI01. The sequence goes on from CANHVO010000032.1 coordinate 22,043, forward strand.
CGAACAGCAGAAGCATTGCGACAGTTCGTATCGAATAGAGCGAACTTAAACCATCTTCCCCATCCCTGCCTCGTGGCGTGACTTGGTCGACGTATCGTCCCTTCGAGAAAACAACCGCTCGAATACGACATAACCCGTTTCGCTGAATCCGAGGCGCCGGTAGCTTTCCCGAGCGGTTTCGTTTTCCCGCTCCATGTAGAGACGTATGCCGCAGCAATCGGCATCCGCTTCACCGAGTTCCTTGATATGCATAAAGAGAGTTCGGAACACGCCCTTGCTTCGAAAAAGGGGATGCACATAGACACTCTGAATCCACCAGATCTCGCCGTTTCTCCAATCGCTCCACTCGAAAGTATGAGCGGCTTGTCCCACGACTTGGCCATCGATCTCCGCCACGAAGTATCTACCCCTTTTGGATTCGGTAACAAAGCGCCGAACTCCGTTGGTTACGGTTACGCGCTCCAGTTCTCTGCCTTCGGTTTCTCGGCAAAGCGCGATGTTGAACTGGGCGATGATTTCCACGTCGGTAGATACGGCCGGTCTGATCTCAATCATGGTTCATTTCGTAGATGAAGATGGATGCAATCGCTGCGAACTAAGCACATTGGCATGTTTATTTCATATCCATTTGCCGTTTGGCGATAGCCAAATGGCGCTCACTTCGTTAGCGGAACGGCGCAAGCCGTCCGGTTAGTGATCATAAATACCGCGACACCGGAAGGCTCGCGCCCTGCCGCTACAAAAACACAATCGAAGGTAAGTGCCCACTGCCATTAGTTTGTTTCACTCGAGGACTTTTGCCTATGTGCTTAGCCACAGGCTCCGCCGATTTGTTTGTTTCTTACTTCTTGATCACTTCTTGATGAGTTCGAGATTTGCTTCCGCAAAGGCTTTTCCCATCTGAGCAAAGATTTTTGCGCTGCCGAAGTAGTGGTAGCCGCCATTGGATGCGCCCTTCAGTGCTTCTCTGTCTTTGGGTGAAAGGACTTCCTCCAAAGCGAGATCGAGCTTTTTTTGATCCGTCTTAGTGATTCCCTCAATCCATGCATCGATCGCGGCATAATGCTCAGAGGAGTCTGGGGAGTATTGGTCATTGGCATAAACCGCCAAGACGTTCTTCCCTTTCTTCAAATATTGAGTCTGTTCTTGATCGAGGATGATGGATCTGTATTGCGGTTTATCCAGCCACCATATGTAGGTGTGAATCTTGTGTCCATTCAAAAAAACATGGAACCCCTGTCTCGCTAAAATCGAAATGCGGTAGGTATCGTAATCGAGGTTGTCTACTTCAAAAGTAGATCGCATGAGCAGGAATTCTTCTTTGCCCCAAAGTGAGGAATGTTTTTCCAAAGTGACACCGCTATGGTTCCATACGCCCTTGCCAATGGGTGCATTGCCTGCAGTCCATTGGCTGTCATCGAACTCAGGCGAATACCATTTTTCCATTCCGGCGGGGAATGTGATGTCACGAAATCGCCTATCGGTAAACTCTTTCAATTTGTCTTTCGATTCGGTGGCATCGACCGTGACGTAGTGCCAGTTGCGATCCTGTGGCAGAGGCTTACCAATCGGCGTCCAGAACTTATCCCATTTCCGCTGCGTATTGAGCGTGCCATCCGCTCTCAATGTGTGAGCCGTACCGACGATATTGTTATACTCACTCTGCTTGGGCTCTGCGGCTTCGATGTCACGATCCCAAAAAGGAGCGGTATCGACAGCAACTACATTCCCTTGGAACTCGGGCATGACAGCTGGAGCAGCCATGGCTTTGCGGAAGTTGACGTTCTTCTCGCCATCGACACCGAGTACGCCAATGACAAATGGCATCTTCGGAGCGGAAAGGTCATTGCGCACGTCGCGGATGAAGTGCGCCAAGAGACGCGAGTACTCGTCATACTGACCATTCGGATAGGTCTGGCCATCGACAAGATCGTTGAACCCCTGAAGCCATACAAAACCCGCAAGCTCATAGCCCGCTTTAGGATCATAAGCGGGGCACACTCGAGCGGGATCCGCGAGCACCTTTTTCACGTGTTCAACCATCATTCGGTAAAACACACCTGATGCGGCAGCCTTGTCTTCCTGCCATTTCTTCCGATCCTCAAGCTTGGGAATGCCATGGGCCCCCTTGGGATGTTTGTCCCACTCATCTTGAACCTGCTTGGGCAGTTTATATGGCCCGGCACTAGGCGGACGAAATTCCGTGTTGAGCGATCTGCCGCCCCATGCAGTCTTGATGATCAGGATGGGTTCCTTTAGCTCTTTCTCCATGGTGATACCGAAGGTGAACTCAGGCCCAATCTTGCCGCCATCCTTGGTGGGTTGGTCTCCGCGTGCTCCGAAGCCTGCGGTCAATTTCCCCAAGCCCTCACCATTTGCACTGCCATCATAAGGCCCGGTCAAATAGGACATCCAGACCTTGTCGCATACGCGAGGCGTTCCATCGGGATTGCGCATCTCCTTGAGCAAGGGTGCCGTGGCTGGATCTTTGCCGATGTAATCAAAGGTCCGGATTTCAGCGTGTCCTTCCATGTTCGATTGTCCAGCCAAGATAAACACCTTGAGTGGCTGGGCGAGGCAGTTTGAAGAGAGGACGCACAACAACGCTGTAGTAATTATTGTTTTAGTTGTCATGTTGATTGATTTGGTAGATCCCTATTATTCTTAAGACCAAACAGTTAGAGCCATTCACGACTGCCCCGATGTAACAACGCTCCAGCTTAGACTCGGTCAAGACCGCCTTTGTAACCGGCGAACTCGTTGGTTTCGATGCCCATTCGTTTCAGGATGGTAACAAAGAGATGAGCGAGGGGGAGTTCATGATTGTCGGGGTCGCTGCGCCAACCTGTGTCATCCGCGATTCCGGCGTTGGCTTGGTTGTCTTCGTTTCCTTTTCCGAACTTGAGGTAGCGGCCATTTTGGAAGCCGAGGTTTTTGCCGCCGGCGGAGATAATGGGGTAGTTCCGCGAAAGGTGGAAACTGCTAGAGGCTGACCCGTGCATCGCGAAGGTGTTGTCGAGAAGCGTGCCGTTACCGTTGGGCTCGCGGGTGTCCTTGAGTTTTTGGAGGAAGCGACCGAATTCCTCTGTTTGAAAGCGGTTGTAGGTTCCGAGGTTGCGCCAGCCGTCGGGCTTCTTGACGTCGTGGGTCAGGCTGTGGGCGTTGTTGAGACCGACTGCCCGAGCAAGGAGATCCTGAGGCCCCCCGGTGTTTTCCCTGCCCATCATGTAGGTGGCGACACGGGTGGAATCGCTTAGGAAGGCGAGAAAGATGAGTTCGTAGATGGTCTGAATATAGGTACGGCTGTCGCGGACGGTAACTTCGAGATTCAAGTGGTCGGCATCGACTTCGGGAAGGGCCGTATCGATCCATTGTTCGGCTTTGTGCAACTTGACCTCGGTATCGCGCACGGAGTTGAGGTATTGCTCTAGCGTTTCGCGGTCGTGGCTCGAGAGCTTTCGGTTGAGCGTGTTGACGTTGGCGATGAGGAGGTCGAGCGCGCTTTTGCTTCGGGCAAGCTTGTCACGGGTTTCCCTTCCTTGAGTGACAAAGAGGAGATCGAAGATTTCTTTGGGGCGGTTTATCGATGGAATGGGGCGGCCTTGTTGGTCGAAGGAAGAAGTATGAGTGGCCCGGGGTGCGCCAGTCCCAGCATTGGTAGATAAGACGAGGGAAGAGTGACGGGTGTGGCTACCGACGTGAGCGGCGATGATTTGGTCGAGCGAGATCGTGTTTTTGTAAGGTCCCTCGCTTCCGGTTTCGGCACCGGTGAGGTATTGGTCTGCATTGGCATGGCCGTGGACTTTACGAGCGGCGGGATGGGAAAGGCCGGAGTAAATCGTGATCTCGCTGCGCAGTGGTTCGAGGACATCGAGGACCTTGGTTAAGCGGAAGTCGCGTTCGCCTCCCTGGGGGAACCAGCTCCAGTCCCTCCAGGCGGGGTCATCCTTCCGGGGCAGGCCCACTCCATCCGGATGGTAGATGCTCACAAAGCGAGCCACTCTTTCCGTCGGCTCATTGTTGGCGGCAAAGGTCTCCATCCAAGGCAGGGCGAGGCCAATGCCGGCGCATTGAAGAATCTCTCTTCGTTTCAAGAGGTGGCGGTTATTGGTCATGGCCTTTTTCCTGATTGATCTTTTGATTGAACAAATTGCTATGAATGACGATGAAAACGAGATCATGCAGACCGTTTCCACGTTCTTTGAGTTCGTCTGCCATGTTGTCGATCTCGGCCCGGTCAGCGAAGGACATCGGGCGGCCCAAGGCATAGGTGCTCAATTTGTGAACCATCGCTCTTGCGAACTGATTTTGTCGGTCGGCCATGAGGTAACTTTTCAATCCCGCCACTCCGACCAGTGGTTGCTTGTTGTAGAGAACAGCGGTGGCATCGACAGGTTGGTCATGGATGGTCGTACGGAAGCGACCGATGGCATCGTAATTTTCCAAAGAGAGTCCCCAGGGATCGATCTTGGCGTGACAGGATCGGCAGGCGGCCTGGTTGCGATGATCGGCCATGCGTTCCTTCGGAGTCATCTTGAGAATCCGGGGGTCGGTCAGGTCCACCTCGGGAACATTCGGCGGCGGTGGTGGCGGTGGGTCGTGAAGAATTTTTTCTAGTAGCCAAACTCCTCGCTTAAGAGGATTGGAATCAACGCCGTTGGAATTCATCGTGAGGACGGCCGCGGTGGTGAGGAGGCCGCCGCGGCTGAAGCCGGGGCTGAGTGGGACTTTTCGAAAATCCTGCCCAGAAACGCCCGGGATTCCGTAGTGCCGAGCCAGTGACTCATTGATGACGAGATAGTCCGAATGGAGGAAATCCATGATGCTGAGATTGTTTCGCAGCATGTGGTCAAAGATGGCGAGCGGCTCGCTGAGAAGGTTCTCTTTGAAGGCTTCGTCGTAGACCTCGAATTTCTTTTGATCGACGACGAGGTTGTCTATGGCCTCGAGGCCCAGCCATTGCTGGACAAAGTGTCGGGTGAATCGTTGTGATTTGGAATCAGCCAACATTCGCTCTATTTGGGAATCCAGAACGTCTGGCGATTTGAGTTTGCCGGCAAAGGCGAGATCGAGAAGCGTGGTGTCCGGGATGCTAGACCACAGAAAGAATGAAAGACGGTTGGCCAACTCAAGGTCGCGGATGGTGTGCGAAGCGGAAGGCGATTCGAATTCGGTTTGGACCAGATACAGGAACTCAGGTGAGGCCAACACGGTGGCGAGGACTTCGATCATGCTCTCTTGAAAGGAGGAGAAGCCTGGCCGATATTTTGAGAAGAGTTCGTGGTAGGGTGCGATGTCCTCTTCGGCAATAGGACGTCGCCAAGCCCGCGTCATGAAACGCGATAGGATCTCCCGGCAATAAGTATCTTCATCATTCAGATTCGGGCTCTCGAAGAAGATGGCGGTGTGGGATTTTGGTGGCCAGGTTTCATAGAGTCCGGCTTCGACCTCGACATAGTCGATTTCCAGATTCACCGGATCGCCTTCTCCTCTTTTTCCGCTGTAGGAAATGTTTTGGATTGCAAGATACTCAGTGCAATTGGGGGAGCCTCCGACTTCGTGTGTTTTTCGGTAGGGGTTTCGCGGCAGCCCATCGAGCGGGACCTCAAAGGTGAGAAACTCCGGATCTTTTGCAGAAGCGGTCACCTCAACGTCCCTGTCAGTGATCGTTTTCGACATTTTTCCCTCATTGTTGGTTTGAAAGCCGAAATGCAATCTGAGGTTCGCTGACTGACCTGGTTGACGTTCGCTTGCACCGACTCGAATCCGAACGCGTAGGATGCCCTCATCCGGAACCGAGTTGCCGAGATCGAGCTGGAATTGTCGGGATGGCGGGAGGACTGCGACGACGCTGGAGACTGGGGGGACGGCGGAGGTGATATTGTCGGGTTTGAGATTCCAAACCCCTTGGCGGTCATCATCATCGAGGACCACGTAATAAGTCCATTGGTAAGAGAAGCCCTCACCGGTGTCCTTGTTGACAATGTGTGTGTTCCGGATTTTTCCGGCATCAGAAGGATTTTTGCGATGGATGGGCTTTTGTTTCAATGCTGCGGCCTTATCCATTGCCTCTTGCATCGGGATCTGCCAGGTCACCACTTTTGGGCGGTCCCCTTCGACAGTTGCTTTTTGAAGGGCCACGATCGCAATCTCGCGATAGGTCTCGAGCTGCGTCGCCGACATCTGAAGATATTTTGAGCTGTTCTTGAAACCGTCTTCGGAGGTGATTTCGGGCGGGAGACCTGCTGTAAACTGAATGTTGAGATCCAGCAAGTCCTGTAGGGCGTGGTTGTATTCGTAGTTCGCCATGCGACGAAAGGAGCTGTTACGTACGGCGTTTCCTCGGACCTGGCTGGCCTTTTGAATTTCAATCCCAAGCCATTCGATGATTTGCGCTCGGTCCTCGTCCTTGAGATGGTAATCCGGTTCGTCATCCGGCGGCATCTCGCGTTGACTTAAGACGGCGTAAATCTCGCCCCACCGGTCGATGTCTCCACCGGTGAGACGATTGGGATCCAGTTCGTCAACCCTGAGTCCTGCCTCGGACTTTTTTGGGCCGTGACAATCGACGCAGCATTTTGCGAAAAGCGGTGCAACGAACTTTTGATAGTCGTCAAGATTGGCTGTTGGCGCGGGTTCCGCTGCGCCAACCGGGTAGAACCATCCTGCTATCGCAATGACCGGCAACAAACAGGCAAGTTTTGTTCGAAACAGCGTCGCAATAAGGACTACATTTGTTCTGAAGTTTGTGAATGCCGTGTGTCCTTGAAACATCACTGCTTTGGCCCTGGTGGAAGTGTGCGTAGGAAATGATTGGTGATCATCTGGTAGAGGTGCCGCGTAGTATTGTCGCCCTCGCGGATCGCATGAGTACGATTCGGATAAGCGAACATAGAGAAGGGTTTGTTGTGCTTGATCAACTCGTTGATTAACAACTCCGTCGTCTGGTAGTGGCAATTGTCATCGCCTGTACCATGGATCAACAGAAGTTCACCCTGAAGCTTGTTCGCAAATGTGATGGGCGATCCCAAGCGATAGCCCTCTTCGTTGTCGCTGGGCAAGCCCATGTATCGCTCTTGATAGATGGTGTCGTAATAAAGTTGATTCGGGACAGGTGCAACCGACACCCCGGCGGTATAGATTTCAGGGTAGCGAAACAAGGCGTTAAGCGTCATCGATCCGCCCCCGCTCCAACCCCAAACGCCTACACGCTTCGGATCTAGATACGGACGTTCCTTAAGCACTGACTTCACCGCAGCAGCTTGGTCGGCCGAAGCAAGAATACCAATCTGGCGATATACACTTTTTCGCCATTTGCGTCCGCGAGGCGCGGGTGTGCCTCGGTTGTCAAAGCTCATCACAACATAGCCTTTTTGTGCGAGCATATTATGCCACAACATCTGATCTCCGCCCCACTTATCCACAACGGTTTGACCCGCAGGTTCGCCGTAGACATAAACGATCAGTGGATACTTTTTCGATGGATCATGATCTGGCGGCAGAATGCACCAGGCGTCGAGCTCAACCCCCTCACCGATGTCGACGCGAAAGAACTCACTCGTAGGCAACTGCAACGCCTTAACCTGATCGCGAAGTCTTGAGTTGGCTTCGGCGACGAACTGCGTTGCGTGATCGCTTAGACGGACTACCTCGGTCGTGGGTGGCGAAGTGAGTGTAGACGATGTGGCCAATGCCATTTTGCGATCGGGCGAAAGAACGTAACGATGCATCCCGGTCTTGGTCTCTGGTGTAACGCGTTGCAACTGGCTGCCATCGAAATGCACACGATAGAGATACAACTGGGTAGCGTTAGAAGGGGAAGCATAGAAATAGATCCATTGGGCGTCGTCATCAATGCCAAGTATCTCCATGACATCAAAATCACCAGAAGTCACAGGCTTGACGGATTTGTTAGCGACGGAAGCGAGATAGATATGCTGCCATCCATCTCGTTCGCTTAACCAAGCGAACTGCGACCGGTCGGCAAGCCAGTGGAGGGTGTCTTGAACATCGATCCATGCATCATCTTTTTCCGTCAACATCACATCGACATGTGAATTGGTTGCGTTAGCGACATAAACGACGAGCTGGTTTTGCAGTCGATTCATTTGCTGGATTACCAACCGCGTTTCGTCGACCCACTCCATGCGAGGCAAGTAGTTATCTCGTTCGTCCCCGGGAATCGGCATCCATCTGGTTTTTCTACTGGAAAGTTCAATCACGCCGATTCTCGCAGCGGGGTTGATCGTTCCGACTTTTGGATAGGGGATATACTGAATCTTGGGATAGAGCGTTTCCGTGTTGTTTACCAGCGGGAATGATTCGATCCCAGTTGCGTCGATCTCCCAAAAGGCAATCCGTTTGCCATCGGGGCTAAAACGAAAACCGTCCCGATCAGCAAACTCTTCTTCGTAAACCCAGTCAAACGTACCGTTGATTTTGGCCGCCTTGGCTGTATCGGTCAGTCGAGTGATCGAACGATCATTCAAGTTTTGAATGTAGAGATCGTTCTTGTAAACATAAGCGACTTGTTTAGCATCCGGAGAAAATTTGGCGAACATGAGGGACGAAGCAGACGCATCACCGCCAACTTTCAAAAGTGTTTTGGACTCCATGTCAAGAACCCAATAGTCACCGCGCGTGTTGTAACGCCAAACACGTTCCGTGTTCGTAAAAATCAGTAGCTTGGTTTTGTCGTGCGACCATTGGTACGAATCAATACTGAGCGGCTTCTCGGTATCCACAGGAGTCAGCATCTTGCTGGACACCAATACCTGTTCAGCCGCCGCAGCGGTAAGATCGACTCTTATGATCGATGTGTTTCCTGTCTTGGCGTCGCGTTTGATTCGCTCGAACCCTTGGCTGTCGCTCTGCCATTTCCCAACGAACGTCTCGCCATCCAAGTCGTTACTGTTAAATATGGAATCGATCGTAAGTTCTGCGGCCTGACGAAGAGGCCTTTCTTGGCCGCGAGTAACATCCGCCATCGAAACCATGTTCACAACGGCCGCGATACCAAAGAGGACAACAAATCGAACTGGATGACGGTTCATGGGCTTGATTTTAACATAGGGGTATGGAAATTGGATTTGGAAAGCTGCCTTTTCGCCCCGTAATCGAAGAAACGGCAATCGTCCTTAAGTCGTATGGCCGAGCCAACAGGCAAATCCGATTGGATTTGCGAGACTCCGCCAGGTTCATTATCTTAGTCGGTCGAGTTCCGGTGTCTCTGTCGTCGCCTCGATAGCTAGAATCGTATTCCGGATGGACTTGGCCTTCTGCTTCATCAGTTCTTCGGTGAAGTCCGGCTCGTCCTTTTCGAAGTAGTTGGCGATTTCGGTCAGTTCTGGAATGACCACTTTGGCGTGAGTGCCATAGCTTAGCAGGATTTTCATCAGTTCCGGCGTTCGCAACTGGTTTTCCCCCGGGTTCTGCTGCCGTGTGTAGCGAACGCATGCCTGGATCCCTTTTTGCGATGCGGTGCTTGGCAAAGACGCGAAGCCCCTCCACCCGAATAGCATATGCCAACAAGTAAGTGCCAGTTGCATCGAAACCCACGAAGCTGTCTTCCTCGTTTTCTGGCGGGCTTTGGTGCGGGTAGCTGCCGTCCCATCGACGTGCCAGATCAAAGTACCAAGTACCGAACTCCTTCATCCACGCTCCAGTGGCGTTAGGCCCGGACAAAGCGACACTCGGCATCCCCCAGAGCATGTTGAAATAGTTGCCGCAATGCCCACAGTCGCGCTTGCGTTGGCCGCAAGAGAGCACAAAGTTCGCGAAAGAAAGACAGCGGCTCTGAAAGGATGTGGCTGTCACCCCCTCTTTCTCTTTCACGTTCTCTGTGTTCTTTTGCGGCCATCACAAAAAATCGATGGGGGGTGACGAAGGTCTATCGAAGCGAAAAATAGAGCAGTGCTAAGGCTCTTAATGGCCGGTTAAATGTACGGGCGAGCCACCTGGAAGTGAACGCTCCGGCGTGTCAATCGCGTGTCAAACCGGGGCGAGTTGGGGTTGTGATTCAATCGCGAACGCGATGGCAGTTTTTAGCCGGGGGTAAGTTCGCAGGGCGAACGAAACCCCAGCTCCAATGCCCCAACTGCCACAGAGCTCTGAAGGA